>JAICSX010000016.1 GCA_025936675.1 Sphingomonas sp.
CAGAGTCTAAGAGGAATAATACATGTCGAATTCGACGGGGCTGGGAGTGGTTTCCCAACGCATGACCTCCTCCCAGTTGAGGTCGATGTAGCTGTCGATCTGGTCGTCGCTGAACACGTCGCCCCGGGTCAGGAAGGCGCGGTCGTTGTCGAGCGCGATCAGCGCCTCGCGGAGGCTGCCGCAGACGGTCGGGACGTCGACCAGCTCCTGCGGCGGCAGGTCGTAAAGGTTCTTGTCCATCGGCTCGCCCGGGTGGATGCGGTTCTGGATGCCGTCGAGGCCGGCCATCATGATCGCCGCGTAGGCGAGATAGGGGTTGGCCATCGCGTCGGGGAAGCGGAACTCGACCCGCTTCGCCTTCTCGCCGGCGCCGTAGGGGATGCGGCACGACGCGGAGCGGTTGCGCGACGAATAGGCCAGCAGCACCGGCGCCTCGAAGCCCGGGACCAGCCGCTTGTAGCTGTTGGTCGAGGGGTTGGTGAAGGCGTTGAGGGCGCGGGCGTGCTTGATGACGCCGCCAATGAAGTAGAGCGCCGTCTCGCTGAGCCCCGCATAGCCGTTGCCGGCGAACAGTGGCTTGCCGCCCTTCCAGATCGACATGTGGGTGTGCATGCCGCTGCCGTTATCCTTGGCGATCGGCTTGGGCATGAAGGTCGCCGTCTTGCCGTAGGCGTGCGCGACCATGTGCACGACATATTTGTAGATCTGCATGCGATCGGCGGTCTCGACCAGCCCGCCGTAGGTGAGCCCGAGCTCGTGCTGCGACGCGGCGACCTCGTGGTGGTGCTTGTCCATCGGCAAGCCCATCTCGAGCATGGTCGAGACCATCTCGCCGCGGATGTCCATTGCACTGTCGACCGGTGCGACCGGGAAATAGCCGCCCTTGGCGCGGGGGCGGTGGGCAAGGTTGCCGCCCTCATATTCGCGCATGGTGTTGGTCGGCAGCTCAATGTCGTCGATGCGGTAGCAGGACGCGTTGTAGCTGTCCTCGAAGCGGACATCGTCGAACATGAAGAACTCGGCTTCCGGTCCGACGAAGATCGTGTCGCCGATCCCCGTCTGCTTGAGATAGGCTTCGGCGCGCGTGGCGGTCGAGCGCGGGTCGCGGCCATAGAGCTCGCCGGTCGAGGGCTCGACCACGTTGCAGAACAGAACCATCATCGGCGTCGCGCTGAACGGATCCACATATGCGGCATCGAGATCGGGCTTCAGGATCATGTCGGATTCGTTGATCGCCTTCCAGCCGGCGATCGAGCTTCCGTCGAACATGAAGCCGTCGGTGAGATTGTCCTCGTCGACGACGCCCGACGCCATCGTCAAATGCTGCCACTTGCCCTTAGGATCGGTGAAGCGGAGGTCGACCCAGTCGATCTCTTCGTCCTTGATGCGCGACAGGATCGTGCCCGCGTTGTTGGCCATGGTTGTTGCCCTCGTTCCTTCCAGTCGTGACGCCCAACGAGAAACGCCGCTGACCCAGCGGCCGGCCGGGCGAGGACGATGCGAATCGAGCTTGGGGCTTCAGATTCCGCAGTGCGAAGCGAGAGTCAGGAGGCCAGCGAATATTTCACCGGCGACACGGCCGTTGTGCGTCCCCGCCATTCGGCTACCATCGCCAGGCAAGGGGAGGGCCCGCCGCGATGTTGATTGCACTGCTTGTGCCGATCGTGCTCGCGACCCTGATCTTCACGATGGTCCTAATCAGGTCCGCCATCAAGGAGGCAGCATGGCCGCGCCTCGAAACGCTCGGGCTCGGCGCCGTCGTCTGCTTTTTCGACACGCTCGGGATCGGATCATTTGCTCCGACGACCGCTTGGCTGAAGTTTCGCAGGCTGACACTGGACCGGCTGATCCCGCCGACGATCCTCGTCGGACTGACGGCGGGGGCAGTGGTCGAATCGATCATCTTCCTTCTGAAACTCGGCGTGAAAGTTGATCCGGTACTGCTGGTGGGATGCGTCATTGCCTGCACGACGGGCGGGTTGATCGGAGCGCCGCTCGTCCACAGGACTCGGGTGTGGATCGTCCAGAGCATCGTTGCCGTCGGACTGACGCTCGCGGCGATCGCCTATGCAATGCAGAATCTGAACATGTTCCCTGGAGGGGGCAGCGCCTCGGCGCTTCCAGTGGCGTTGACGATCCTCGCGATCGTCGCGAACTTCGGTTTCGGACTTCTCCTGAACTACGGGGTCGGAAATTATGCGCCGACTCTCGTCATCCTGAGCCTTTTGGGGATGGATCCACATCTATGCTTCCCGATCATGGCCGGGGCAGCTGCCCTGATGGGGGCCACGTCGAGCATTCGCCATATCAACACGGGCAACCTCGATCTTCGTGTCGTCATCGGCCTGACTGTCGGCGGAATCCCCGCAGTGTTCGTCGCCGCCTATTTCGTCATCAAATTACCGATTGAATATTTGCGTTGGGGAGTGATCGCCGTCGTCGTCTACGCTGCGCTGATCATGTTCCGCGCTGCGATGCTCGGGCGCCGTGAGCACGATGCCGAACCGGCAACTGCAGCGGTCGCCGAACAGTCGTAACGGAACCGTTCTCCTTCCCGAATATTGTTGCTCGCCGAGCGGGCAAGAAGGAGACGGAAGTTATGCGCTCCATCCTGCTTTGGCTGATCGGGGTTCCGATCCCGCTCATCCTGCTGCTGGCGCTCTGCACCCACCATTTCTGAAGCCGCGAAGCTCGACGAGCCAAGCCGTGCATTCACATCGCCGGAACTCCCGCTTTTTGTCGT
Source organism: Sphingomonas sp. (assembly GCA_025936675.1). The sequence continues at coordinate 2,744 of JAICSX010000016.1, forward strand.
GATCGCGACAGCAAGTGCAGTTATGCTCCGGCCATGAACGCACTGCACAGCCTGCTTGGCATTTGCTCAGCCTTGTCGCTCGGAATCCTTGCGACGTCAGTCCACGCTCAGCAGACGTCGGTTCCCCCGGCGCCGCCGCCGGACATGCAGTCGAGTCCCTCGGTGCCGCCGCCGTTCCCACCGATGCCCACGCGAGAGCCGAGGCATCGGTTTGTCGACATGGGCGGGCACAGCTCCAGCGCTCATCACCGCACGAGCAAGACCAGCCATCGTGCGAGTTCCAAGAGTCATCACACGACCTCAAAGAACCATCACACGACCCGACATTCCAAAAAGACCGAACACCACGACAGCCACGCGCTACATGGCAAGAAGTCACATCACGAAGTCGCTCCGAAGCTGTCCAGCAAGCAGAAGCGGCAATGCAAGAAGATGAGCTACAGCCAGCTGCTCAAGCACAGCAATTGCGCGGCATTGCTACAAAGCGAGCTCAAGTCGGAGTCGCATTCGAAGCACCGCTCGCATGCGAGCAAGCCGGCAAAGCACAAGAAAGCCGAGCGCCATCACGCCAGCAGCCACAAGGCGAGCGTGAAGCATCACAGACGCTAAGCAAGCACATTCAGGGGTCGCTCACGAAAGTCAGTGCTTCGGCCCCTTCACATCGCCGAATCCCCTCGCTATCAGGCCCGCCAACCGCCCCTGCCGACCGGCCGGGGAGGCGTCGCCCACGTGCCGTTCCCGGCACATCAGAATTAGCGTTTCAAAGGGGTATGATGGCCACCGCACGATCGGCTGAGGGTAACACAAGCTCAGATTCCGGCGGGGAGGGCGTCCGCCGCCGCGATTTCCTCAATGTTGCAGCAGTCAGCTTCGCCGGCGTCGGGGGCGTTGCCGCGCTCGCTCCTTTGCTGGTCCAGATGGCGCCGTCGGCCGACGTCCTCGCGCAGGCGACGACCGAAGTCGACATTTCCAAGATCCAGCCGGGGCAGGGGATCAAGGCCCAGTGGCGCAAGCAGCCGGTGTTCATTCGCAACCTAACGCCGAAGGAAATCCAAGAGGCGAACGCGGTGCCGCTCTCGGACCTGCGTGACCCGGAGACGCTCGCACAGCGGACCAAGCCCGGCAAGTCCAACTGGCTGATCACGCTCGGCGTCTGCACGCACCTTGGCTGCGTGCCGCTCGGCATTGGCGAGGGTGAGAACCGCGGCAAGTACGGCGGGTATTTCTGCCCGTGCCACGGATCGCAGTATGACACGGCGGCGCGAATCCGTCAGGGCCCGGCGCCGAAGAACCTCTTCGTTCCAGACTATCAGTTTACGACGCCGACGACCGTCACCATCGGCGCAAAGGGGTAAGCGCAACAATGAGCTTTTCCTGGGCCAAGCCCTACGAACCCAAGCATCCGCTGATGAGGTGGCTCGATGAGCGCCTTCCGCTGCCGCGCCTCGTCTATGGTGCAATCGGCGGCGGCTATCCGGTGCCGCGTAACCTCAACTACTGGTGGAATTTCGGAGTCCTCGCCGGGATCTTCCTGACGGTCCAGATCATCACCGGCATCGTGCTCGCGATGCACTACACGGCCTCGACCGACGGCGCGTTCAACTCGGTCAACCAATTGATCATGCGCGACGTCAATGCGGGCTGGCTGCTTCGCTATGCGCACATGAACGGGGCAAGCTTCTTCTTCCTCGTCACCTACATCCACATCTTCCGCGGGCTCTATTACGGCTCCTACAAGGCGCCACGGGAACTGGTCTGGATGCTCGGGCTGGTCATCTACCTCTTGATGATGGCGACGGCGTTCATGGGCTACGTCCTGCCGTGGGGCCAGATGAGCTATTGGGGCGCCCAGGTCATCACCGGCTTCTTTTCGGCGCTCCCGATCGTCGGCGATCCACTCCGCATCTGGATCCTCGGCGGTTATGCCCCTGATCAGGCGGCGCTGACCCGCTTCTTCTCGCTTCACTATTTGCTGCCGTTCGTCATCGCCGGGGTGGTGATCCTCCACATCTGGGCGCTGCACATTCCGGGTTCGAATAACCCGACGGGCGTGGATGTGAAGGACGAGCGCGATACGCTGCCGTTCCACCCCTATTACACGGCCAAGGACGGCTGGTTCGCGGCGGCGGTGCTACTGTTCTACGCGCTGGTGACCTATTTCCTGCCGGATTATCTAGGGAATCCGGACAATTATATTCCGGCGAACAACCTCTCGACCCCCGCTGAGATCGTTCCCGAATGGTATCTGCTGCCGTTCTACGCAATCCTTCGGTCGTTCACGGCGGACTTCATCCTGCCGGCGAAGCTGTGGGGCGTGCTGGCGATGTTCAGCTCGATCCTGCTGCTGTTCTTCCTTCCGTGGCTGGACAAGTCGCCGGTGCGATCTGGGGCCTACCGACCGGTGTTCAAGCGCTTCTTCTGGCTGCTGGTGATCGACGTCATCGTTCTCGGCTGGGTCGGCGGATCGCCGGTAAAGCCGCTGACCGTCGCGATCGGGCAGATCGCCGCGGCTTATTATTTCCTGCACTTCCTGGTCATCCTGCCGCTGGTTTCGAGGTTCGAGACGCCGCTGCCATTGCCGCTCTCGATCAGCGAATCCGTGCTTCACGGCGAAACGGGGCAGGATTCACCGCCAATAACCAAGCCGCGGCGCTCCAAAGCCGCAACGGCCGTAGTCGACTAAGGGGACAGGCAGACAAATGGTCCGTGTTATTGGTTTCTTGATCGGCCTGGGCTTCGCCCTGATCCTGCTGCTGGCATTCATCAGCAATTTGGCGAGCTATTTCACCAATCCGCCGACGCCGCTTGCCGCCGATGAGTTCCACAAGGCGCCCAAGGAGCTGCACCTCGCCAGCGACGGACCCTTCGGCCACTTCGACAAGCAGCAGCTGCAGCGCGGATTCCAAGTCTATTCCGAGGTCTGCTCGGCCTGCCACAGCATGAAGCTGGTGTCGTTCCGCGAGTTGAAGGCCCTCGGCTACAACGACGCCGAGATCAAGAAGATCGCGTCCGACTGGAAAACCCAGGTCCCCTGGATCAATCCCGACACGGGCGAGGAAGCGACGCGCAAGGCGATGCCGTCCGACACCTTCCCGCCGCCATTCCCGAACGAGGTTGCGGCCCGGGCGGCGAACAACAATGCTCTTCCGCCCGATCTCTCGCTGATCACCAAGGCGCGCGAGGGCGGAGCAGCCTACGTCTATTCGATCCTGACGGGCTTCCAGAACCAGCCGCCGGAGCTGCTCAAGAAGTTCCCGGATGCGAAGACCCCACCGAACCTTCACTACAATCCCTATTTCGCGAACTTGAACATCGCGATGCCGCCGCCGCTGACGACGGAAGGGCAGGTGACCTACGCGCCCGGCAATCCGAAGCCGACGGTTGACCAGATGGCGCGCGACGTTGCCGCCTTCCTCGTGTGGACCGCGCAGCCGGACCTCGAGTCCCGGCATGCGGCGGGGATGGCGGTCGTGGTTTTCCTGCTGTTCGCCACCATCCTCGGTTATCTGGCGAAGCAGCAGATCTGGGATGAGCTCCACCGTGGCGTCCGTCCAACCGGTCCGCTCGACCCGGAGAACCAGGCGAAGACCCGCAGAGCGAAAGCAAAGGCAGGCGTCGCCGGCTGATCGGGCGCGGGGCCATGGCTCGCTTGGTTACAGCCGCTTAACGAGAATTCAGCGCGGGTTCAGAGGAACGCGCGCCAAGCCGTTTGAGTTGCTCCGGAAGTATTGGAGGCTCAAAATGCAATTTGCTCGAATTAAGCTTGTCGCGGTCGCACTGGTCGCCGGCGTGTCGCTCACCGGATGCGCCTATGACATGTACGGCGATCCATACGGATACGGATATCCGTATAGCGGCGTGTCCATCGGTGTGGGCTATGGCGGCGGATACGGCGGTTATTACGGCGCCTACGGCTACAGCCCCTATGGCTACGGCTACGACCCGTTCGGCTGGTACGGCGACTATTATTACCCCGGCAGCGGGATCTACGTGTACGACAGCTATCGCAACCGCCACATGTGGAACGACGACCAGCGGCGCTATTGGGAGAACCGGCGCTCGACCTGGCAGAACCGTACCGGAAGCAGTTGGTCAGGCCGCGACAATTGGAGCGGCTGGCGCAACCGCAGTGGCTCGACCTCGTCCACGACGTCGACCACGACGACCGGGACGACCAGCACCAGCGGCTGGCATCACCGCCGCCATGACTGACAAGTGACTAGATCGACTGGTCCGCTGCCAGCCGGCGGCGGATCAGTACGATAGAGATGAAGGTCATCACGACCTCGCCGTTCTGGTTGGTGACCGTAGTCATTGTCCGGAACGACCCCATCTCGGGACGACTGCGCGACGGCGTCTTCTCGAGGATTTGCCCGCGCACGTGCAGCGTGTCGCCGGGATAGACCGGCTTTTTCCATCTGAGCTCATCAATGCCGGGCGAGCCCAGCCCGGCCTGGCGCTGGTCGACAACACGTCTGGCGATAACGGCCATCGTCATCGCGGCGGTGTGCCAGCCGCTTGCGGCAATGCGACCGAAATGGGTTTTCGCCGCTTCCTCGTCAGATAGGTGGAACGGCTGCGGGTCGTATTTGCGCGCGAATTCGAGCACTTCCTCGCGGGTCACATCATAGGAGCCGAAGTCCGTCTCAGAGCCGATTTGCAGGTCTTCGAAATAGATCATCGGCCGCTCACTTCCCGAAGTCGGCTGACCTGTCCACCCTTCGTCGAAACCACATTTGCCTGAACGGCGAAGCTGGTGCAGTTGAAGGGCAGGAGGGGGATTCCATGACATTGAAAGTGATTTGGTTTGCGAGCGCCGCTGCGGCGCTTTCCTTTGCCGCGCCGGCCGTTGCACAGTCGGAGAACAGCCGGATCGTCGACGAAGGCATGAACCACAGCCAGCTGATGATGAACGCGTCCGAGCTGATGGACGGCATCGGCCCACGGCTCACAAACTCGCACAACATCCGCAAGGCGGAGGACTGGGCACTCGCCAAATTCCGCTCCTTTGGCCTCGCCAACGTTCATCGCGAGCCGTTCGCCTTCGGCCGCGGATGGAACTTCACGACGAGCAGCGCACGGATGATCGAGCCGCGCCCGATCGACATGGTCGAGATCCCGGTCGCATGGACGCCGGGCACGCACGGACCGATCCGGGCGCCGATCGTCGTTGCTCCGATGAGCAAGGTCGAGCATTTCGCGGCCTGGCGCGGGAAGCTCGCGGGCAAGATCGTTCTCGTGACGCTTCCGGGAACGAGCGACGAGCCCAAGGATCCCGTTTTCAAGCGCCTGTCGGACAAGGAAATCGCCGACGAGGACAATTACCAGCTTCCGCAATACGACCCGGACGCGCTCGATCGCCGCATCAAGCGCGTTCAGTTCGCGCAGGACCTCGACGCCTTCCTGAAGAGCGAAGGTGCTCTAGCCTGGGTTCGCAAGAGCTACCGCGACGGCAAGCTCGTCAGCGGCGAAGGCTATACCTACATGGCGGGCAAGACGCCCTCGCTGCCGGGTTTCGAGCTCGCGGCGGAAGATTATCGGCGCCTGACACGCCTCGCAAAAACGGGCCCGGCTCCGGTCATCGAACTCAACAGCGATGCACAGTTCGACGACAGCACGATGAACGCGAACGATCTCATTGCCGAAATCCCGGGCACCGATCCCAAGGCGGGCTACGTCATGGCCGGAGCGCACTTCGACAGCTGGATCGCCGGCGACGGCGCGTCCGACAATGGTGCGGGCAGCATGGCCGTCATGGAAGCGGCGCGGATCCTGAGCCAGCTCGGTGTGCGCCCAAGGCGCACGATCCGCTTCGCTTTGTGGGAAGGCGAGGAGCAGGGGCTGCTCGGCAGCCGCGCCTACATCGAGCAGCATCTGGTCGATCGCCCGACACCCCCGGGAATGGACGGCTTCACCGCCTATATGACGTGGAGCAACCGCTTCCCGCTCGTGAAGAAGCCCGGCTATTCCGACCTCAAGGCCTATTTCAATATCGACAATGGCTCGGGCAAGCTCCGCGGCATCTATGCGGAGGGCAATGCCGAGGCTGCGCCGATCCTGAAGCAATGGCTGGCGCCGTTCGACTCGATGGGAGCCGGCACGGTGGTCGCCGCTAAAACGGGCGGCACCGACCACGTGTTCATGCAGGCAGTCGGAATCCAGGGCTTCCAGTTCATCCAGGATCCGCTCGATTACGAGAGCCGGGTGCATCACTCGAGCATCGACACGCTCGACCACATGCGCGGGGACGATATGCGGCAGGCGGCCGTGGTTCTTGCGGGCGTGCTGCTAGAGGCTGCGAACAGCGACAAGGAGCTGCCCCGTCCGCCGCTCCCGACCCAGCCATCGCGCACCGATCCGTTCGCCTATCAGGATCCAGACAAGTAGGGCCATGGATCGCGACGGGCTGGACCAAAATATCGTTCGGAGCAGCGAGGCTCCGCACGGCATGAATCCGGCCCTGATCGAGGCGGCGCTCGCGCTCAACGAAAACCGCCTCGATGTCGCCGAGCGAATCCTCAAGCCTCATCTGAAGAAGGACCCGTTCGACGTCGCCGCGATCCGGATGCTTGCCGAGCTCGCGGCGCGCATCGGTCGCTGGCGCGACGCCGAGGATTTGTTGCGCCGCGCCGTGGAGCTAGCTCCGGGTTGGACAGCGGCTCGAGCGAACCTGGCGCTGGTGCTCGGCCGAACGGGCCGCCCGGCGGAAGCCATGGCTTTGCTCGATGACATTCTTGCCGAAGAGCCCGACCGGGTTGGTCACTGGAACCTCAAGGCTGCGACACTCGGGCGGCTCGGTGATTTTGAGGATGCGATCCGTCTTTATGAGAGCGTCCTTCAACGCGCCCCGGCGCAACCGCGCGTGTGGCTGAGCTACGGCCACATGCTGAAGACGATCGGCCGCCTTGAGGAGGGCGTCGCCGCATACCGCAAGGCGATTTCGCTCAAGGCTACGTTGGGCGAAGCCTGGTGGAGCCTTGCCAACCTCAAGACAGTCAAGTTCGACCAGGCCGACGTTGCCGCGATGACGGAGGCGCTGAAGGCGCCTGAGCTCGGCGACGAAGACCGCTTCCACCTCGACTTCGCCCTGGGCAAGGCATTCCACGACTCTGGGCGAACGGACGATGCATTTGCGCATTATGCGAGCGCGAATGCGCTGCGGTTGATGCATCATCCTTACGACGCTGCGAAGATCCGCGACAGCGTCGATCGCTGCATCAGGACTTTCACGGCGGAGATCTTTGCCAAGCATAGCGGCGGATGCGATGCACCGGACCCGATCTTCATTGTCGGAATGCCACGGGCAGGATCGACGCTGATCGAGCAGATCTTGTCGTCGCACAGCCTTGTTGAGGGCACATCGGAGCTGCCGGACATTCCGGTACTCGCCAGGAAGTATGGAAATTATCCCTCCAGCTTGCTCATGCTGTCGTCGAACCAGCGGCGCGAGCTCGGCGAAGACTATCTGCGGCGCTCGTCGGTCCAGCGTCGGACCAACCGGCCCTTCTTCATCGACAAGCTGCCCAACAACTGGCTGTTCCTACCTTTCATTCAATTGATCCTGCCGAACGCCAAGATCATCGACGCGCGGCGCCATCCTCTCGGCTGCTGCTTGTCAAACTTCCGCCAGCATTTCGCGCGTGGGCAGGATTTCACCTACGATCTGGCAGACCTCGGCAGTTATTATGCCGATTATGTGCGGCTGATGGCGCATGTCGACGCAGTGCTTCCCGGACGAGTCCACCGCGTCATTTACGAGCGGATCGTTGAAGATACCGAAGCCGAGATCAGGCGCCTGCTCGATTATTGCGGACTGGAGTTCGAACCGGCCTGCCTGGAGTTTTACAAGACCGAGCGGGCGGTGCGTACGCCGAGCTCCGAGCAGGTGCGCCAGCCGATCTATCGGGACGCGACCGAGGACTGGCGAGCCTATGAGCGGTATCTGGATCCGCTCAAGGCGGCGCTCGGGCCCGTTCTCGATGCTTATCCCGCCGTTCCTGCGACCTGAAAGCAACGCCCCTGTAACAATCGTCGAGGGTGCGCCTTACGGCAGTTGACTTTGCTCAAGCCGTCTGTCGCAATCCTGACACTTAGCCGAATGGGGGCATTCGATGACGACCTTCCGCGCGCTGACCTTTGGTCTTCTTGCTTCGACAGCACTCGCAACGCCGGCTTTCGCGCAGAACACGCAGCCGCAGACGACCGGACAGTCGCCGGCTCCCGGTACGAACGCTACGGACGTCACGACGCCGCCGCCGCCTGTTCAGCAGAAGCAGGCAGCTGCGGGCGTGCCGGACCAAAGCGAGATCATCATCACCGCCACGAAGCGCGAAGAGAATCTGCAGAACGTGCCGATCAGCGTCCAGGTGCTCGGCACCCGCAAGCTCGATCAGCTGAACATCTCCAACTTCGAACAATATACGAAGCAGCTCCCATCGGTCAGCTTCCAGACGGCGCAACCTGGCTTCACCACCGTCTACATGCGCGGCGTCGCGACAGGGGGCGACGGCAATCACTCGGGTTCGTTGCCGTCGGTCGGCACGTATCTCGATGAGCAGCCCGTCACGACGATCGGCGGAACGCTCGACGTCCACATCTACGACATCGCGCGAATCGAGAGCCTCGCCGGCCCGCAGGGCACCCTTTACGGCGCCTCCAGCGAGGCGGGCACCATCCGGATCATCACCAACAAGCCCGAGATCGGCGTTCTCACTGGACGCGTCGACACCGAACTCAACGCAGTCGACCATGGCGATATCGGCGGCAAGGCCGAGGGCATGGTGAACTTCCCGCTGGGCCCGCACATGGCTTTGAGGGTTGTCGGCTTCTACGAGCATGACGCGGGTTACATCGACAACGTCTTTGGTTCGCGCACCTATCGGGGGCCAAGTGCTCCACCTATCGGCGAGGGCTTTGCACCTGAGCAGGACATCAGCTTCGACAATAAGCCTTTCGTCCGGAACAACTTCAACGGCGTAGATGTCTATGGCGGTCGTGCGGCGTTGAAGGTCGATCTCGACGACAATTGGACCGTGCTGCCGCAGATCATGTATCAGAACACGATCGCGCACGGCGTTTTCTTCGAGAATGCCGATCTTCCGCCGCTGCAGACCGTGAGATTCCAGGACGAAATCGCGCGGGATCACTTCACCCAGGCAGCGCTCACGATCCAGGGGAAGATCGCGAACTTCGATGTAACCTATGCCGGCGCCTACATGGACCGCCCGCGCTACTCGACAAGCGATTACACCGACTACACCGATGCGTATGACAGTTATTACCAGAGCATTGGCTACAACGGCATTCTCGACGCGCTCAATTATCGCGACGACAACGGTAACCTGATCAATCCCCGGCAGCACATCGTCGGCCGGGATCATTTCAAGAAGTTGAGTCAGGAATTGCGGGTCGCAACCCCTGTCGATCAGCCGATCCGTGCACTGGTCGGTGCGTTCTATCAGCGGCAGTCAAACGATATTTATCAGGACTACCTGGTCGACAATCTCGCCACAGGCCTGTCCGTTCCAGGCTATCCGGGCACGATCTGGCTAACGAGGCAGTATCGTGTCGATCGCGATTATGCGCTTTTCGGTGAGGCGAACTGGGATATTACGCACCAGCTAACGCTGACCGCGGGCGGACGATATTACAAATTCGACAACACGCTGATTGGCTTCAACGGGTTCGGACCTAACAACCCCGATTTTTCTACCCTTGGCTACAATCGTTGCCTGACCGTGAATGGTCTTCAGCTCCGCAACGATCCAGGAAGCCCTCTAATCACGGGTGGAGTCGATAAGACTCCGTGCACCAATGTTGGCGTTGTTGTGAATGGAAATCTCGAGCCCAAGCGCAGCAAGGCTACCGGTTTTATTCACCGGCTGAACTTGCAATGGAAGCCGCAGCAAGGGCTGATGTTCTACGCGACCTGGTCGCGCGGATTCCGTCCTGGCGGCATCAACCGCCAGCCAACTGCGCCGGCCTACAACGCTGACTTCCTGACCAACTACGAGGCTGGATGGAAAACGACATTCGCGGGCAATCGGGTGCGTTGGAACGGAGCCGTCTATCATCAGATATGGAAGGCATTTCAATTCAGCTTCCTCGGCGCGAACAGCCTTACGGTCATCCAAAATGGTCGTGACGCGAAGATCAATGGCGTTGAGAGCGACCTGAATTACGTCAGCGGCGGGCTGACGCTGACGTTGACGGGCGCTTACACCGACGCCAAGACGAGCGGAGCAATTTGCCATTCGTCGGTTGATCCATCCGCGGATTGTTCTGCTGCTGGAGACTGGGTCATCACGCCTTCAGGAACGCGACTTCCCGTCACGCCCAAGTTCAAGGGAAGCGCGACAGCGCGCTATCAGTGGCCATTGGGCGCCGGCAAGGCTCACGTTCAGGGCGTTGTCGCTTACCAGGGGTCGGCCAGTGCGGACATTCGCCAAAACACGACGGGCGATCCGTTGAACCCGGGCAACCCGAACGACTTCCTCGGCCGTATCCACGCATCGACGGTCGTCGATGGCTTCGTTGGCTGGGACTGGCACAATTACAATATGGAATTGTTTGCTACGAACGTCTTCGATGTGCGCAATGAACTCTCCCGCTTTGTTCCGTGCAGTATTTGTACCCAGACGAAGATCGTCGTCGGGCGGCCGAGAACGATTGGCCTGCGCCTCGGAGCGAAGTTCTAGCAACGGGTTTCGTCTTTCGCCGTTGAGCGGCTGATGACTGTCGAGCCGCGTCGATTGCACTGGCGATTCATCGTTTCGATTGTGGCGCTGGCGGGCATTTGGCTGGCGATGCTGCTTTTCGGCCGCGGCGCGATAGATCGTGACATCTACGAAGCGCTCTATTCCGGCCATCGGCCCGCGCTTGTCGCGATTGCGCGGTTCTTCACATTCCTGGGCGAGCCGACGGTGCTCGTCGCGGCGGGGTTGCTGTTTGCGGCCTGGCTATGGCGCGACGGCCGCGGGCGCTTCGGCCTTGCGCTCCTGCTGGTGATCATGATTGGAAGGGGCCTCACCGAAGTCCAGAAATACTGGGTCGCACGCGCCCGGCCGGACCTCGAGCCACACCTCGTCGTTGTAAAAACTTCATCCTTCCCGAGCGGGCATGCGACGAGCTCGATGATCTTCTATTTGACGCTGGCGCTGGCACTCACTGCCGGGACGCGATGGCAGGGGCGAGCAGCCGCCGCCGCGGTGCTGCTATCGTTATGCGTCGGGCTGAGCCGCGTGATGCTGGGCGTTCACTGGCCGAGCGACGTGATCGGCGGCTGGTCATTTGGTTTGCTCTGGGTGCTGCTGACGCTGAAGCCCGCGGAACGGCTGCTGCACTCGAATTTCCGTTCTGCCTGAACTGCTGTATGCTCCGCGCTGCAATAGGGGAGGGCGCCAATGACTCGCTCAAGACCTTTCACCTGGATCGCGGCGACGCTTTTTGCACTGGGCGCGATCATTCACATCATCCGGCTGTTCCTGCGATTCCAGATCGTCATCGGGAGCCACAGCATTCCGATGTGGTGTAGCTATCTCGCGATCGTCGTCGCGGCTTTCCTCAGCTGGATGCTCTGCCGGGAGGCGAGGGGGACGACGGGGCCCTAGCCCTTATACGTTGAACCGGAATAGCATCACGTCGCCGTCCTGGACGACATAGTCTTTTCCTTCCGAGCGCAGCTTGCCGGCGTCGCGCGCGCCCGCTTCGCCGCCACAGGTGACGTAGTCGCCGTAGCTGACGGTCTCGGCGCGAATGAAGCCGCGTTCGAAGTCGGTGTGGATCTCGCCCGCCGCCTCGGGCGCCTTCGCCCCCTTGTGCACGGTCCAGGCGCGCGATTCCTTCGGTCCTGCGGTGTAGAAAGTGATGAGGCCCAGCAGCGCATAAGCGGCGTGGATCATTCGGTTTAGGCCGGTTTCGTGAAGACCGAGATCAGACAGGAAGGCTTCGCGCTCATCGGCGGCCAGCGTCGCGATCTCGGCCTCAATCGCCGCCGAGATGACAACCGCCTGCGCGCCTTCGGCGGCGGCTTTGTCGAAGACGCGCTCCGACAATGAATTGCCGTTCGCTGCATCGCCCTCATCGACATTGCAGACATAAAGCACGGGCTTGGCGGTCAGCAGCTGCGCGCGCTTGAACGCCCTGGCTTCTTCCGCATCTTTCGGCTGCACCAGCCGCGCCGGCTTGGACTCGCGCAGGAGGTCGAGCGCCTGGCCGAGCACAGATGCCTCGATCTTCGCTTCCTTGTCCCCCTGCTGCGCCTTCTTCACGAGATTGGGGACGCGGCGGTCGAGCGATTCCAGGTCGGCGAGCATCAGCTCGGTCTCGACGGTCTCGGCGTCGGCGATGGGATCGACGCGGCCCTCGACGTGGGTGACGTCGCCGCCTTCGAAGCAGCGCAGCACGTGAACGATGGCGTCGACCTCGCGGATGTTGGCGAGGAACTGGTTGCCCAGGCCTTCGCCTTTGCTCGCGCCACGCACCAGGCCGGCGATGTCCACGAACTCGATCTGCGTCTCGATCTCCTGAGCCGATTTGGCGATCTCGGCGATCTTGTCGAGGCGCGGATCAGGGACTGCGACGCGGCCGACATTGGGCTCGATCGTGCAGAACGGATAGTTCGCCGCCTGGGCGGCAGCAGTCTCGGTCAAGGCATTGAAAAGCGTCGATTTGCCAACATTCGGCAGGCCGACGATGCCGCAGCGGAAGCCCATTGATTGTCCTTGGATTTGGGGATTGGCGGCCCCTCTACGCGAAGTTGAACGAGATGCTCAACCGCTCGCCGCGTCCGCTTCCGGTGAGCACTTCGTGCCTCAGCCAGCTTTCCCACATGAGAAGCAGACCGGGATAGGGGTCAACCCTAACAAAAGTGTCTCGCCGTGGCGGCGCGGACATCATCAGCGGCAAGCGCGGGTCCTCGAAGCGAATTGCGCCGGAGCCCTTGGGCGCCTCGACGTAGAGCGTCCCCGAGATGATGCTGTGCGGGTGGATGTGTCCACTGTGCTGCCCACCGGCTTTCAACAGATTCACCCACAGGCTGTCGAGCCGCGGCTTTTGCTGAAGGTCGAACGCCTCGCGCGCGAATTCGCATGCATGGCGGCTTAGCTGCTTCGCTAGCTCAGCGAACGCAGGATCGCGCTTCGGCAGGTCGTTCAGGGAAGCATAGCTCGTATAACCCGCGTAATGATGCTCCTTCGACCAGCGGCGGCCGGCTCGATCGTCCTCTGACAGCATTCGGATCGAATGCGCGAGCGCGCTCAACAGCGCCTCGTCGCCGATTTCCGCGTCATAAAGTGTGGTGACGAAAAGCTCGCGCATCATTCTCCCCTAAAGCCCTTCGCCGTTCGCAGATACATCGAAGCGCAAGCGCACCTTGCAGAAAGCGGCATTCGCCGAACCGCCCCCGCGCCCATGGCGACAGCGGACGACGAGGGAGTGAGGTATGAGTTCGCGGCCGCTATTTCTTGGAATTGCGGCAGCGGTCATCGCGTCGGTACCGAGCGCGGCGTCCAGCCAATCCCGTTCGAGCGATAATGCAGTCACCCAGGCAGAGGACGCATTTGGATTCAGCGTGGGGCGTGAAAGCCTAGGCATCTATAATGCGGGGAACGTTCGCGGCTTTTCACCAATCGCCGCTGGCAATCTTCGCATCGACGGGCTCTATTTCGACCAGCAATGGGGCCTTTCCGGAACGCTCCTCGATTCAACGAGCATCAAGGTTGGATTGTCCGCCCAAGGTTATCCCTTTGCGGCCCCCAGCGGCATCGTCGACCAGACGCTGCGCCATCCCGGCGACAAGGCCGGTGCCTCGGCGGTCGCGAACTGGGATAGCTACGGCACCTACGGTCTAGAGGTCGATGGTACGCTGCCGGTCAGCTCGACCCTCTCCATCGGCTATGGGTTCAACGGGACACATCAAGCCTTCCCCGACGGCACCAACAATTTCAATCACACCGAAAGCCTGATCGTGCGTTGGCGGCCGACTTCAGCGATCGAAATCATGCCATTCTGGACTCTCAACAACGACTATAATGATGAAGCGGGCACCTTCTACGTTCCTGCGGGTGCCTTCTTGCCCAAATTGCCGCGGCTTGATCACAACGAAGGGCCCGGATGGGCCGACTTCCGATACAAGGGCCTGAACGAAGGTTTGCTCGCCTCAGCACGCCTGTCGCAGAACTGGCTGCTGCGCTTCGGCGCCTTTCGCTCGGTCTGGGACGTAAAGCACAGTTATTCCGGCCTCTTCGTAGACGAGCAGCCTGACGGAACCGGAGACAGGCAGCTGTTCATTGATCCGCCGAATAGACAGCAATCGGACAGCGGCGAGGTCCGGCTGACGCACAGCATTCCCGACGGCCCGCGGCTGCACGTCATTCACCTCAGCGTCCGCAGGCGCGACACCAAGCAGGAATTCGGCGGATCCGATTTCATCGATTTCGGTCCCGGCCGCATCGGGGATGACGTGACCGCGCCTGTGCCGGACTCGTTCCATTTCACGCAAGAAAGCCACGACCACGTGCAGCAGACGACTGCCGGCGTCGCTTACGATGGCAGATGGAAGAATGTGGGAGAGATCAGCTTCGGCATCTCGAAGGCGAGATTCCGCAAGGAAACGGATATTCCCGGCGATCCGCCGGCAATCACGCGCTCGAGCCCGTTGCTTTACAACGCGACCGCAGCGGCGAACGTAACGAAATCGATCATCGTCTATGCAGGATACGCGCGCGGCCTCGAGGAGAACGGCATCGCCCCCGATAGCGCCGCGAATCGCAAGCAGCCGCTACCCGCTATCCTCACACAGCAGAAGGATGCGGGCATCCGTTTCAACGTCACGAAGAGCATCAAGGCCGTCGCGGGTGTCTTCGACCTGACGAAGCCCTATTTCGGCTTCGATTCAGCCAACGTCTACCGCCAGGTCGGTACAGTAGAAAGCAAAGGCGCCGAATTCTCGGTCTCCGGCGCGCTCACATCCAGGCTGGACGTCGTTGCCGGCGGCATGATCCTCGATCCCAAGGTCACGGCGTCGAACGCTGTCGGGAATGTCGGATCGAAGCCAGTCGGGCTTCCCACGCATTTGCTGATCAGCAATGCGAACTGGAAAACGCCCTTTATCAAAGGGCTGGAGCTCGACCTGGCGGTGTTGCACCGCGGGCGAACACCGGCGAGGACCGACAATTCGGTGTTCCTGCCGCCGCGAGCCCGCGTCGACCTCGGCAGCCACTATCGATTCAAGCTGGCGGGGCGCAGCGCGACCTTCCGGCTGCAGCTCGTCAACCTGTTCAACAATGAAGGGTGGGGTTTGGCTGGGTCGGGCGTCTACACCGGGAATTCTGGCCGATACGTCCAAGGCTATCTCGCAGTCGATTTTTAGTCGGGCTGCTGGAGCCGAAGTGCGACCTCGCTCATGAAACGTGCATCGTCGCCGTCGGCGAGCCATTCTGCCTCTGACGCGATCGCACCGAGAACGTCGGACAGCGGCTCCATCTCCGCTTTGGCATAATTGCCGAGCACATGCTTGGTGACGAGGTCCTTGCGGCCCGGCCCGGGGTGCCCGATGCCGATCCGCACTCGGCGGAAGTCGGGGCCTAGTGCTGCGTCGATGGACCGGAGGCCGTTGTGCCCAGCAGTCCCGCCACCGACCTTCACCTTCACCTTGAACGGCGCGAGGTCGAGCTCGTCGTGGAAGACGGTGAGCGCGTCGAGATCGAGCTTGTAGAAACGCATTGCCTGCTGAACCGCGTCGCCACTGTCATTCATGAACGTCTGCGGCTTCAGGAGCAGCACGCGGTCGCGGCCGATTCGCCCCTCCGAGATCAGGCTGCGGAACTTTTTCGACCAGGGTCCGAATTCATGCGCCTCATCGATGATGTCAGCGGCCATGAAACCGACATTGTGCCGCTGCAGCGCGTAGCGCGCGCCCGGATTGCCGAGACCGACCCAGAGTTGCATGCGCTCACCTAGCGTGAGGAGGGCGCAAAAAGAAACCGCCCGTCGGTGAGGGCGAGCGGTTCCTGTAATCCAAAGCGATGGAAGATTATTCTTCCGAAGCGCCCTCGGCGGCCGCGCCGCCTTCGCCTTCAGCACCTTCCTCGCCTTCGACGGTCGGGACCTCACCGGCTGGCGCGGTCTCTTCCTCTTCCGCCTTCATCGCCGACGGAGCGACGATGGTGGCGACGGTGAAGTCTTCGTCCGTGTTGGCAGGGACGACGCCGTCGGGAAGCTTGACCTGGCTGATGTGAATGGAATCGCCGATCTCGAGGCCCTCGAGCGAGATGTGGATTTCGTTCGGGATGCTTGCGGCGTCGCAGACGATCTCCAGCTCGTGAACGACAACGTTGAGAACGCCGCCCTTCTTGAGGCCGGGCGACGCTTCTTCATTGTCGAACCGCATCGGAACGCCGACGTGCACCTTCGTGTGCTCGCCGATGCGCAGGAAATCGACGTGGATCGGACGGCTCGTGACCGGATGGAAATCCACGGCCTTCGGCAGCGTCCGCTGCGGCTTTCCTTGGTAATCGATCATGATCACCGAGTTCATGAAGTGGCCGGTCGAAAGCATTTTCGACAGTAGCTTCTCCTCGACATGGATCGAGAGAGGCTCTTTCTTTTCGCCGTAAACCACGGCGGGAACCCGGCCTTCGCGGCGCAGTGCTCGGGAGGCTCCCTTGCCAGCCCGGTCGCGCGCTTCGGCGGGCAGCGTCAGCTGATCGCTCATTTTCTATGCTCCGTTTAAGTGACCCGCCACGCCTCCAGGGATGACCATGGTCGGGAGCGCGCGCCCTACGGTAGCGGGCTCGCAAAAGCAAGTTCAGCTGCTCAGTAGACGCGCTGCGACGGCACTCCGCGCTCGGCAAGCCGCACGAGCAAGCTGTCCCTGCCGGCTAGATGTCCGGCGCCGACCGCGACGAAGACGGTTCCGGGCGTCTGCATGCGTGCCTTGATCCAGTCGGCCCAACGCGCGTTTCGTTCGGTGAACATCATCCGGTAGGTGTCTGGCGAAGCGGTCTTGAGCTCGTTGAGCAGGGTGACGAAGACGCTCTGGTCGCCGCGCTTCCAGGCCGACTGCATGTCGGACATCGCTTTCGAGAGGCTTTCCATTTGATTGGGGTCTGCGGCCGCTGCCGACCGGACGGCCGGCTTCGTGGTCGTGCTCGAGGGCATGTGGTTGAACATGTCGATCTGGAACTGGAGCGTTTCCAATCCTTCGACCGGCTTTCCTTCCGCCTCGGCCTGATGGCGGAGCACCATGTCGGCGCCGTTATCGACTTGCATGCCCTGCGCTTGGCCGGCGCTGATCGCCATGCGCGTGGTCGCGAGGAAGGAGGCGGATGGAGTCACCGATGGCGGCCGGAAGCCGGGCCCGAAGCTGACGGGCTGCGGCGGCCGCTCGGGAATCAAGGTCTCGAGCACCAGCTCGTCGGAGCTCTCGAAGGCGCTTTTGACGTCCCGGTCGAACCATTGCGACTTACCGTCGAGCGCGTGAAACGTGCCAAAGATGTAGATCGTGGTGTCCGCATCGTGGACCACGAACATCGCGGGACCGTCATTAGCGCGCGGTGGGAGAGGCGCAGCGGGCGTTGCGGCGGCAAGCGCAGCTGCGACGAGTAAGTTCACCATCCATCACCCTCCCGAGGCGAATGGTGCTGGATTGAAAGATCCGCGAGCGCTCACGGAAAGCAACTGCCGCCGTGCGAGGGTCAGCCCCCTGGTGACCCTTTGTACTCACGCATCAGACCTCCCAGCCCGATACCGGAGAGGATGGTCACCAAAGCATTAAGAAAAGTCTAGCGAAATCAGGAGAAACGTGAAGATTTATCGGTGGATAGCCCGTTGATTTCATTGCACATCCGTAACTACTGCAGGCGCCGGACCTTGTATCCGTCGCGCTTCAGCATCTCGAGCACCGAATTCTCGCCGGCAAGGTGGCCGGCGCCGACCGCGATCATAATCGTCCCGGGCTGAGCCATGCGTTGCTCGATCCATTTGCTCCAGTTCGCGTTGCGCTGCTTGATCAGCTCCTGCTGAAGAGCAGGCGAGTCCGATAGCTCGCGATCGAAGGTCTGCGCGATGCCTTTCACATCGCCGCGCGCCCAGGCGTTGAGCATTCCGCTGAACTCGGTGCTGGTCGCCTTCTGGTCTTCGATTGCCCCGTCCAGCAGGGCGAGCTGCGCGGCTTCGGGCAAGCGATCGAAAAAGCTCAGCTGCTGAACGTTGGTCTCGAGCTCGCCGATCGGTTTTCCCTCGGTGGTGAAGCTATTCTTGAGCACGCCTTCGGCGCCGCCGGACAGGCCGAGCGCCTTGAACTGGTCGCCCAGCAGCAGGAAGGCAGCCATCCAGGTCTTCATCCCGTTGTAGGCCATTTCCGGAACGCCGCTCTTTTTGATCGCGGCCGCGAGCGCGGGCCGCTGAGCGGCGGAGACGCGCTGCATGATCGGGGGGAGCCCTTTGGCAAGCCCGAGGCTCGCCATCGCCGACATCAGCTTCGTCGGGTCCTTTTCGTCGACGATCGTCTCGACGACGAGCTCCTGCGAACTTGCCATGGCATCGTCGAGCTTGGGCGTACGCCACTGAAGATCATTGGGAAGCAGGTGGATCGTCCCGAACAGATAGATGGTCGTATCGGGGTCCTTGACCTCCCACAGCGCGGGATGGGCGACCGTCGGAGTCCGTGCTTCGGCCGGAACCGATCCGAACAGCAGCGGGATGCCGAGCGCGGTGATGACGCGCCGTACAATCGATTTCAGCTTCAACTCGAACCCTTTCGATCTTCACGGTAAGCCGCACTAGTGGCGACAAACTTAACGTCCACTTGCCCCTCCCAAACGCATCGTCCAAAGCCCAGACAATGCAAACGAAGGGGCGCTTCGCTTGAGCCTGAGCTTCCAGGACCTGATCCTCACGCTCCATCGCTATTGGGGTGCGCAGGGCTGTGTGATCCTTCAGCCTTACGACATGGAGATGGGAGCGGGGACATTCCACCCCGCGACCGTGCTTCGCTCGCTCGGGCCCGCGGAATGGCGGGCAGCTTATGTGCAGCCGTGCCGGCGGCCAACCGACGGCCGCTATGGCGAGAACCCGAACCGGCTCGGCCATTATTACCAGTATCAGGTAGTGCTGAAGCCGAGCCCCGACGATCTCCAGCAGCTCTATCTCGGCAGCCTCGTCGAGATCGGGATCGACCCGCTGAAGCACGACATCCGCTTCGTCGAGGATGACTGGGAGAGCCCGACGCTCGGCGCGTGGGGGCTCGGCTGGGAAGTCTGGTGCGACGGGATGGAGGTGACCCAGTTCACCTACTTCCAGCAGGTCGGCGGCTTCGAGTGCAGGCCGGTGACCGGCGAGCTGACCTACGGTCTCGAGCGCCTGGCGATGTACATCCAGGGCGTGGACAATGTGTACGACCTCAAATTCAACGAGGCCGGCATCAGCTACGGCGACGTATTCCTCGAGAACGAGCGCGAGATGTCGGCTTATAATTTCGAGGTTGCCGATACGGAGGCCCTGTTCGACCTGTTCCGGAAAGCAGCCGCCGAATGTGAGCGCTGCCTCGAGGTGAAGCTGCCGATCCCTGCCTATGAGCAGGCGATCAAGGCGAGCCACGTCTTCAATACGCTTCAGGCGCGGGGCGTTATCAGCGTCGCTGAGCGGCAGGCCTATATCGGCCGCGTCCGCGAACTTGCCAAAGCGGCGTGCGGAGCATGGCTGGAGCGTGCCGGCTAATGGCCGACTTCCTGCTCGAGCTTCGGTCCGAAGAGATCCCGGCGCGAATGCAGGCGAGGGCGCGCAACGATCTCGCGCGGCTGTTCGCCGAATGCACTGCTGAGGCCGGCCTCGCGACTGGCCCGATCGAAGCTTTTTCGAGCCCGCGCCGGCTGGTGCTGATCGCGCGCGACGTCGCTGATGCAACCGAAGCGAGCCGCGAGGAGGTGAAGGGACCGCGGACTTCGGCCCCGCCGCAGGCGCTGGAGGGCTTCCTTCGCAAGACCGGGCTCACGCAAGACCAGCTCGAAGAGCGCGACGGGGTCTATTTTGCGGTCGTCGAGCGGGCAGGGCGCTCCGCGCGTGAGATCTTAAGCGAAACGGTCACACGCATCGTCGCCGACTTTCCCTGGCCAAAGTCGATGCGCTGGGGTGACGGCTCGCTGCGCTGGGTGCGGCCGCTGCACGGCATTGTCGCAATGGTCGGCGAGGAGATCGTGCCGGTCGAGATCGACGGGATCACCAGCGGCGCGATGACTGTCGGTCATCGCTTCCATCATCCCGGCTCGATCACTGTCGGCGGCGCATCGGATTACGCCGAGAAGCTGCGCGCCTGCCATGTCATCGTCGACCAGGACGAGCGCGAGCGGATCATCCGCGAGGGCGCGGCTGCGGTGGCAAAGGAAGCCGGACTCCAGCTCCTCGACGACGAAGGACTGGTGGTCGAGAATGCCGGGCTCACCGAATGGCCGGTGCCCCTGCTCCGCCGATTCGACGACGATTATCTAGACGTGCCGCGTGAGGTCATCGTGCTCACGATGCGCACCAACCAGAAATATTTTGCCTGCGCCAACGACGAAGGGCTGCTCGCTCCGGTCTTTGTTTGTGTGGCGAACGTCGCGGCGAACGACGGCGGCGCGGCGATCGCCGAGGGCAATGCGCGGGTGCTCGCCGCCAGGCTCGCCGACGCTCGCTTTTTCTGGGAGCAGGACGTGAAAGTTCCGCTGGAGGACCAGGCGAAGAAGCTCGGCGGCATCGTCTTCCACGAAAAGCTCGGCACCGTTGCCGATAAGGTCGAGCGGGTCGCAAAGCTGGCGCGCTGGCTGGTCGAGAGCGGCGTGGTGAAGGCAGATGCCGAGCAAGTGGAACGCGCGGCGCGGCTGGCGAAAGCGGATCTCGTTACTGGAATGGTCGGCGAATTCCCCGAACTACAGGGCGTCATCGGCGGCTATCTCGCAGAAGCGCAGGGCGAGCCGCAGGCGGTCGCCGATGCTGTGCGCGACCACTACAAGCCGGTGGGGCAGGGAGATGAGATTCCGACAGCTCCGCTGACGATCGCCATCGCGCTGGCGGATAAACTCGACACGATTGCGAGCTTTTTCAGCATCGACCAGAAGCCCACGGGATCGAAGGACCCGTTCGCGTTGAGGCGCGCGGCGATTTCCTCGATCGAACTCATTACTCGCAACAATCTCCGGGTCGGACTGACGCACGCGTTGCGCGGCGCGCTCGCAAACCGCGCAGGGCAGGCGAGCGACAGCAGTGCGGCGCATCGGCTCGATCGGACTGCGAACGAGCTGATCGACTTCTTCGCCGAGCGCCTGAAGGTTCAGCAGCGTGAAGCGGGAGTCAGGCACGATTTGATCGATGCCGTATTCGCGCTCGGTGGAGAGGACGATCTCGTGCGGCTGCTCGCACGAGTGCGCGCGCTCCAGAAGTTCGTCGAAACTGACGACGGTGCGGACCTGCTCACCGCCTACAAGCGCGCCGCGAACATCCTCAAGAAGGAGAAATGGGCCGGAGGGGTGATGACCTCACCGGCCGAACAGGGGATTCCGCAGACCGGCGAGGAAGACCCGCTGGTCCTCGTCGACGATCCCATCGTCGGGCAGGCAGTCGCGGAGATGGCATCGGGGGAGGCCGCAGCGGATCTTCCCGAGGAAAAGTCATTAATCGCCGCTCTCGAAACGGCCGAGCTCAAAGCGTCAGCGGCGATCGAAGCCGAGGATTTCACAGCCGCCATGGCTGCATTGGCGACACTTCGGCGGCCAATCGACCAGTTTTTCGATCGTGTGACGGTGAACGACCCTGATCCCGCCAAGCGCGAGCGGCGTCTGAATTTGCTGATGCGCTTCCGCGACGCCGTAAACCGCGTCGCCGATTTCTCGAAGATCGAAGGCTAGACGCCTCTGATTTCGCCGTCGCCAGGCTCGGTTGGGTCGCGGATCGCAGCGGCGCGCAACGAATCCCGTTCGCGCCATTCCTTCTCGCGCTCGGCGTGCGCCTTTTCGAGCTCCCGTCGGCGCTCAACCTCGCTGTTGTAGCGTGTCTTCCATTTCTTGCGTCCGCCGGCGGTCAGGAACACGCCGATGAGAAGCCCGAGCACGAAAACGAGCGCGCAAATTGCCCATAGGTTGGGATCGGTAGTGATATTCATGTCGGCTCCCCGACAACAATGGAACTGCAGCGACTACGCCTGAGCGCGCCGCTGCGTTCCCTTTAGTCGCCCGTATGGGCGGGCGACACCTTAATTGCTGTGCAGGAAGTTGTCGTGGATCGAGCAGCTTGCCGGACCCAGGATCACCACGAACAGCGTCGGAAGGATGAACAGGATCAGCGGCACCGTCATGATGGCGGGCAGCCGCGCAGCCTTCTCCTCCGCGCGCATCATGCGCTGGTGGCGGAACTCGGCTGAGAGCACGCGTAGCGCGCTGGCGAGCGGAGTACCGTATTTCTCGGTCTGGATCATGGTGGTGACCACGCCGCGCACTGCTTCCAGGTCCACGCGGTTGGCGAGGTTCTCGAACGCGTTGCGGCGTTCATTAAGGAAGCCCAGCTCGATCGCGGTCAGGCCGAACTCGTCGCCGAGCTCCGGATAGGCCTTGCCGAGCTCGCGCGAGACGCGGCCGAAAGCGGCGTCGACGGTGAGGCCGGCTTCTGCGCAGATGACGAGCAGGTCGAGCGCGTCCGGCAGACCCTTGCGGATCGCGTTGCTGCGCTTGTTGACCTTGTTCTTCAGCCAGATGTCCGGCGCCTTGTAGCTGCCGACAAGCACGCCGGCGACGGTCGCATAGCGCCGGAACCAGCCCCACGCGGGCCAATGGTTCAGCGCATAGATGAGCACCACGGCGGCGATGCCGAGGATGACCGGCAGCAGGAACCGGGCGAGAATGATGAAGAAAGCCAGGTCCTTGGTCCGGATACCGGCCTGCATCAGGCGCTGCTGGGTCTTCTTCAGCTGGTCGTCCTGAACCATCTTGAACTGGGTCAGGATTCCGCGGACGCGGTCCGCGGCCTCATTGCGGTTGGTCAGTTTCTTGCGCTTGTTGGTCGACGCGACGATGCCCGCCTTCAACTGCTCACGGCGTTCGTTCAGCGCCTTCACGCGGCGCGACATCGGGTCCTTGACCGTCGTCGCGGCATAAATCGCGATGATGACGGCGAAGGTCGCGACGGCGCTGAGCATCGTCGCAATCCAGATGACGTCGAAGCCCAGGATTTGGGGATCGCCTGATGGGAACTGCTGCATGGATCAAAGTCCCCCGTCAGATCTCGAAGTTGACCATCTTGGCCATGATCCCGCCGCCGATGGCCATCCAGACCATTCCGCCGACCCCAGCGACCATCAGACGCTCGTCGGTGAAGAACTTGCCCATGTATGACGGGTTGATCATGTAGACGAGGCCGAAGACCACGAAGGGCAGCGACCCGACGATGTAGGCGGAAGCCTTCGATTCCGAACTCATCGCGCGGATCTTGAGCTTCATCTGGGCGCGCTTCCTCAACACGTCGGCGAGGTTGGAGAGCGTCTCCGCCAAATTGCCGCCCGTCTCACGCTGGATCGCGAGCGTGATGACGAAGAACTGGAATTCGGGCGTACCGAGGCGGTCCGCGGTTTCCTGAAGCGCGGCCTCCATCGTCCGCCCGATCTTCATCTTGTCGGCGACCATTCGGAATTCGACACCGACGGGGCCGGGAATTTCGCTGGCAACGATGCCCAGCGTCTCGGTAATCGGAAGACCCGACCGAAGACCGCGAACCATCAGTTCGATCGCGTCCGGGAAGTTCGTCGTGAACTTGTTGATGCGGCGCTTGATCATCTTGCCGACGACGAAGTGCGGCCCGCCAATGCCGAAGAAGAGACCCAGCATCAGCGACAGGATGAACGGCGCTCCCTTCATCATCAGAAGGATGGTGAAAAGAGCAGTTACGCCGAGGCAGACCACGGCATATTTTCCGAGCGTGATGTCCTTGCCGGTTTGCTCAAGGCGCCTGCGCAGGAGCGCCGGCTTCGGGATCAACGTCGAGGCATAGCCTTCGAACTTGCTCGCGCGCTCGGCGAATAGCTTGCGGATCTGCGCCTGGGCGTTGCCCGCAATAACGTCACCGTGGCGCTCCTTGATGAGCTCCACCCGGCGCTTCAGGCTTTTCGCGGCCGATGGCCCGCGCACGGCCATGAAGCCGAGCGACAGAGCGCCAACACCGCCGATGATCAGTAGCCACAGGAGCATACTTGCCTTCGCCTCTCACTTCTTATGCCGCGACGCCCCAGCTGGAGCGCCGATGCATCCGGTGCTTACGCGGCCTTTTCCTTCGGCTTCGAAAGCATCGACTTCAGATTGTCGACCAGCGACTTGCTCTTCTCGGATGTTGCGCCCTCAGCGGCCGTGCCTTCCTCGCTGGCGTGGTTGAGAACCATGCCTGACAGCGTGTTGAACGGCGAAGCCAGCTTGCCGGTCGCGACTTCCGCCATCGGCTTGCCAAGTTTGGCGGCCTGGGCGGCAACCTTCGCATCGAACGGGAAGACGATGTCGACTGGACGCTCGATCGACTGCTCGAAGTCCTTGCGGCTGATCTCGAGCGCGCCGCCACCGGGGACCGCATTGGCCACCACGATGACTTTCGTCTGCGGAGCGTTCGACTTCAGCCAGGCAAGCACCCGGATCGTATCGCGCGTGCCGGCGAGCGTGAGCTCGGCGACGACGACTGCGACGTGCGCGTCATGGACCAGATGCGGGAACTGGATAAGCATGTGCCGCGGCAGGTCGAGCACGGTCGACTCGAACGCGTTGCGCATCTCTTCCTGCAGCTGGAAGAAGGCCGATCCATCCGTCACCAGCGGCTGGTGGATCGGAGCCTCCGCTGAAAGGACCGACAGGCGCTCATTCGCGCGCACCATCGCGCGCTCGATGAAGAGTCCGTCGATACGGCTCGGGTTCTCGATAGCATCCGTCAGGCCGCGGCCGGGCTCGAGGTCGAGGGCCAGGGCGCCGGTGCCGAAATGCACGTCGAGGTCGAGCAGTGCCGTCGTGCGGCGCGCCTTCTCGCCGAACAGCCATGCGAGCGAAGTCGCAATGGTCGAGGCGCCTACGCCGCCCCGAACGCCAATGACCGCAGCCATCACGTGCGGCTTGTCGGCCTGAGCCTCACCACGCGGACCGGACAGGATCATCTGGGCATGCGCGAATGTGTCGCGCAGCTGGTCGACCGTGAACGGCTTCAGCAGATAGTCATGGATGCCGCTGGCGACGAGGTCGCGATACAGCCGCACGTCGTTCACGGTGCCGGCCGCGATGACGATCGTGCCCGGCTCGCAGACTTCGGCGAGCGCATTGATGTCGTTCAGCGGATCCGCGGATTCGCTGAGGTCGACGAACAAAATGTTCGGACTCGCCGAGACCGAGAGCGACTGCACCGCGTTGCGGAGACCGCCCTTGTTGACCTTCTCCGGCGACCAGCCGTGCTCGACGGCGACCGGCCGAAGCATGTCGGCTGTCGCATCGTCGCAAACGAAGGCCGTGAACGGATCGCGCAGTCCCGCGCGTGCCGAGAATGGGGCGTTCATTACTTGCCTCCCTTGGGGCTTACGTCTTGAAGACCACCCTGGCCCGTCGGCGGCTTCGAACGGTACATTTCGACAGCCTTGGTGGCGGCCAACGTGTCCATCGCTCCGCTGTCACGGCCGTGAACCAGGTCTTCGGGATTGGCGATCATGGCCGAGAGGTTGGAGTTAACTGCGCAGCCATAGTTCGACGTCGTCTGGTTATTCCAATCGGGCTGTGACGGCCTGCTCCAGTTCGGGCAGCCGGGCACAAAGGCGCGGCGGCGCGCGACGATCACGCGGACCGAGCCAGGCTGCACAGCACCGGCCGTGACAGGAGCGCCGGCCGTGACGAGCATTCCATAGCGGCCGGCAACCGTTGCGACCTCGGAGCGTGCTCCGGACACATTGCTGCCGTCGACATAGATCGTATCGCCGTAGCCGAGGCCGAGGCCCTGGAACCAGCCGTTCAGGCGGTCGCTTTCACCCGGGGCGAGCGATCCACCGGGAGCGGCGGCGTCGAACACATAGTCCGTGCTTGAGACCACCGGCACGTTGACCGGCGAGGCTCCCATGGCCGGCTTATCCGGCTGACCCGTCGTCTGGCAGCCAGCGAGGACCGAGCCGAGAGCGATGAGGAGAAACTTCGAGCGCATCGTCGAATCCTTCCTGATGAAGCCGCGGATCACAGCTTGAAACCTGGCGCCGGAGCGGCGACGGCGGCGCCGCCAACCGGGACCGCGACACCGGGAGCCGCTGCTGAAGGCGCAGTGAGCGCGGTCGGGTCGACCTTCCCACTACGGCCCTCGAACGTCTGTCCGCCCCAGTCGCGCTGGATGTCGTTCGGCACTCGGTAGCCATCGAGCGGAGTCGCGAGCTGACCGGATACCGGACGAACGAGATAGGGCGTGACGATCACGACCATCTCGGTCTCCTGACGCTGGAACTTGGTCGAGCGGAACAGGGCGCCGAGGATCGGCAGGTCGCCGAGCACCGGAGTCTTGTCGACGCTGTTGTTGCCAGTGTTCTGGAGCAGCCCGGCGATCATGAAGGACTGACCCGAGCCCAGCTCCACCGTTGTTTCTGCGCGACGCGTGATCAGCGCCGGGACACGGAAGTTGTTGAGCGAAACGCCATTCGCGTCGTCGAGCTGACTGACTTCAGGGCGTACGCGCATCGAGATGCGGCCATCGGCGAGGACGATCGGCGTGAAGGCGAGGCCAACACCGTACTGCTTGTACTCGATGGTGACGGCATTGTTGCCCTGCGACACCGGGATGGGGAACTCGCCACCGGCAAGGAAGCTCGCCGTTTCACCCGACAGCGCCGAAAGATTGGGTTCTGCAAGGATGGTTGCGAAGCCATCCGTCGCGGCGATATCCAGCGATCCGAGGAGATCGAGACCAAGGATGTGGCCAAAGGCGCCCAGCGTCGTGCCCGTCGGGTTGATGTTGACGGTTGCGCTGCCCGGGCCGTTGATCGTGCCGGGGTTGCCTCGTCCAAGGCCGAACAGGAAGCCGCCCGTCGTGTCGTGTGAGAGCAGATTGACCCCCATCGACTTGAGCAGCGACCGGTTGACCTCGGCGATGCGGACCTTGAGCATCACCTGCAGCGGCGTCGCCGACTTCAAGCGAGTGACGACCTGCGTTCCTTCGCCGACATAGGCCTGCGTCAGACGCTGCGCTTCGGCGACATCGTCCGGATTGGCGACGGTACCGGTGAGCAGCACGAGGTTGTTCATCGGCGTCGCCTGGATGCTCGCATCGGGCATTGCCAGGTGCAGCATCTCGCCAAGCGAGCTGATGTTGTTGCCGACGCGGACGTTGGCCGCATAGACAACCCGGCCTGCTTTCGACGTCGCGTAGATCGTCGTCTCGCCCTGTGTCTTTCCGAAGACATAGAGCTGGGTCGACGAACGAACCTGGACGTCGGCGATTCCGTCGTTGGCGACAAACACGTCGCTCATCGGATCCGACAGGCGAACCAGCGTGCCCGTGCCTTTGCTGAGATTCAGCGTCTCGGCAGGCTTGGCGGTGACCGGGGCGGCAACTGCCGGAGCAGCAGCGCTGACGGTCCCCAGGGCAATCGCTAGAGCCGCGATCGCAGTGCCGAGGCGTACCCGGCGGGTGATGGCTTGAGTCTTCATCTTAGCGAACTCCCACCGGAACAACGGTGACATTATTGCCGCGTGCGATGCGCACGACTGGGCCAGTTGAAACTGGAGCACCGGCCGGCGCACCCGCGGAACCGGCGGCCGGCTCGGCGACCGTCTTGGCGGGCACCGTGCGGCGCTGGAAGCGAGACACGTCGCCGCCCGTGCTGAAGGTCGTGTTGTTGTCGATCGGCCGATTGGCCATCGCCATCAGCATCTGCTTTTCCTGGTCAGGGCTGGTGCCCGCAGGAACCTTAACGTCGCCAGCGGCAACCGCACGCTCGATGTCGGCCGAGTTGTCGGCGATCGAGCGCAGCGAGAGCGAGAGCGAGCCGAGGCTCTGAGCAACCGCGATCTTCTCGGCGATGCGCGGAGTGACCTCCAGCGTGACGTTAGAGAAGGTGCGGACCTGGGTCTTGCCGTCCTGATCCTTGTCGGTGATCCGCTGGTCGGTCGCGAGGACGCGCAGGTTGCGGATGATCGTTTCGGCCACCTTGAGGGGCGGTCCGTCACCACCGCCCTGGACCTGCTCGGTCAGGACGAGGTCGACATGGTCACCCGGGAAAACGAAGCCGGCGACGCCAGAAGAGACGTTCACGGGAACCGTGATGGCACGCATGCCGGCGGCGAGGGCAGCGGCGAGGAAGCCTCGGTCCTGCGGGCCGACGAGGGCACCCCGGGTCACTGGCTGGCCAGCCGTGATCGGATAGCGAACGACCGTGCCGAGCAGCTTCTTGGGATCGCCGTCAGGCTGACCCTCGACATAGTAAGCGCTCTGCATGAGCTCCTTCGGCCAGGGCTGAAGGGTGAGGCTGTCGACGTCGATGATCG
This sequence comes from Sphingomonas sp., assembly GCA_025936675.1. The sequence continues at coordinate 31,246 of JAICSX010000016.1, forward strand.
TGCCGGCAGGCAGCGCCTTCTTCGCCACGAGCACTTTCGGTCCGACCGGAACGGCAGGAGCAGCATTAGCCTGCTGCGCACCGGCACCGGCGAACATGTTCTTGGCCATGACCGCAGTAATCACCGCGATGACCAGCGCTCCAACGAGCAGCGCGAGCTTCTTCACATCCATGGCGAAATCGCCTCCCCCTTGCGGGCCCCTTGAACAGCCTCAGACATCAGACAAATTGGTTAAGAAAGCGTTGGGTGAGAATCGCGAGACCGCCAAAAGCGATCGCGACTCCATACGGAATTTCGGGTCTTCCCTCCCTGCGCTGCGCGCGATGCCAGACGACGACGGCGAGCGTCAGAACGCCTCCGGCAATGGACATCAGCACGAGGAATTTGACGGTGAGCAGCGGCGGAAACCACAGCGCCAACGCTGCGGCGAGCTTGACGTCGCCGCCGCCCATCATGCCCGCGAAAAATGCGCAGGCGAGCAGCGCGAAAACTACCGCTCCGGCGGCGAGTTGGACGGCCATACCCGGCCACGGCGTCAGCGCAATCGACAGCCAATAGACTGGCGCGGAAAGCGCCACAGCGAGGTTCAGCCGATTCGAAATCGTGAACGTGCGCACGTCGATCACCGCCGCAATGACGAGCATTGCGGCGAGCGCGACAAGCAGCAGATCGGTAAATGCGCCGTTGAACATGATGCCCACCCCTAGACGGCAGGCCTTTCGAATTCGTAACCGACCGGAAAATGGAGAGATTTGACATCATCATTGTCGGCGGCGGCATCGCCGGCGCGAGCCTCGGCGCGGAGATCGCGGCGACGCGAAGAACCCTCATCATCGAAGCCGAGGCGCATTGCGGCTACCATTCGACGGGCCGGTCGGCTGCCTTCTATCTCGAGAGCTACGGTGGCGCCGAAGTCGCCAAGCTCACGCTCGCGTCCGGGGTCTTTCTGGCCAATCCGCCGGAAGGATTTTCAGACGAAGGTTTCTTGCGGGTTCGTGGTGACCTTCACCTGACACGGGGAGATCTCCCGGAGCTTCCTTCCTCCGTCGAAACGCGAGTGGTCGAGCGGCCGGAACTCGAACGGCTCGTGCCGGGAATCAGCGAAGAGTGGAAGCGGGCGTTGTTCGAGCCTGGCTGCGCGGACATCGACGTCGCACGGCTGCACGCCGCTTACCTGCGCGCCTTCCGGCGCAGCGGCGGCAGTATCTGGATAGGCGCGCGATTGGAGCGGGCGCAGCCCAACGATGAAGGCTGGCTGCTCCACTTCGCCGATGCGTCGACTGTCCGCGGGTCGGTGCTTGTGAACGCCGCGGGCGCCTGGGCCGACCAAGTCGCTATCGCGAGTTCCGCCTCGCCATTGGGGATTGCGCCGAAGCGCCGGACGATGGTGCAGCTGCGCGTCGGGCGCTCGGGCCTGAAGGCGCTGCCGCTTGTCGACGATTCGGACGGCACCTTCTATTTCAAGGGCGAAGGGGATTCGACGATCTGGCTGAGCCCGCACGACGAAATCGCCAGTGACGCGTGCGACGCCGCTCCGGAAGAGATTGACATCGCGACCGCAATTCACCGGTTTGAGCAGGTGGTCGACTGGCCGATCGAGCGGGTCGAGCGCAGCTGGGCTGGGCTGAGGAGCTTCGCGCCCGACCGTCTGCCGGTCTACGGCTTCGATGCCGGCGTTCCGGGCTTCTTCTGGTGCGCCGGGCAAGGGGGCTTCGGCATCCAGACGTCGCCGGCCGCGGCAAAAATGGCCGCTGCGCTGCTGCTTGGGGAGGAGCCGGACCATATGGTCGCGCACATCGATCCCGCGGTTTTCGCGCCGAGCCGGTTCAGCAAATGATTCTTCGCAAGAAAATGGGGAGGCGCGGGTGACGCCTCCCCTCACCAACTTTCCAACAGGGGAACGAGAGAGTCGGTGACGGGCGGCTATTTAGTGCCGCACAACGGCTATCAAAAGTGAACTTTCATTCACAGCCGGTGGTGCGTCCGCTGGTCGTCGGCCGCGGCGCAGGCCAGCGCGTCGACCCGATCGTTCTCAGGGTGACCGCTGTGGCCCTTTACCCAGCGCCATTCGATTCGGTGTGGCTTGGAAGCTTCGATAAGCTCCTGCCATAACTCGGCGTTCTTGACCGGCTTCTTGTCGGAAGTCCGCCAACCGTTGCGCTGCCAATTGTGAACCCAGCGGGTGATCCCATCCCGAACGTAGATGCTGTCCGTGTGCAGCTTGACCCGGCATGGCTTCTTGAGGGCCTCAAGGCCGCGGATGGCAGCCAGAAGCTCCATCCGGTTGTTGGTGGTCAGCGGCTCGCCGCCGGAGAGCTCGCGCTCCTTTTTCCCCGTGCGCAGGAGGACGCCCCAGCCGCCAGGGCCCGGGTTTCCGCGGCAGGCGCCGTCGGTGAATATCTCGACTTCAGGCAGCTCTGTCAGAAACGAGCCCGCGCGGCAGCTTGAAGATCATCCGCTCCGGTATGTGGTCCGCCACTTCCTCGCGGACGTCGAATCGAATCCTGAGCTCGTCGACAACTTCGCGGACGAGTACCTCGGGAGCCGAGGCTCCGGCGGTGATCCCGACGGTGCCAGGCTCGCCAAGCCACTCCCAATCAATGTCGGCTGCACGCTCGATCAGGCGAGCGGGGACGCCGATTCGCTCGGCGACTTCGGCGAGACGAAGCGAATTGCTGCTGTTCGGAGCGCCGATCACGAGCATGCGGTCGCACTCGGTCGCGATCGCCTTGACCGCGGCCTGGCGGTTCGAGGTTGCGTAGCAGATGTCCTCGCTGCGCGGCGCGCGGATCGAGGGGAAGCGGCGTTTCAGAGCTTCGACGATTGCCGCAGTGTCATCCACCGAGAGCGTCGTTTGCGTGAGGAACGCGAGATTGCTGCTGTCTGCTAGGTCGAGCTTCTCTGCGTCGTCCACGGTCTCGATCAAGGTTATCGAGCCTTCCGGCACCTGTCCGAACGTACCGATAACCTCCGGATGTCCCGCATGGCCGATGAAGAGGATGTGGCGCCCTTCCTCGATCAGCCGTTCGGCCTGACGGTGCACCTTGGAAACGAGGGGGCAAGTCGCATCGACATAGGTAAGGTTTCGGGCCTGCGCTGCCGCGGGCACCGACTTCGGCACGCCATGGGCCGAGAATACGACCGGCCGGTCGTCCGGCACTTCATTGAGCTCGTCGACGAAGATCGCGCCCAACGAGCGCAAACGTTCGACCACGAAACGGTTGTGGACGATCTCGTGGCGCACATAGACCGGCGCACCGAAGCGCTCGAGCGCGAGCTCGACGATCTGGATCGCGCGGTCGACACCGGCGCAAAAGCCGCGCGGCGCTGCGATCAGCACTTTCAAGGGAGGCAGTTCATTCACCGTGCAGGCCATGTAAGGCATCGCTTGCAGCCATAGAAGGCCCTTCCTATGAACGCGGCCTGTTCCGTTCGCGCAAGGATCGCCCGCAAGTGAAGTTTCGAAGCACCGCACTGATTGGCCTGATGCTCCTCGCCGGATGCCGCCACACGGGTGATCTCACCAGCGAAAATGGCGGCGGAATCTATGCGGTTCGAAGCGCCTGTCCGGTCGCGGGCATTCCGGCGGGCACGGGGGACGTCACTTTGTTCAATCCGGCGGACAGCCGCGATTCGACCGCGATCGATGTAACCGCGACGATGACCCAGCTGCGCTCGACGTGCCAGGACGCTGGCAACGACGTCGTATCGACGGTGACCTTCAGCGTTACCGGCCTTCGGCGCGATTCCGGGCCCGCACGCCAGGTGGTTCTTCCCTATTTCGACGTCGCGCTTCGAGGCGGCACCGTGATCGAGGCGAAGAAGGTGGGCGCGGTCGCATTGAATTTCCCGGCCGGCAGTCAGCATGCCTACACGCGTGGCCAGGCATCGATCCGGGTCAACAAGGCATCAGCGACCCTGCCGCCACGAGTGAAGGCGATTCTCACTCGGCCACGCAAGGCGGGTGAAGCCGACGCCGCCGTCGATCCGCTGTCGGATCCGGCGGTCCGCGAGGCAGTCGCCAATGCGACATTCGAGCATCTGGTCGGCTTCGAGATGTCGCAGGACCAGTTCAAATATAACGCCACGCGCTAACGCGTTGACTTAATTGGCCGGCGCAGCCAAGGCACGCCGCGTCGCCGGGAGCCGCAAGCTTCCGGAATGGCCGCGCGGGAGAGCTCGCACGCAAGTGCGGCGCCGAAGGAGCAACCGCCCCCGGAATCTCTCAGGCACCAAGGACCGCGCGTGCCTGACGGTCTGGAAAGAGTTCGCTGACAGGCGGGCCGCCGAAGGGGCAAAGCTCTCAGGCGCGAGAGACAGACGGGGGCGGCTGGTCGGGGCTCGTGGAACGAGCCTTGTCCGTCGCACCCTTTGCCGGAGCGCTTTGAATGAGCAGGCCAGAATGAACCGGGAAACCCACAACGGCCCAACGGATGACACGCAGGCGCGCGGCACTCCCTACAGCGGCGATCCTGAGGGTGGCACGCGCGCTGCGGAGCCTCAGCTCGACAAGCTGCCGCTCGATTCATGGCACCGCGCGCACGGTGCGCGGATGGTTCCGTTCGCCGGCTACGAGATGCCGGTCCAGTATGAAGGGATCATCGCCGAGCACCTCTGGACTCGCGAGAATGCGGGGCTGTTCGACGTCAGCCACATGGGGCAGCTATTCATCCACGGCAAAGGCGCCGACGTTGCTCTGGAGCAGCTGATGCCGGGCGACTTCCAGGCGGCGATCGACATGAAGCCCAAATACTCGCTGCTCCTTGACGATGACGGCGGGATCATCGACGACCTGATGGCGACGCGCCGCGGCGACGATTTCTACGTCGTCGTCAACGGCGCCACCAAATATGGCGACATCGACTACATGCAGCGTCGGCTGCCGGACGATGTGGTGATCGACCATATGCGCCAGCAGGCGCTGCTCGCGCTTCAGGGGCCGCGCGCCGCCGAAGTGCTGGAGACGATCATTCCCGGGGTCAGCGAGCTCGGCTTCATGCAGGCGGGGCCATTCCGCTGGCAGGATCACAGCCTGTGGATCAGCCGCTCGGGTTACACCGGCGAGGACGGGTTCGAGATTTCCGTCCCCGCATCCATCGCCAGCGCGCTCGCCGATGCGATCACCGCGCATGAGCTGGCGAAGCCGATCGGCCTCGGGGCTCGCGATTCGCTCCGGCTCGAGGCGGGTCTTCCGCTTTACGGCCACGATCTGGATACCAAGATCACGCCGGTCATGGCGGGGCTGACCTTTGCCATCAACAAGCGCCGCCGCGCCGAGGGAGGGTTTCCCGGTGCGATGCGGATCCTCGCCGAGATCGACAACGGTCCGGTCACGAAGCGCGTGGGCTTCGACGTCGACGGCCGCCAACCTGTCCGCGAGGGCGCGCTCGTGCTCGACGGCGAAGGGAACGAAGTCGGAAAGATCACCAGCGGCGGGTTCTCGCCCTCGCTGCAGTGCCCGATCGCCATGGGCTATGTCGCGTCGAACCTCGCCGAGCCGGGGACTGCGCTCAAGCTCGAGCAGCGGGGCAAGCTGTTCGACGCTCGCGTCGTTCCAATGCCGTTCGTCCCCCACCGCTATTACCGCAAGGGAGCAGCCTGATGTCGCTGTACTTTACCAAGGAACATGAGTGGATCCGCGTGGAAGGCAATTCGGCGACGGTCGGAATTTCTGACCATGCGCAGGAAGCGCTCGGCGACATCGTGTTCGTCGAAGTCCCCGACTCCGGGCGTGAGCTAAGGAAGGGCGAGGAGGCCGCCGTCGTCGAATCAGTGAAGGCGGCGTCCGACGTCTACTCGCCGATCAGCGGCTCGGTGATCGAGGGCAATCAGGCGATCGCCGACGATCCGGCGCTGGTGAATAACGATCCCGAGGGCGCCGGCTGGTTCTTCAAGATCGAGGTGAAGGACGCATCCGAGCTCCATGGCCTGATGGACGAGGGTACTTATCGCGACTGGGTGAAGACGCTTTGAGCCAACCCGCGGTCTCGACCAGCAAGTGGGATGCGGCCGAATATGCGCGCGTAGGTGCGTTCGTCGCCGCGCTCGGCGGGGCGGCGCTTGACCTGCTCGATCCAAAGCCGGGCGAGCGGATTCTCGACGTCGGCTGCGGTGAGGGGACTCTGACCCGCAAGATGATCGAGCGCGGCGCGACCGTGCTCGGCGTCGATAATTCGCCGGAAATGGTGTCGGCCGCGCGGGCCCAGGGCGTCGATGCGCTCCTGCTCGCGGCGGAGGACATGCAGTTCTTCGCCGAGTTCGACGCGGCTTTCTCCAATGCCACGCTGCACTGGGTCCTTCAGAAAGAGCAGGCCGCGCGCGCCATTTTCCGCGCGCTTAAATCCGGCGGGCGCTTTGCAGGGGAGATGGGCGGCGAGGGGAACATCAGGAAGCTTCGTGATGCGCTCGACGAGGAGCTGATCATCCGCGGCTATGTGCCGCCGGTCGAAGCAAGCAACTGGTATGCGTCTCCGGAGGAGTTTGCCGCAATCTACGAAGCCGCGGGCTTCAAGGAGATCGATGCTCGACTGATCGAACGGCCCACACCGATCGAGCATGGCGTCGCTGAATGGGTGACGACCTTCCGCAAGGGCTGGCTCGACCACGCCGGCGTTCCCGAGGAGGAACGCGCCCAAATCGGCGCCGCCGTCGCCGATCGCGTCGGCTCCAACATCGCCGATTACGTCCGCCTTCGCTTCACCATGAGGAAGCCTGATTGATGCGCTACCTGCCGCTGAGCGACGCCGACCGCAGCGAAATGCTGCGCGTCATCGGCGCCGGCTCGATCGACGAACTGTTCCGCGACGTCCCCGAGGAGGCGCGGCTCAAGGGGCCGATCCACGGCCTACCGATGCACGCGTCCGAAATGGCGGTCGAACGCCACATGACGGCCCTGTCGCGCAAGAACATGGCTGCGGCCGACGTACCGTTCTTCCTCGGCTGCGGCGCGTACAAGCACCACATCCCCGCGAGCGTCGACCATATCATCCAACGCGGCGAGTTCCTGACCAGCTACACACCGTACCAGCCGGAGATAGCGCAGGGCACGCTGCAGATGATGTTCGAGTTCCAGACGCAGGTCGCTCGGCTGTTCGGCTGCGAGGTCGCCAACGCTTCGATGTACGACGGCTCGACCGCGATGTGGGAGGCGATCCTGATGGCGCACCGGATCACGCGCCGGAACAAGACGGTGATCTCGTCGGGCGTGCACCCGCACTATGTGAATGTCGCGAAGACGCTGGCGCAATTCAGCGAGGATGCGCTTGCGACCGCGACGCCGGAGCTCAGCGCCGAGCCCGATACCGGCCGCCTGATCGGCAAGATTGGTGCCGAGACCAGCGCCGTCGTGGTGCAATATCCCGATATTCTCGGCCGCATCACCGACCTGACTCCAATCGCCGAGGCGGCGCATGCGGCAGGCGCACTGTTGATCGCTGTCGTGACCGAGCCGGTCGCGCTCGGCCTGATCAAGTCGCCGGGCGAGATGGGCGCCGACATCGTGGTCGGTGAGGGGCAGAGCATCGGCGTCGGCCTGCAGTTCGGCGGCCCCTATGTCGGGCTGTTCGCCTGCCGCGAGAAGCACGTGCGCCAGATGCCGGGACGTTTGGCGGGAGAGACGGTCGATGCGGAAGGGAAGCGCGGCTTTGTCCTGACGCTATCCACGCGCGAGCAGCATATCCGTCGCGAGAAGGCGACCTCGAACATCTGTACCAGCTCGGTGCTCTGTGCGCTCGCCTTCACCGCGCACCTGACGCTACTCGGCGAGAAAGGCCTTCGGCAGCTCGCTTCCTTGAATCACGCGCGCGCGTGCGAAGCGGCGGATCGGCTGGCCGCCATCCCGGGAGTGGAGCTTGTCAACGACAGTTTCTTCAACGAGTTCACGTTGAAGCTCCCGGTGGAAGCGCGGCCGGCAGTTCATGCGCTGGTCGAACGTGGCATTCTCGGGGGCGTGTCGCTCGGGCGGCTCTATCCTGGTATCGAAGCTCTTCAGAACGGCCTCGTCGTCGCCGTCACCGAAACCGCGACCGATGAAGACTTCTCGGCCCTGGAAGCGGGCCTGAAGGAGGTGGTCCGATGACCGTCAATCCTTCGGGCTGGCGTCCGTCTGCGCCCGCCAACGAGCAGGGACAAGCTGAAACCGTCACAGGCAATCGCGCGCTGATGCTCGAAGAGCCTTTGCTGTTTGAAATCGGCTCAACGCAGCAGACCGGGGTCGATTTTCCGGATCTGCCGCAGCGTGCAACGCGCCTTGGTGGGCTCGAACGCAATCGTGAGATCGGCCTTCCCGGCCTGAGCGAGCCCGAGACTGTCCGCCATTACACGCGTCTCTCGCGGCAGAATTACGCAATCGACCTCGGGCTGTTCCCGCTCGGAAGCTGCACGATGAAGCACAACCCGCGGCTCAACGAGAAGGTCGCGCGCCTGCCGGGCTTCGCCGACGTCCATCCGCTGCAGCCGCAGGAAACCGTCCAGGGCGCGCTGCAGGTGATCAACGAGCTGGCCTTCTGGCTGCTCGACCTCACCGGCATGTACGGCGTGGCAATGAGCCCCAAGGCCGGTGCGCACGGCGAGCTGTGCGGCCTGCTCTGCATCCGCGCGGCGCTCGAGGCGCGCGGCGACAAGCGCGAAGTGGTACTGGTGCCGGAAAGCGCCCACGGCACGAACCCTGCAACCGCAGCCTTCGCCGGTTACCGCGTCGAGAACATTCCCGCGAACGCGGCCGGGCGCGTCGACTTGGAGGCACTGAAGGCCCGGCTGGGCCCGGACGTGGCGGCTGTGATGATCACCAATCCAAACACCTGCGGCCTGTTCGAGCCGGACATGAAGGCGATCAGCGACGCGGTGCATGCCGCAGGCGGCTTTGTCTATTGCGATGGCGCAAACTTCAACGCGATTGTCGGGAAGGTCCGGCCGGGCGATCTCGGCATCGATGCGATGCACATCAACCTGCACAAGACCTTCTCGACTCCGCACGGCGGGGGCGGGCCGGGGTCTGGTCCGGTCGTGCTCTCGGAAGCGCTATCGCCCTACGGACCGCTGCCGTTCGTAGCCAAATATCCGGATGGCAGCTTCAGGATCGTCGAGGAGGAGAGCGCGGGGGAAGAGCATCCGGACGCCTTTGGCAGAATGGTCGCCTTCCACGGCCAGATGGGCATGTTTACGCGCGCGCTGGCATACATCCTCAGTCACGGCGCCGATGGCCTCAAGCAGGTCGCTGAAGATGCCGTCCTCAACGCCAATTACATCCTGCGGAGCCTCGCCGACGTGCTCGACGCGCCATTCGCCAAGAGCGGCCCGTGCATGCACGAGGCGATCTTCTCCGACAAAGGCTTCGCCGACGATGTCAACACGCTCGATCTCGCCAAGGCGCTGATCGACGAAGGTTTCCACCCGATGACGATGTATTTCCCGCTCGTCGTCCATGGTGCGATGCTCGTCGAACCGACCGAGACGGAATCGAAAGCGAGCCTAGATCAGTTCATCGCGGCGGTTCGTTCGATTGCGAAGCGCGCAAAGGCCGGCGACCAGACGCTCAAGTCGGCGCCGGTCTATGCCCCGCGCCGGCGATTGGATGAGACTCTCGCGGCAAGGAAGCCTGTTCTGGTCTACAGGGAGCCCGAGACGGCACAGGCGGCCGAGTAAGCATAAGGGGAGGGGGCGTTCAAATGCAGGTTCACACTCAGCCGATCCACCAGACCTGGATCAGCTACGCGATCACGATCGGGATCATCGTAATCGTGATGGCGCTACGGATGCGAAACATGAGCAAGATGCGCCCGCTGAAGTTAGGTGCCTTGTGGGTCGTTCCAGCGCTCTACCTGGCCGTCGCCGCGATGATGTTCGCTCAGCTTCCGCCGACGGGATGGGTAGCGATTGCCTCGGTCGTCGGCTTGCTGATTGGCGCGGCCATTGGATGGCAGCGTGGCAAGATGATGCAGATCCATGTCGATCCGGAGACTCACGCGCTGAACCAGAAGGCGTCTCCGGCGGCGATGTTCTTCCTGATCGCCTTGATCATCGTTCGGGCCGGCGCGCGCAGCGTTCTCGGTCAGGACAGCAATATCAGCCCTGCGATGCTGACCGATCCTCTGATCGCCTTCGCGCTCGGGATGTTTACGCTGACACGGCTGGAGATGTACCTGCGGGCGAAGCGCCTGCTGGAGGAGGCGCGGGGCCGCGGCTGATGGCTGGTGAGCGCTTCTACGAAGGGCAAGTCGCTGGAGAGCGCCGCTCGGCGCCCGCAGCGCTGAGGAACCGCGAGCCTATCGCGGATGTGCTACAGGAATGGCTTCCCTCGAACGGTCTCGTTCTCGAGATCGCGAGCGGCAGCGGTGAGCACGCGATTCATTTCGCAGAACGGTTTCCAGCGCTCGAATGGCAGCCCACCGACATTCATCAAGATGCGCTCTCCTCGATCGCAGCATGGCGTCGGGAAGCGGGCTTGCCGAACGTGCGCGAGCCGCTGGCACTCGATGCGGCGTCGGCCGATTGGCCGATCGACCGCGCGGATGCAGTGCTCAGCATCAATATGGTCCACATTAGCCCATGGAGGGCGGCGCTTGGCCTGCTCGACGGAGCCGAACGCCTGCTCAGTCGCCGCGCTCCGCTGATCCTCTACGGTCCGTGGCTTAAGGATGGCGTTCCGACCGCCGCAAGCAATCTCGACTTCGACGCGGACCTGAAGCGGCGCAACGCCGAATGGGGCCTGCGCCGAGTGGAGGACTTCGCGACTGAAGCTGCGCAACGAGAGTTCGATCTGGAGCAAACCAGGCCGATGCCCGCCAATAATTTGATGCTGCTTTTGCGCCGGCGTTAAAAGTAGATTTACTGCGTTGGGTTAGGACGGCACTCATGGACCAGAGCAGCCTCGCACAGAATCGGAGATCGCGCCGATCCCCTGTGCTCCTTACTGCGACAATCGACGCCGGCGGCTTTCCGCTCGCCGTGAAGCTGCGCAATCTCTCGGAAGAGGGTGCGCTGATCGAGGGCGCCGGCTTGCCGGCGGAGGGCACGCAGACCGTTTTCGAACGCAACGAGACTCGGCTTTCGGGGCGAATCGTTTGGGTGCAGGGCAAATATGCAGGCGTCGCGTTCGATACGCCCCTCAATCCTGAGGAAGTGCTGCGGCATGTGCCGCCACCGAGCCCGAAAGCTCAGCCGCCGATCGAATTCCGCCGGCCCGGGTTCACGTGCCGTCCGCTCAGCGATTACGAGCGCAGCAACCTCGAACGGTGGTTGGCGACAGCGCCCCGGAGCCGTCACGGCTAATCAGCCGGCGGCGCGCTTGCGCTCCGCGCTTTTCTTTTCCTGCAGGAAGCACATCAGCTCGCTGACCGGGAATACTCGGTTGAAGCCGATCCCATGGTCTTCGCCGTCGCGCCATTTGACGACTCCGGCTGCGGGCGGGAGGCCGGCGATGCTGACCACCACCTGCGCCCCTACCTCAAGCTCGCCGCTCAGCCGAACCGCGATCCCGCCTTGGGAGATATTGCCGGCGCGTGCTCGGTGCACGTCGGCACCGTCGCGCACCATCGCGATGCAATCGAGCTCGATGCGCGGCATGCGCGGCCGCGTTTCCATGCCGGATGCGCTCAGCAGCGCAAGGACGTCGATCGGCTCGTCGAAGGAGATCCCGACGAGGCCGCGTTCAGACCAATGGGCAACACCGCCGACGCTATCTCCGTGCTTCAACTCTATCGAGACGGGCGTTCCCGGCTCGATCGGCGAATAAGGCCGGATCATCATGCCCCCAGCGGAAATGTTCCGGATCAGGCACAGCTCCCGACGGTCGCCAACGCGAAGCGCGCCAACCCGCAACAGGCTGAGGAATCGCTCCTCGCTTCGGCGGTCGGGAATGCGCGGCGGCACCGGCGAAAGTGAATAAAGCGTCGTTTCGACCGGTTTCTTGCTCAAAGTGGGCTCCGACATTCGAAAAAGCGCAACGTTCGTTGCCTCTTCCGCCCGACGTTCGTCGAAGCGGCCCCACTCACTGCAGCTTGGTACTGGCAAAGGCTTATCAGAGCGTTGCTTTAGGTCCGATACGGTGGTTTGCCGCCGTGTCCGAGCAGGCGTATCATGGGTTTACTCGCACGGGAGACGGCCTGATGTTCGGTCGATTGACGCTTCTCATCGGCGGACTCGCGCTTGGCAGCGCGGCATTGGCCCAGACGACGACGACCAAGTTCGATGCAGTTTCGGGCGTTCCCGAGATCGACAAGACGACTCAGACGCAGGACGTCAACTTCAAGAGCGACAAGGAAGACCGGATGGTCGTCCCGGTCAGGCTTTCCGGAGCCGGGCCTTATTACTTCCTGGTCGATACCGGCGCGGATCGCACCGCCGTCTCGCGCGAGCTTGTCGACAAGCTCAAGCTCCAGACCGGCGACGGCGCGGAGTTGCACACCATATCCGGTGTCTCCTCGGTGCAGACCGCCAAGGTCAGCGAGGTCGAGCTCGCGCACCGCCCGCAGCGATCGATCGACGCCGCAGTGCTAGAGGGTGCTTACATGGGGGCTGACGGGATCGTCGGCGTCGACTTGCTCCGCTCCGAACGTGTCCAATTCGACTTCGAAAAGCAGACGATGTCGATTGTTCCGTCGGCAATGCCGGATTTCAGGTCCGAACCGGGGACGATCGTCATCGAAGCGCGTCGCAAGAACGGCCGCTTGATCGTCACCGACGCGATTGCCAACGGCGAGCATGTCGTGGTGGTCCTGGATACCGGGTCCGACCTTTGCCTCGGCAATGAGGCGCTTCGCCACAGGTTGCTAGGCAACAATGTCGCCGACGCTGATCACACTGTCGAGCTCGAATCCGTCACCGGGGCGAGGATCAATGGTGACTATACGGTCGTTCGGAACCTGACGATTGCTGACGTCGAGCTGTCCAATGTCGCGGTGGTATTTGCGGACGCCCATACCTTTCACCAGCTCGGACTCGACAAGAAGCCGGCGCTGTTGCTCGGGATGAATGCGCTGAGAGCCTTCAAGAAGGTCTCGATCGACTTTGCCACCCGCAAGTTCAGGGTCGTGCTTCCGGAGCATAGTGCACTCGACGCTGAGCTTGCATCCGCCTGGCATCGCTAGGGCGCACTCGCGCCAATCCCCACTCAACAGCAGTGCAATGAAACTTCTGCTCCTACGAAGGGTTTCTCGGTGGTGCGGGACCACACCCGCTGTGCCGGAGAAAGAGCATGGCCAGCCGTGGGTTTAAGCGCGGCCTTGGAGCATTAGCCGCAACTTCCCTGATGATGAGCTCGACTGTCGCAGTCGCGTCGAGCCCAGCACCAGTCCCGCAGGTGGATCCCTGGGCGGTTCTCTCGGCGATGAGCGGAGGAGCGCCCGCCGCTGCGATGTGTGGCTCCGCCGCTGCTGCTGCCGCCGCGGGCACCCAGTCGCCGACCGGCTGCGTCCTCCCGGTGATCGATGCAGCAGCGCCCCCTCCAGTGCAGGCCCCACCACCTATTCCGGCGGTCGCTGAGGAAGGAGGGATCAGCCCGCTGATCCTGGGCCTGCTAGCGATTGCTGCCGCGGTCGGCATCTACCTTGCTGTTCACCACCATAATCATCACTCGAACAGCCCGCCCTAAAGCATTTGCGTCAATGTCTCACTTTAATGAGGAGCGAAGAGGCATCATGAAAAGTCGGTATCGCGCAGGAGCCGCAATTGGGCTGACCATTGCAGTGCCGGGCGTCGCACATGCGCAGGCCTGGGTTCCCGCCTCTGAGATCACCGGGCAACCGATCCAAGTGACGACGAATGGCGTCACCGACACGGTTACCTTGAACCCGGGCGGCCAGGTGACGATCGCAAGCCCAGGTGGGAACGTCGTCAATGGCACCTGGACGGCGACCAACGGGCAGCTCTGCCTCATCAATGGAGCCGCGCAGGAATGCGTCCCTTATGCAGCGCCGTTCCAGGCTGGGCAGCCGATGGCGCTTACCAGTTCATGCGGTGCAAGTGAGACGTGGCTGGCGGCGTCGACCAACGCTCCGCCGGCTCCGCCTCCGCCGCCCACGACCCAGCAGCGCGGCGAACGGGGCCGCTAAGCTCCCAGGTACGCTGTTAGCTGTTGTCGCTGAAGCGTCCGCCAAGCGCGGACAACGATGTCTCGTGCGTAAGGTCCAGGTGTAATGGGCTGACGGACACGTAGCCGTCAGCCACGGCCTCAAGGTCTGTCGAATGGCCGGGGGTTTCGACCATCGGTCCCAAGCCGAACCAGTAATAATCGTATCCGCGAGGGTCGGTGCGCTGGACGATCCTCAAACGACCGTAATCGCGTAAGCCTTGCCGGCAGACACGCACGCCTTTGACGTCGTCAGGTGGAAGGGCGGGGAAGTTCACGTTGATCAGCGTTCCCGGCGCTGATTCGAAGTCGAGTATGGGACCGAGAACGCGCTCGGCCCACGCTTCGGCCGCGGCAAATGGAACGGTGTCGCCCATGCCCTCGCGCGAATAGGCCTGGCTGAGCGCGACTGACCTGACGCCGGCAAGCGCGCCCTCCATCGCCGCCGAGACGGTACCGGAGTAAGTGACGTCCTCTGCGAGATTGGCGCCGCGGTTGATGCCCGAAAGAACGAGGTCGGGCGGCGAATCCTTCATGATATGGGCGAGGGCAAGCATCACCGCATCGGTTGGTGTCCCGGTGACGGAAAACCGCCGCTCATCGTGCCGCCGAAGCCTGACCGGCGTCGTCAGCGTCAGCGAATGGCCTGCGCCCGATTGCTCCTCCGTGGGAGCGACGATCCAGATGTCGTCGCTGAACTTGCGCGCGACCGCCTCCAGGACTTTCAGCCCGCGCGCGTTCACGCCGTCGTCGTTGGTGAGCAGGATCCGCATCGCTCCTGCCTATGCGGGACGCATTCCCTTGCTGCAACTGCGAACGGCTGACTTTAAAAATGCGCCATATTCGCAACAGCTTGGCGATTTCTTCACTGGTGAAGCGTCAGTCCTTGTTAAGCAGTTGGCGCGTAACTATAGCGCGCGGTGGGGATGGCCGATTTTGCCGGATAAGTCCCGGTAAAGTCAGTCTTAATCGCCTCCGGCTGCACCGGTGGCCCGGCCGCAGCCAGCGGCGGCGTATCGAAGCTCGCGACGGGGTAAGCGCGGGCATGTGCGGGGAGGGGACTTCATGGCGACGGCATTAGTCGACCTTTATGGCGGCGACGATTTCGAACCTTTTGACAGAATCATTCTTCCGGAGGGCTACCGTCCGTCGGAAAAGGAAGAGTTCATGTGCGGCAAGCACCGCGCATATTTCCTGCGGAAGCTCAAGGCATGGAAGGAAGCGATCGTCGAGGAGTCGCGCCAAACCATGGCCCAGCTCCAGGTCGATTCGCTTCGCGAGCCCGACATCGCCGACCGCGCGTCGAGCGAGACCGACTGGGGAATCGAGCTTCGCACCCGCGACCGCCAGCGCAAGCTGATCGCCAAGATCGATTGCGCGATCCGCCGCCTCTATGAGGGCGAGTACGGCTATTGCGAAGTGACCGGTGAGCCGATCTCGCTAGGCCGCCTCGAAGCCCGCCCGATCGCGACGATGACTCTCGAAGCGCAAGAGCGCCACGAGCGGATCGAGCGCGTCTCCCGCGACGATTGACGCGCGCAGTCAGTCCGGGGAACTGACAAGCGGGTCAATGGCGAGGCGCTCTGGTCGGTTGCGACGCGCGTCTACAGAGGAGGGTTCTTCGACTGCGGTCGCTAGCGTCTGCTTTGGGTGGAAAGCAGTCATTAGGTTGCAAGCCTCTGCGACATGATGCCTCGTTCCCTTGCAGCCGTAGCCCTTTGCACCCTCGCCAGCTGTTCGCCATCCCGGCTCTTTTGCGACCCATTAATGGCGACTAGCGAACTAGATAGGACATTGCGCGTCACCATCCGGCCGCAACAGGCGGATGAACTGAACAGGCGGGTAGTCGGATTCCTCGATAGCAATGGCTTTTCGATAAAGCTCGGCGAGCGTCACTTATTTGGGGCCACCCGACGAAGCCATGCGACAGGTGCAGTTTCGGAACATCAAGACCATCGGTTGCACCGCCCGAACCATCGTTTGGTCAGAGAATGTAATCCGCGCCGATGAGTTCATAATCAGTTTTCATCACACGGCATTCGGAAGTCGGAAATCGACGCAAAAGCTCCTGACCGAGTTAGCGGGAACCATCAATCCAGCGCGCAAGCCGTAATGTCCGCTTTTGGGTCGAGAACGGACATTAGCGGCTAAGCGAGAGGGGCACTCTTCCGAGCGCCCCTGCTCGCGTCGCAAACAAAACAGCAGTTAGGCAATCTGCGCTCTGCTGGCCTTCCTGTTCCTCCGCATGGCGAGTCCAATTCCGCCGAACCCCAGAAGGATCATTGCCCATGTGGCGGGTTCAGGGACACTTGTCGGCTCGCCAACAAGAGCGAAACCGCTGCCGTACAGACTAAGACCGGGCAGGTTATAATATCGTGATGTCACGTCCGATGAGTTTAGCGTCCCCGTGTACCGCACGCCATAAATCGTCACTGCACCGAAGTTCACGCCAAAGCTTTGGCCCAAGTGCACGCAGCATGCGCTTTGGGTTTCGAGCGCGGAAGAGGCGAGCACGCTACCATCGGACCCAAGAATTTGGAACGTGCCCGACATATCAACGCCTGTTTCGGGTGCGCCATCGGCCGTTCCCACATTGGGAATCCAGTCCCAGATACTCGCCCACTCCGTGGTGAGGCTCGTCGCGCTGAGCCCGTAGCCCCCGAAGTCGTAATCGAGGATGACGGTGTCTCCTACGCCTATTTGCACAGGCGTAACGGTGGAGAATCCTGCTCCCGATCCCTGCGATTCCAAAGTGGAGCTGGTGAGGGTCACACCAGGTGTCAGCGGATTGAGCGTGGATGTCACAGTAACGGTGGTCGCAGCGGCGACAGGTGCGCTGATGACGGCTAACGAGACGCCAATTACCCGACCGAGCATAGCTTTTCGCATCGCAAAGATTCCCCCTGTTGACCGCACTGAGTCGGTCAGACAGTTTGCGCCGCCGTAATGAACCGTGGGATCGTCCGCTGAGACTAGCAAAAGTATCCGGGCGTTAACCGGCGGAAGTGGACCGATGATCGTGACAGAGGCCTGCTCCGTCTCAGATCACACAGAGGTCTATCCGCGGAACCGCGAGAGGTAGAGTCCGCTTTGGATCGAAAGCCGACACTCCGTTGGAGCCAGCTTTGGGTGGAAAACGGACATTTCAGTCCGGCTGGTCGGGCGCCGCCGCCCACACCTTCAATCGCCTATCGCGCTGCCATAGCTCCATACCGCGGCCTTCCCGCCACGCTTCAGAGATGCGGATTGCTGCCTCGTCGTCCGGCGCCTCGAACTCGTGC
>JAICSX010000014.1 GCA_025936675.1 Sphingomonas sp.
ACCCTCAAGCTTCGGTGACGGCGAAGCAGGCACCGCACCCCTGCGCAGGCAGGGGTCCAGTCAAGATAACTGGTCTGGGCTCCTGCCTTCGCAGGAGCACGGACGCAGCGTGATCACCGCCAAGGCCTTCGCGGGCAAGCACTATGCCGTTTACGGTCTTGCGCGGTCGGGCCTGGCGACGGCGGCCGCGCTGATCGCCAGCGGCGCCGAGGTGACGGCGTGGGATGCGAAGGAAGAGGCTCGCGATAAGCTCCTCCCCCTCAGGGGGAGGTGGCGCGAAGCGCCGGAGGGGGCCCCCTCCACCGCCTACGGCGGTCGCCCTCCCCCGATGGGGGAGGAATTTACGATCGCTAACCTCGATGAGATCGACCTCAGCCAATTCGATAGCCTCGTCGTCACGCCCGGCCTCCCGCTCAACCGGCACCCGATTGCGCAGTGCGCCCGCGATGCCGGAGTGGAGATCATCGGCGATATCGAGCTGTTCGCCCGCGCCCGACCCGAACTCCCGCCGCACAAGGTCGTCGGGATCACCGGCACCAACGGCAAGTCGACGACGACTGCGCTCGTCCACCACATCCTCAAGACCGCGGGCGTTCCGACGACGATGGGCGGCAATATCGGCCTCCCAATCCTCGCCCAGGACCCGCTGCCCGAAGGCGGCGTCTATGTGCTCGAGCTGTCGAGCTACCAGATCGACCTGACGCAGAGCCTCGACTGCGACGTCGCGGTGCTGCTGAACATCACGCCCGACCACCTCGACCGCTACGAGAGCTTTGAAGCTTACGCGGCGTCGAAGGCGCGGCTGTTCGATATGCAGCGGACTGGCTTGGCCGTACTTACTCACCCGGATCCCCCGACATGCGAAATCCTTCAAGCACTCTCAGAGCGCCCATCAATTGGAACTAAGTTTCCAAACTACGGCGGAATTCTTTTGTGGGAAATTCAGCCGGGCCGGGTGATGAGACCCATAGTAGTGCCGGGCGAATCCCCTGAAGGCCAGGAGGAGTGGCCAAGTCTTGCTGGTCCTCACAATGCCGAAAACGCCGCCGCCGCCATCTTAGTTTGCCGCGCGCTCGGACTTGAAACCGGCGAAATTCGCGAAGCTCTCCGCACCTACCCCGGCCTGCCGCACCGCATGGAGCGCATCCGCGAGCGCGGCGGCGTCCTCTTCGTCAACGACAGCAAGGCGACCAACCCGACCGCGACGGCGCCCGCGCTCGCTGCATTCGAAAAAATCCGCTGGATCTGCGGCGGGCAGGCCAAGACCGACGATCTCGACGAATGCGCGCCTCAATTCGGGCATGTGCGCAAGGCCTATACCATTGGCGAGGCAAGCGAATTGTTCGCTAGACTCTTGTCCCCGCACATGGACGTGGCAGAGTGCGAAACGCTCGATAGAGCGGTGGGAGAAGCTGCGGCCGAGGCCGAGGCTGGCGACACGGTCTTGCTGTCGCCGGCCTGCGCGAGCTTCGACCAGTTCCGCGATTTCGAGGACCGGGGGGACCAGTTCCGCAAACTGGTGGAGGGACTATGATCAAGAGCATCTCGGGTCAGATCAAGGCCAAGGCCGCGCTGCTCGACGCCGAGCGCTACGGCCGCTCGGACACGAGCGCGATGGGCCGCTGGTTCTGGGAGATCGACAAGGTGCTGCTGCTGCTGATCACGGTGCTGATCTCGATCGGGCTGATCGCGGTCGCGGCCGCTTCGCCCGCCGCCGCGCAGCGCTATTCGGGCGGCAACGTCCGCTTCAACGAGCTTTATTATTTCTGGCGCCAGCTCGCGTGGATCGCGGTCGGCGTCCCGGTGATGATCGCAATCTCGATGATGCCCAAGGAACGGGCGCGGCGCCTCAGCCTGTTCGGCGCGGCTTTCTTCTTCGTCCTGCTGATCTTCGTTCCGCTGATCGGCCCGGAGCATAATGGGGCGAAGCGGTGGGTCGAGTTCGGCCTCGGGCAGGTGCAGCCGTCCGAATTCCTCAAGCCATTCTTCGTCGTGTCGCTGGCGTGGCTCTTGAGCCTCAAGGAAGGTGACAAGTCGCTTCCGGTCTATTGGCTTTCGGCTGCGCTCACCGGCGCAATCGCCTTCCTGCTGATGAAGCAGCCGGACTTCGGAAGTACGATCATCTTCGGCGCGGTGTGGATCGCGATGCTCGCGCTTGCCGGCGTTTCGATCCGTGTCCTCGGCGGGCTCGCGGTCGCCGGCTTGATCGGCGTCATCCTCGCTTATTTCTTCTATCCCGTCGCGACGACGCGCATCGACGAGTTCCTGTTCGGGACCGGCGACAATTTCCAGGTCGAGAATGCGATGCGCACGCTGACCGCGGGCGGCTTGTTCGGCATGGGGCCGGGCGGCGGAACGCGGAAGTTCGGCCTGCCTGAGCCGCACACCGATTACATCTTCTCTGTCATCGGCGAGGAGTTCGGGCTGATTGCCTGTCTCGCAATCGCCTGCCTCTATCTGGGGATCGTCGCCCGCGTGCTGATCAAGCTGCTCGACGAGGACAACAGCTTCTCGATCCTCGCCGCAGCCGGCCTGGCGATCGAGTTCGGACTCCAGGCGCTGATCAACATGATGGTCAACGTGCAGCTCGCGCCATCGAAGGGCATGACCCTGCCGTTCATCAGCTACGGCGGCTCTTCGATGCTCGCGCTGTCGATCGGCATGGGCTTGCTGCTCGCCTTCACGCGCCGGAACCCGTATCTCACGCGTTCGCCCTATGTCGTGAAGTGGAGCGGGGAGTCGCTGACTACATGAATTTCGTGCTCGCTGCCGGGGGGACTGGCGGCCACATGATTCCGGCGCATGCGCTGGCTGCGGAGCTGAAGAGCCGCGGCCACGGTGTGCTTCTGATCACCGACGAGCGCGGTGCGCGCTTCCCGGGACTGTTCGAAGGCATGCCGGTGCACATCCTTCCGGCTGCGCGGCTCGGCGGCGGGCCGATCGGCTGGCTCAAGGCCGCGGGTTCCGTCCTGAAGGGGAGGGCCGAAGCCAAGCGACTCTACAAGGAGCACCGGCCCGACGTGGTCGTGGGCTTCGGCGGGTATCCGGCCTTTCCGTCGCTGCTCGCCGCAAGCGCCATGCACATTCCGACCGTGATCCACGAGCAGAATGCCGTGATGGGCCGTGTCAATCGGCTGCTCGCGGGCGACGCAGAGGCGATCGGCACTGCGTACGATGAAATCGACCGGCTGAAGCCGAAATATGATGCGAAGGCCGTGCTGGTGGGCAACCCCGTCCGGGAGGAGATCGCGAGACTGGGCGAGCTTCCATTCCCGCCGTTTGACGAAGTGGCACCGCTGAAGATCCTGGTCACTGGCGGAAGCCAGGGCGCGACGATCCTCAGCCAGGTCGTACCTGAGGGCCTCGGCATGCTCGAGCCCTCGCTTCGGCGGCGGCTGCAGGTCGTCCAGCAATGCCGTCCCGACGATATCGAGCGGGTCCGCAAGCAATATGCCGACCTGGGCATCCCCGCCGAGCTCATGACCTATATCGAGGACATGGACGCGAAGCTTGCCGACGCGCATCTGGTGATCGGTCGAGCGGGCGCCTCGACCATTGCCGAGCTGACCGCGGCCGGACGTCCCGCGATCCTGGTGCCGTTTGCCGCTGCTACAGACGACCATCAGACGGCCAACGCCCGCGAGATGGTCAAAGCGGGTGGCGCCCGCGCAATCGCGCAAGCGAACTTCACGCCCGAAGTGTTGGCCCGCCAGATCGAAGCGCTGGCGATGGACGCGGTTGCGCTCAACAATGCAGCAGGGCGCGCGCTCTCGGTCGGACGCCCACACGCCGCTCGCGATCTTGCCGATCTCGTCGAGCGGGTCGGCAATGGGGTCGCGCCGGTTGCAGTCGGCGTCCTCACACCGCGGATCACCGCCGAAGCCCCGGGGGGAGCAATCCCCGCATGATGAAGGCGTTGGGCACGGACATCGGAACGATCCACTTCGTCGGCATTGGCGGGATCGGCATGTCGGGAATCGCCGAGGTGATGCACCAGCTCGGCTACAAGGTTCAGGGCTCGGACGCCGCCGACGGCTACGTCGTCGAGAAGCTCCGCAAGGAAGGCATTCCCGTCACGATCGGCCATTCCGCCGACAATCTCGGCGATGCCGCGGTGGTCGTCTGCTCGACCGCGATCAAGGAGAGCAATCCCGAGATCCAGGCCGCCGCCGAGCGTCGCTTGCCGCGGGTCCGCAGGGCCGAAATGCTCGCCGAGCTCATGCGCATGCAGAAGACGATCGCGGTCGCCGGCACGCATGGGAAGACCACGACGACATCGATGATCGCGGCGCTGCTCGACGGCGGCGGCCTCGACCCGACGGTGATTAATGGGGGCATCATCAACCGCTACGGGTCGAATGCGCGGCTCGGCAAGAGCGACTGGTGGGTGATCGAGGCCGACGAAAGCGACGGCAGTTTTCTGAGGCTCGACGGGACCATCGCGGTCGTCACCAACATCGATCCGGAGCATCTCGAGCATTACGGCAGCTTCGACGCGGTCAAGGACGCGTTCGTCGAGTTCGTCGAGAACGTTCCATTTTATGGCCTGGCGGTCCTCTGCGTCGATCACCCGGAGGTTCAGAACATCATCGGCCGGATCCGCGACCGGAGGATCGTCACGTACGGCTTCTCGGCGCTCGCTGATGTCCGGGCCGACGATGTCACTCCGGTGGCGGGCGGGACCAAGTTCGATGCATTGATCCTGGATAGGGATGGCGAGCGCACATCGATCGCGGTGCACGTTCCCATCCCAGGCCGCCACAATGTCCAGAATGCCTTGGCCGCCATCGCAGTCGCACTCGAGATGGGCATCTCGCCGGATGCAATTGTTGCAAGTTTCGAACGGTTCGAAGGCGTCAAGCGACGCTTCACCAGGGTGGGCGAAGTCGACGGCGCGGTGATCATCGACGATTACGCCCACCATCCGACCGAAATCCGAGCGGTCCTCGCCGCAGCTCGCGAAGGTGCCGAAGGCCGGGTGATCGCGGTGATGCAGCCGCACCGCTACACTCGCCTCCAATCTCTGATGGACGAGTTCCAGAACGCCTTCAACGATGCCGACGTCGTGTTCGTGGCACCTGTTTATGCCGCGGGCGAGGAGCCGATTGAGGGTGTCAGCTCGGACGCGCTTGTTGAAGGCCTGCGCGCGCACGGGCACCGAATGGTGCGCTCTGTCGAAAATCTGGACGAGCTTTGCCGCGAGCTGCGCGACCTCGCTGCCGAAGGCGACATGGTGATCTGCATGGGCGCCGGTGACATCACCAAATGGGCGGCGGCGCTGGCCCAAGGCGTCTGCGACGCGAGGGCGAAGAAATGAGCGCCGTCGCCACCATGCCGCAGGTCCGAGGTAAGCTGACTCCGAATGCGCCGCTGGCGCCGCTCGTCTGGTTCAAGAGCGGCGGCAATGCCCAATGGCTGTTCGAGCCAAGGGACGAGCAGGATCTCGTCAATTTTCTGCGCGAGCTCGATCGCGAGATCCCGGTCATGGCGCTCGGGCTCGGCTCCAACCTCATCGTCCGCGACGGCGGAGTCCCAGGCGTGGTCGTCCGCTTGGGCAAAGCCTTTTCGAAGATCGATCGCATCGACGAGACCACGCTGCGCTGCGGGGGCGGCGCGAGCGGGATCCTGGTCAGCTCGACGGCGCGTGATGCAGGCATTGCGGGGCTGGAATTCCTCCGCGGGATTCCTGGCACGGTCGGCGGTTTCGTTCGGATGAACGGAGGGGCGTACGGACGCGAAGTTAAGGACGTCCTGATTTGCGCGCGACTCGTGCTGCGCTCGGGCGAAGTCGTGGAGTGGCCGCTCGAGAAGCTTGGCTACACTTACCGTCACAGCGACGTGCCGCATGGCGCGGTGGTCATCGAAGCCACGTTCCGCGGGACGCCAGGCGACCCGCAGGCGATCGGCGCCGAGATGGATGCAATCGCCCGCGCGCGCGAAGAATCGCAGCCGCTCCGCAGCCGCACGGGCGGCTCGACCTTCAAGAATCCGCCGGGTCACAAGGCGTGGGCGCTGGTCGATGCAGCCGGTTGCAGGGGCCTCACGATTGGTGATGCCCAAGTCTCAGAAAAGCATTGTAATTTCCTGCTCAATCTCGGTAGCGCGACAAGCGCCGAGATCGAGGCGCTGGGGGAGGAAGTCCGCCGCCGAGTCGAGGCAAAAACCCACATCAGCCTCGAATGGGAAATCCAGCGGGTCGGCCAGCCATGAACAAGGATCTTCACGTCGTCGTCTTGATGGGCGGCTGGTCTTCCGAGCGCGAGGTCTCGTTGACCAGCGGCAAGGGTGTTGCCGCGGCGCTCCTCGAACGCGGCTGGTCGAACGTGACCGAGCTCGACATGGACCGCGACGTCGCCGCGCAGCTCTCGGCTCTGAAGCCTGACATTGTGTTCAACGCGCTCCACGGAACACCGGGTGAGGACGGCACTGTCCAGGGCATGATGGACCTGATGGGCATCAGATATACCCACAGCGGCCTCGAGACGTCCGTCATCGCCATCGACAAGGAGCTGACCAAGATGGTCCTCGTGCCGCACGGCATCCGCATGCCGGAGGGCAAGGTGGTCAGCAGCGAAAGCCTTCACCAGGAAGACCCGATGCTTCGGCCTTACGTGGTGAAGCCGGTCAACGAAGGCTCGTCAGTCGGCGTCGCGATCGTCACCGCGGACGGCAATTACGGTAATCCGATCGGCAGGGACGTCGAAGGGCCATGGCAGCATTTTGACGAGCTCCTCGCCGAGCCCTTCATCAAGGGCCGCGAGCTGACCGTAGCCGTCTTGGGTCGCGACCCGTTGGCCGTGACTGAATTGAAGCCGAAGGCTGGCTTCTACGATTATGACGCAAAGTACACGGACGGGCTGACACAGCACGTATGCCCGGCGGAAATCCCTTACGAGGTCGCATCGGCCATGATGGACATGGCGGCCCGAGCGCA
The DNA here is from genome assembly GCA_025936675.1 of Sphingomonas sp. The sequence continues at coordinate 6,935 of JAICSX010000014.1, forward strand.
TCAGCTGCTCGGCTGCAAAGGCGCCTCTCGCTCCGATTTTCGCTGGGATGACGAGCTTGGCGAACCAGGCATTTTTCTGCTCGAGGTAAATACGCAGCCCGGCATGACTCCGCTCAGCCTCGTTCCGGAGCAGGCGAAGCTCAAAGGCATTTCGTATGGCGAGCTGGTTGAGCGCTTGATCGTGGAGGCGCTTGGATGAGTGCCGCCCATGTTCGCCGGGGCAGCTCCGCCCGCGCCAAGCCGAAGAAGCCGTCGAAGGTCGGCGTCCCGAAGAAGATCGCGAAGCGCATCCCGGTCGATCAGGCGCGGGTCAACAAGATCGCGGCTCTCGTGTTCGGCGCCTTCATGCTCGCCATCGCGCTGGTGGTGATCGTGGCTCTGGACATTCCCGCGAAAGCTGAACGCGCAGCCGGTGCGGCGGTTGGGCGAGCTGGCTTCACCGTCGGCGGCTATCAGATCGTCGGTATCAACCACATGAACCGCGGGCTCGTCGATGCCGTCGTGACCGACGAACTGCATCGAGCAGCCGCCGAAGCCGATGCCGACAAGGCTCCGCAGGCGCTGGTCGATGTGTCCGGTATTCGCCGCCGCCTGCTCGCCTACGGCTGGGTGAAGGACGCTCGCGTATCGCGGCGTCTTCCGGATTCGCTGGTCATCGACATCGTCGAGCGCAAGCCCGCGGCGCTGTGGCAGAACCAGGGGCAGCTCGCGCTGATCGACGCTGAAGGCGTGGTCCTAGATCGCGTGCCGGTCGACCGAATGCCCGATCTGCCTCTGCTGATCGGCCCAGGCGCAAACGCGGAAGAGCAGCAACTGGGGCGCTTGATGGCTGCGGTGCCGACGCTCAAGCCGCAGCTTGCCTCGGCGACGTGGGTCGGCGGTCGCCGCTGGGACCTGAACTTCCAGTCGGGCGAGACGGTCGCTCTGCCCGAAGGCGAACAGCCGGCAATGGCCGCGTTGACCAAATTCGCGCGCGCCGACAAGCAATCGGCGTTGCTCGGGCGCGGGATCATCAGGTTCGACCTTCGAGTCCCGGACAAGATGATCGTTCGCCTTCCGCGATCGCCGGGGGAACCGATCGTTCCGCCGCTCTCGACAGCTGCGGGGGGCTGATGGCGCAGCCGGTTGACCAGCCGCTTATTGCCGTTCTCGATATCGGCTCGTCGAAGGTGAGCGCGATGATCGCGACGCTCGCAGCGCAGGGCGGCCTGACCGTGCTCGGGACCGGACAGCGCGAGAGCCGGGGGGTCAAGCGCGGTTACATCACCGACATGGCCGCGAGCGAGTTCGCGGTTCGCGAAGCCGTCGAGCTTGCCGAACGCATGTCGGGAGTAACGGTCGAAGAAGTCTGGGCCAGCTATGGCGCTGGAGAACTGGTCAGCGACGTAGCCAATGTCGAGGTCGAGCTCGGCGGTCACGCCGTGGAACAGGCCGACGTCGACGAGCTGCTTCGCCACGGCAAGGAAGCGATCAACAGGAACGGCCAGGTCGTTCTTCATGCGCATCCTGCGCTCTATACGATCGACCGCGCCCAGGGTGTCCAGCAACCGATCGGTCTCCACGCGAGCCGCCTTGGCGTCGACATTCACGTCATCGCGGCGGACCCGTCGCCGCTACGCAACATCGATACGGTGATCCGCCAGGCGCACCTCGGCGTAAAGGCGATCGTCGCATCGCCGATCGCCGCTGCTCTCGCTTGCCTCAGCGACGAGGAGCGCGAGCTGGGCGTCGCTCTGGTGGAGATGGGCGCCGAGGTCAGCAACGTGTCGGTTCACTTCGGCGGCATGCTCGTGGGGCTGCGCTCCATTCCCCTCGGCGCCAAGGACATCACAAACGACATCGCCGGTGCCTTCGCCGTGCAGCGGCGGGACGCCGAGCGGCTTAAATGCTTTTACGGCTCAGCAATGACGAGCCCGCGCGACAATCACGAGATGATCGAAGCGACCCAGATTGGGGCGGAGCCCGGAGCGGAGCCGACCAAGCTCACCCGCGCGCAGCTTATGATGGTCATCCGTCAGCGCGTCGAGGAATTGGTCGCAGAGATCGAGGCGGCACTGAAGGCGCTCGGCTTCACTGGGCCCGTCGGCCGGCAGGTGGTGCTCACCGGCGGCGGCGCCGAGCTCAAGAACATCGCCGACTACATGCAGGGCGTGCTTGGCCGCGCGGTTCGTGTCGGTCGTCCGAAGCAGATTACCGGCCTTCCGGATGCACATAGCGGCCCTGCTTTCTCGACTCTGGTCGGGCTTGCGATGCTGGCCGCGTCCGGTCGCGGCGACGTTCGCGACATCGCGGTTCCCGTTGCGCGCGTGGCCAAGAAGGGGATGATGGGCCGTCTGATCGATGCCATGAAGGGCGGCTACTAACGACGCTTCGGCTGAGGGGGGACTGATGGCGAGGACGACAGCCGCGCGGACCGGCCGGAATTCCGCGAACCTCCTCGTCATGCTGCTCGGCACGGCAGTGCTGCTCAACTATATCGATCGCGGCGCCATCGGCATTGCCGCACCGGTGATGACTCGCGAACTCGAGCTTTCGCCTCAAGCCTATGGTCTAGTCTTTTCAGCGTTCTTCTGGGTCTACGCGCCGGTTCAGCTCTTCTCCGGTTGGCTCTGCGATCGCTTCTCGGTCTACAAGCTGATGGCGGCCGGGATCTTGATCTGGGCGGCAAGCACGCTGCTGACCGGCTTCTCGGGCGGCGTCGTTTCTCTTCTGATGCTCCGGGTTATGCTCGGCGTTGGCGAGAGCATTTCCTTTCCGGGCAGCACCAAGATTATCGCGCGCCATGTCGGGCCTGAAAAGCGCGGGATCGCGAACGCATTTCTGGCGATGGGCATCGCGCTTGGTCCAGCAATCGGGACTCTAGCCGGAGGGCTGATGCTGGCATCGTGGGGCTGGCGGCAAATGTTCATCGTGTTCGGGACCATTACTTTTCTTTGGCTTGTGCCGTGGCTCTCGACCGTCCGCGGCCTCACCCCTGAAGAGCTGACGGAAGCAGGGCCACCCGTGCCGCTCAGAGCCTTGATTGCCCGATGGCCACTCTGGTCGATGGCAATCGTGCACTGCCTGGGGAATTACTGCTTCTATTTCCTGCTGGCGTGGCTGCCCTCGTTTCTCGTCAAATCTCGCGGCTTCTCGATCAGCGAAATGACGCTGCTGGCGACGATCGGCTATGCCGTACAGGCCGCCTGCGCATTCAGCTTCGGCCGTTTCTCCGATTGGTGGACGCGTTCCGGCCGCTCGGAGGGCTTCTGCCGCCGCTGGATGATGGTGGCGAGCCAGGCTGCCGCCGCGATTGCCATCCTCGGCCTGTCCTTCGCTCATTCTGCAATGGCGATTGCCTTCTTGCTTTGCGTCGCTGGCGCTGCGTCAGCAGCGCTTTCAATGAACCTCTACGCAATTGGCCAGATGTTCAGCGGTCCGCGGGCTGCTGGGACGTGGATGGGCTTTCAGAATGCATTGGGGAATTTGTCGGGAATCTTCGGCCCGATTCTGACGGGATTCATCGTCCAACATGCGGGATATGACACGGCCTTCGTCGTAACAGCCGTGATCGCAGCAGTCGGAGCGATTTGGTGGGCGTGGCGCGTGCCACGAATTGAACACATCGAGCTGGATTAGCCACGGACGGGCCAGCGATCGATTGGTCCGCAACCAGCAAGAATTTAACCTCTTGATTAGCAATCGGGAATCAGGTCAAACTCACGACCTCAGCAAGGAGTAGCGATTGTGGCGCTCCGCAGTGCATCCGTAATTGTATTCGGCCTCCTCGTTTCGGTCAGCGTCCCGGCCGCAGCGGCAACAGAACCTCCCAAGATTTCGAAACCGCGTTCGGCGATGGCCTTGCCGATCAACGTGCAGCCTCTGCCCCCCGCAGTGATCGACAACACGCTCTCGGTGGGCGGAGACGAGGTGAAGGGCAAGGAAGTCGACACGCGCCTGACCGTCGACGTGAAGGTGAATGGCCGGGGCCCATACCATTTCATCGTCGATAGCGGAGCGGACACATCAGCGGTCGGATTGCGCATCGCTAGGGACTTGGAGCTTCCACTCGGAGCGCCGTCGATCCTCGATGGAACCGTCTCCCGCGACATCGTCGATTGCGTGAAGGTTGATAAACTGACGCTTGGGCCAAGCACCATCAATGATCTCGAGCTGCCGGCGCTGCGCGAGACCGACATGGGCGGCGAGGGGATGATCGGGATCGACGCGCTCGTCCACCAGCGACTGATGATGGATTTCGAAAGAGGCCTGATCAAGGTCGAGGATGCGAGCAAACCGATCAAGGTAAGTCCCGGGGACATCGTCATCACGGCGCGACGTCATCGCGGCCAGCTGATTCTCACAACTGTGACCACGTCGGGGTTCCCTGTGGATGCGGTCATCGACACCGGATCTGAAGTGACGATTGGCAATAGCGCGTTAAAGGCAAAGCTGCTCCGCGACGACCCAAGGCAGTTCAAAATGGCGACGGCTATCGGGGTCACGGGTGTCGCTACGCCGATCCAGATTGCGAACATCCCGGAGCTTCGGCTTGGCCCGGTGGTGCTGCACAATGTTCCGGTCGCCTTCGCCGACCTGATGCCATTCAAGCTGTTCGGTCTCTCGGATGAGCCGGCGCTGCTGCTTGGGACCGACATTCTGAACAATTTTCGGCGCGTGTCGCTGGACTTCATGGCACGGAAGGTTCGCTTCCAGCTGAGAAGCTGCGAAGCTCAGAACATCATCACAAACACCGGTTTCGGTATCTCCTTCACCAGCATGGTGCCGGTTAATCGCGATCCTACCGTCTGTTCGAAGGCGTGAGGCAAAGAACGGCCCGGCGCCTGAGGGGCCGGGCCGCTCGCTGGTACACGCTCGCGCTCCAGGAGGTCTGGGGAGGGGAGAGGGCGAGCAACAGGTCGGCTAGCGAACCAAAACTGTCAGGCCGATGAACCGGTAACGGGCCCGTTCCAATTTCATTTTGCGTCCATGTTCAGACAAGTAGTTCGACACCTGTGGATAAGTGGGTCTTTCAGGAGACACTTTCCCCCATATTTTTTGCGCTCGTTAACTTTTCCGCTTGGCTTGCGACTCGCAATGATTCATTGATTCTTGCCGAAGGCTCAACGCGTTGCAGTGTTTGGGGAGGTTAAGGGACATGAGCATCGATTTCGTGCGGCCTGAGGTCGACGAGCTTCGCCCGCGGATCAGCGTGATCGGCGTCGGCGGGGCAGGCGGAAACGCCATTGCCAATATGATGCGTGCCGACGTGCAGGGCGTCGACTTCGTCGTCGCAAACACCGATGCTCAGGCTCTCAACCATTCGACGGCCGATCGTCGGATCCAGCTCGGCCTCAAGATCACGCAGGGCTTGGGCGCGGGCTCGCGACCGGAGATCGGCCGCGCCGCTGCCGAAGAGACGATCGACGAAATCGTCCAATCGCTTGAGGGCGCGCACATGTGCTTCATCGCCGCCGGCATGGGCGGCGGCACAGGCACCGGCGCCGCGCCGGTGATTGCCAAGGCTGCGCGAGACAAGGGCATCCTGACGGTCGGCGTCGTGACCAAGCCGTTCGCGTTCGAAGGAGCGCGGCGCTCGCGCTCGGCAGATTCGGGAATTTCCGAGCTCCAGCAGCATGTCGACACGTTGATCGTGATCCCGAACCAGAACCTGTTCCGCCTCGCCAATTCGGAAACGACCTTCAAGCAGGCGTTCGAGATGGCGGACGAGGTGCTCCAGCAGGGCGTTCGCGGAATTACCGACCTGATGGTCATGCCAGGCCTCATCAACCTCGATTTCGCCGACGTGCGCTCGGTGATGAGCGAAATGGGCAAGGCGATGATGGGCACCGGCGAGGCCGAGGGCGATAACCGCGCCATCGAAGCAGCGGAAAAGGCGATCTCCAACCCGCTTCTTGACGGTGTTTCCATGAAGGGCGCCAAGGGCGTGATCATCTCGATCACCGGCGGGGAAGACATGCGCCTGATGGAAGTCGACGAGGCCGCGAGCCACATCAAGGAGCTCGTCGATCCTGACGCGAACATCATCTGGGGATCGGCCTTCAACAACGATCTCGGCGGCAAGATTCGCGTTTCCGTCGTTGCGACGGGCATCGAGGCCGAGGTCGGCGCTCAGCCCGCACCGGCCAAGGTCTTCAGCTTCCCCGCGCGTCAACCGGCGGCGACGACTCAACCCGCGAAGGATGTCGAGGAAGCGCCCGCCGAAGCCGCTGCTCCGGCCCCCGAGGGCGATGACGAGCTGCTTCTCGGCGCCGACGATATCCTGACGGCACCGGTCGGGGCTCCCCCGATCAATCCGCCGGAAGACGAGGATGAGACGGAAGCGCCTTCGGCCAGTGGCGGCGGCACGTTGTTCGAGCGGATGTCGAACATCGCCCGTGGCGCTCCGAAGGCGCAGATCGACGAGGAAGAAACGAACTACAAGCGCGAGCCGCTCGACATCCCGCGCTTCCTGAATCGTCAGAACAACCAGTAAGCAATTCTGGTTCGAAAGAAGGGGCGGCCCGGCGGGCTGCCCCTTTTTTATTAATTGGCGTCGCCAAATTGCCATCTCACCTGCTGCCCGGCACGGCTCATCGTAAAGCCTCTAGGCAGAAAGCTTCCGGCAAGATTCTGTGGGCGACGGGAGGGTTGATGCGGGGATCCATTCGTCTTGGAGGGGTGCTTCTTGCGTGCGCCGGAGTTGCGCTCGCAATGTCACCGGCACCGGCTGCTGCACAGGGCAGCTACTCACCTTATGATGAAAGCGCGACAGCGGCGCTGGCGCGCTATGTCCGCGACCTCGCCGCAGACCCGAAGGATTTCGCAACGCTGATCGGCGCGGGCCGTGCCGCGCTTGCGCTCGGAGACGCCGAAGCCGCGGCTGGATTCTTCGCTCGCGCGGACGACGTGAACGCACACAGTCCGCTTCCACAGGCCGGCATGGGTGCGGTCTCGGTAATCAATGGCGATCCACAAGGTGCTTTGACCTATTTCGCCCGCGCCCAGGAGCTTGGCGCCACGCTTGCAACGATCGGATGCGATCGGGGCCTGGCCTACGATTTGCTCGGTCGTCAGTCGCAAGCGCAGGGCGATTATCGCGCCGCGCTGAATGGTCCCGATCGGGACGAGGCACGCCGACGCCTGGCGCTTAGCCTCGCGATCAGCGGTAATCGCGCGGAGGCGCTGCAGACGCTCTCACCGCTGATGGCCAAGCGCGATCCCGCTGCGGCGCGCGCTCGAGCCTTCGTCCTCGCGCTGACGGGCGATTCGAGCTCGGCGCTCGGCGCGATCAACGCCGCGATGCCTGGCAATTCGGACCGGGTCGCTCCCTTCCTCCAGCGACTCCCCGCGCTCAGCGCCGCGCAGAAGGCGGCAGCGGTCAACTTGGGGATCTTCCCGGACGCGGGCACGGCAGTCGCTTATTCCGCGACCCCGACGAGAGCGCCGGCGGTCACTCCGGCCGGCAACGCTTCCGGCGATCGGCTGGCCGACATTGATGCGATGCTGCGGACTAATCAGCCGGCACAACCAGCGCCGGCACCGCAGCGAAGGTGGCAAGCGCAACAGCCGGTGCAGGCGTCCTACGCTCCGCCTCCGCGCCCGGCGACCGTTCAGCGCATTGCGCCCCCTGCCGCGTCGAAGATCTGGCTTCAGCTCGCAAGCTCGAGCGATGTCGATGAACTCTCCGAGAAGTTCGAGCGGATGAGCTCGCAGGACCGCGACCTGTTTCAGGGCATCAAGCCTTACGTCCTCAGGACCGCCAATCAGGCTCTTCTGCTGGTCGGTCCGTTCCGCGGTGCTTCCGACGCGGATTATTTCGCCCAGGATCTCGAGACGCTTGGCGTCCGCAGCTCCAAATATATCAATTCCCAGACGGACCGGATTGCGCCACTCGCTACGGAATGAGTCTTCCGCCCGGGCTTGCGGCGAGTCCTTCGAATTCGCGCGGCCGCCTCCATCCTGAGAAGAACAGCGGCCCGCGTGGACCCCGCGACATATTCCAGCGCGACCGTGATCGGCTCATTCATTCCATTGCCTTCCGGCGGCTTCGCCATAAGACCCAGGTTTTCATCGCTCCCGATGGCGATCATTTTCGGGTGAGGCTCACGCACAGCCTCGAAGTCGCCCAGATCGGACGAACCATCGCGCGCGCTCTGGGTCTGAGCGAGGACCTGACCGAGGCGCTGTGCCTTTCTCACGACCTCGGCCACCCGCCGTTCGGCCATGCAGGCGAGGACGCGCTGAGTGCCGCGATGGCCGAGGCGGGAGGGTTCGATCACAACGCCCATGCCATCCGCATCGTCACTCGCCTGGAGACGCCTTATCCCGACTTCGATGGCCTCAACCTAAGCTGGGAAGCGCTCGAGGGTCTCGCCAAGCATAATGGCCCCGTGCTCGCGCCAACCTGGGCGATGGCAGAGGCGAATGCAGAATTTGACCTGCAGCTGACGAGCTGGCCGGGTCTCGAAGCGCAGGTTGCCGCAATTTCGGACGATATTGCCTACGACAATCACGACATCGACGATGGACTGCGGGCAGGCTTGCTCGACATCGATGAGCTGATCGAACTGCCGATCGTCCGGCGCCTGTGGGACGCAATCGACGAGCGCCATCCCGGCCTGTCTACCGACAAGCGCCAGCGGGCCCTGGTCCGCGACATGATCGGATACATGGTCGGCGACGTGCTCGCGGAGACGGAGCGCCGAGTTCGCCAGTCAGGAGTAGAGACAATCAAGGATGTTCGCGACGCAGCACGGTCTCTAGCGGGCTTTTCCGAGGCGCTGGAGGGCGAGGAACGCGAACTGAAGCAATTTCTATATGCGCGCCTCTATAATCTCGCCGAGCTTCAGCCGATTCGGAAGGAAGCGGGGCGCGTGGTCGCGAACCTCGCCGGTGCATATCGTTCGGATCCGACACGGCTGCCCGAACACTGGCGGCGCGGAAACGAGAAGGTCGATCAACTCCGCACCATTGGCGACTTCATTGCCGGGATGACGGACCGTTTTGCGATCGCTCGTCACGAGGAGCTGATCGGTCCGGTAACACTGCCGTCCAACCGCTTCTGAAGGTTACAACTTTGTAAAATTGGCCTTCAGAAGCAGTTCAGCTGAGTGGAAGGAGATTGCGGCCCGAGGAGACGGGCATGCTTTCGTCCACCATAGCGTTGAACCGCTTCGGCCTTGGCGGCCGGCCCGGCGATCAGGCGCCAAGCGATCCGAAGCGCTGGCTTCTAGGCCAGTTCGACAGCTTCCAGCCGCACCCGCAGGCATTGGCCGATGTACCGAGCCGGCCCGAGGTCGTCGCTCAGCTTGCCGATTATATCGCGGCCCAGAAGATGGCCGGCCGAGCGAAGCGTCAGGTGCAGCCCGCCTCAATGCCCACGGGCGTCGCGGAGCCTCAGCAGCAGGCTGATCCGCAGGCGGATCCAACCGCGCGCTACCTGAGGCAGAGCATTCGGCAGGACTATTTGGTGATGAACGCGGCGCGGCTGGATTCCGCGCTTACCACCGACACACCGTTCCTTGAGCGGCTGGTCAGCTTCTGGGCCAATCATTTCGCCGTATCCGTCGACAAGCTGCCGGTCATTGGGCTCGCTGGGCTTCTCGAGTTCGAAGCGATCCGGCCCCACGTGCTCGGGCGCTTCTCCGATATGCTGCTCGCGGTCGAGCAGCATCCGGCGATGCTCCTCTATCTCGATCAGGCGCAGTCGATCGGCCCGAGTTCGACGGCGGGCGAACGCATCGCGATGCGTGGCGGCAAGCAGCGCGGGCTCAACGAGAATCTGGCGCGCGAGAGATAATGGAGCTGCACACGCTCGGCGTCCGCACCGGATACACGCAAGCAGATGTCACGGAGTTCGCGCGCGCGCTGACGGGCTGGACGGTGAGCGGACTGGGCCGCGGCCCCGCCTCGCGGCTGATCAGCGGCAGTCCGGGAGAATTTCGGTTCGCTGAGATGTTTCACGAGCCCGGCGCTCGAACCATCATCGGCAAGACATACCGGCAGGACGGCGAAGATCAGGCGAAGGCAGTCCTTCTCGATCTCGCGGCCAGCCCGGCGACGGCGAACCATGTTTCGATGAAGCTGGCGCGGCATTTCGCCGGCGACGATCCGCCGCCCGCGCTCGTTGAGCGGCTGAGCAAGGCCTATCTCGCGAGCGGCGGAGACCTCCCGACTCTCTATCGAACTTTGATCGACTCGCCCGAGCCGTGGGCGCCGCAGCCGCTCAAGTTCAAGAATCCGTGGGAGTGGTCCGTCTCCGCGCTTCGGGCCGTCGGGAGCAGCCAGGTTGAGCCGATGATGGCCGCGAACCTGCTTCGCCAGTTGGGTCAGCCGACTTGGCAGCCGGGCTCGCCTGCAGGATGGGACGATATTGCCGCAAGCTGGGCCGGGCCCGACGCACTCGTCCGCAGGGTCGAGGTCTCGCAGCGGATCGCGGATAAGGCCGGCTCCGGAGTCGACGCGCGCGCACTCGCGGAGAAGCTGTTCCCGCAATCGCTGGGTGAGGCGACACGCACCGCCATTGCCCGGGCCGAGAGCCCGGTGGAAGGGCTCGCCCTGCTGCTGGTCAGTCCCGAGTTCGTGAGGAGATGAGCATGCTCAGCCGCAGATCATTTATCGCCGCCGGCGCTGCTGCTGGCGCATTCGCATCCTTCGCCCTTCCGAAGATGGCTTTCGCTCGAGCGAACAGCGATCGACGGTTCGTTTTCATCATCCAGCGTGGAGCCGCCGACGGACTCTCGATCCTGGCTCCGACCGGCGACCCAAGCTTCGCTGGACTCCGCGGCGATTTCGCGCAGGACACGGCGACGGGCGCCAAGCTCGATTCCTTCTTCACGCTGCACCCGGCGCTCGCCGAAACCGTGAAGATGTATGCCGCCAAGCAGGCATTGTTCGTTCACGCCGTCGCATCACCATACCGCGATCGCTCGCATTTCGATGGGCAGAATGTGCTCGAGACGGGCGGGTCGGCTGCCTATCGCGTGAAGGACGGCTGGATGAACCGGCTGTTGGGGCTCTTGCCGGCAAGCGAGGCGAAGGCTCTCGCTCTCTCATCGACCGTGCCGATGGCGCTGCGCGGCAGTCACGAGGTTTCGTCATATGCAAGCTCACAGCTCCCGACGCCGTCGGACGACCTGCTCGCACGTGTGACGTCGCTCTACGAGGGCGACCCGCAGCTTCATGAGCTGTGGTCCGCCGCGATGGACACGAGGATGAAGGCGGGCGATCCGATGCACGGCGGCGGCCAGAAAGGCGCCGCGACCGGTGCGCTTGCCGCGAAGATGCTGCTCGGCGACGGCGCGCGGATCGCGATGATCGAGACGACGGGCTGGGATACGCACTCGGGCCAGCGCGGCCGCCTGAATGCACAGCTGCGCGATCTCGATCGAATGATGGCGGCGCTGAAGGCGGGTCTTGGCTCGGAGTGGGCGAACACGCTGGTGGTGGTCGCGACCGAGTTCGGCCGCACCGCGCGCCCGAACGGCACCGGTGGCACGGATCACGGGCAAGCATCGGTGTCGATGCTGCTCGGCGGCGCGGTCGCCGGGGGCAAGGTAGTTGCTGACTGGCCCGGCCTGACGCAGGCGGCTCTCTACGAAGGCCGCGACCTCAAGCCGACGACTGACCTCGATGCGTTGATCGCGGGAGCGCTCGCTGAGCACTTCGCGATCGAGCCGGCGCGGATGATGGCAACGCTTTTCCCGGAAAGCCGCGAAAACGCCCTCCGACAGCCCCTGATCGCCGCCTAGCGACTTCAAACGGTTGCATTTTCTTAACCCCTTGGAGGCGATCATCCCGCCATGGGGTTCGAGCGGACATTCTTGTCGGCGATGATCTCGGCTGCCCTGCTGGAGCCAATAACGCCCGTGCACGCGGCGGGCGCGAAGGAGCCGCTGATTATCACCAAGGCGTCGGACGGCGGCGCGCTGCTTCTCGCGTCCAACGCGGGAGCGAGCACGTCGGTCACGCGCGTTGAAACGGCAGAGTCCAGCTCGCTCGACCAAGCGATCAATACGTTCGCAAGCGCCGTCGCGGACGCTCTTCGAGTCGATCAGGAAGCGATCCAGGCTGCCTGCAAGGCTTCCAAGCCTCCCAAGCCCGGCACTGCTGCGGGCTGGGAGTGGGGCGCGCGCTGTAGCTACGTTCGCCGCTGATCCTTAGCTCTGAGGCGTGACGTGCCGCAGATGCTGCGCTAGAGGCGCACGCTTTCCAGCACTGGTGCACGCGACTTGAGCCTTTACGCCCAATATGCCGCGCTCCTCGACGGAGTGCTCGACGATCTTGTCTCCGACGGCGTGCTTCCGGCGGATCTGGACCGCAAGAATGTCACGGTCGAACCGCCGCGCGATCCTGCGCACGGCGATCTTGCGACCAACGCGGCGATGGTACTGTCGAAGGCGGCAAAAACCAATCCGCGGGCTCTCGCGGAAGCGATTAAACCCAAGCTCGAAACACTGCCCCCCGTCACCTCGGTGGAAGTTGCCGGTCCCGGCTTCATCAACCTGAAGCTGACGCCCGATGCGTGGCGCGACGAGCTTCGCACGATCCTTCGTGAAGGCGACGCATATGGCCTGTCCAGGGTCGGCGCGAACGAGCGGGTGAACGTCGAATATGTCTCGGCCAACCCGACCGGACCGCTGCACATGGGACACTGCCGAGGCGCTGTTGTCGGCGATAGCCTCGCCCGACTGCTCGAGGCCGCCGGCTTCCGGGTTACCAAGGAATACTATGTCAACGACGCGGGCGGCCAGGTCGATACGCTCGCGAAGTCGGTCCACCTTCGTTACCGCGAGGCGCTTGGCGAGGACATCGACGACATCCCTGAAGGCATGTACCCGGGCGATTATCTGAAGCCCGTCGGCACCATTCTCGCGGCCGAATTTGGCGATGAATATGTCGGAAAGGCCGAAGCCGCCTGGCTGCCCGTGTTTCGCGAGGCGGCCATCAGGGCAATGCTGGACCTCATCAGGCACGACCTCGCGCTGTTGAACATCCATCACGATCTCTTCTCGTCCGAAGCCGAGCTGCAGAAGAGCGGCGCGGTCGAGGAAGGCCTCGAGGTGCTTCGCTCCAAGGGGCTCGTTTACGAGGGAACGCTCGAGCGGCCCAAGAGCCTCGATCCGCATGACGAGTGGGAGCCGGTGGAGCTGACGTTGTTCCGGTCGAGCCAGTTCGGCGACGACCAGGACCGGCCTATGAAGAAATCGGATGGCAGCTGGACCTATTTCGGCGCCGACGCGGCCTATCACTGGCAAAAGGCGAAGAGTTCCGACCACCTCGTCAACATCTGGGGCGCCGATCACGCCGGAACGGTCAAGCGCGTGCAGGCCGCAGTGAAGGCGCTTACCGACGGGCGCGTCGACTTGGACGTCAAGCTCGTCCAGATGGTCCGCCTGTTTCGCGGCGGCGAGCCGGTCAAGATGAGCAAGCGGGCAGGCGACTTCGTGACCCTCGCCAACGTCGTCAACGAAGTGGGCAAGGACGTGGTGCGCTTCATGATGCTCACGCGGCGCGCCGATGCACCGCTCGACTTCGACTTTATGAAGGTAGTCGAAGCGTCGAAGGACAATCCAGTTTTCTACGTCCAATACGCACACGCGCGGATCAGTTCGCTGAAGCGCAAGGCGGCGGACGCGGGGGTCGATCTTTCGGCGGCGGCGGACTTGTCGCTGCTAGACGATGAGGAGCTGGCTCTGGTCAAGCGGGCGGCGCAATATCCGCGCGTGCTTGAGGGCGCGGCGCTCGCCCACGAGCCGCATCGCGTCGCTTTCTACCTCTATGATCTCGCGGCCGAATTCCATGCATTGTGGAACCGGGGCAACGACGATCCCGAGCGCCGCTTCCTCCTTGAGAATAATCCACAACTTTCACGAGCGCGGCTGGAACTGGCGCTGGGAATCGCGCAAATCATCCGGAGCGGCTTGGACCTGATGGGGGTCGCCGCAACCGAGGAGATGCGCTGAGATGAGCCGCGTTGATGCGGCGGCCCCGATCGACAGGCTGCCGTGGCTTCCCGATGAACCTACGCCGCAAGTCAGGCGACGTGTCCGACCCGGACTGTTGCTCGCCGGCGGAGGATTGACGATCGCCGTCGCCGCGGCGGGCTTCTGGCTTGGCACGCGCAGCATCGACCAGTTGGCACAGAGTCCCGTCCACCCTGGCAAGGCGTCGACGACCGTGCGTCTTCCGGAGCCGCGTGTGGCTGTTCCCGAAGTCCGCTCCGCACCTCAAGAAGAGGTGCGATTTGCGCCTCCCGAGCAAGTTCGTTCCGCTCCACCGCGCGAGGTCCACATTGCGGCGCCGCGCGATCAGCAGCCGGCAAAGCGAGAAGCGACGCCCGACAAATCAGATCAAGCGCAAGGTCAGGCCGTTGAAAAACCGCGGGCCGCTGCTGCCGTCACTTCGCAGCCCGTGCCTGCCGTCTTGCCGAAGCCGTGGCAGCCGCGCATCGTCAAAGGCGCGGCCGGCAAGCTGGTCGAGATCGGCGCATTCGGCTCGGTGCAGCAGGCCAAGCTCGGTTGGCGCTACATGGCGCGTGCCTATCCGGCGATGACCCATTTGCCTGCTGTGGTCCGCCCTGATCGCAATTCAAAGGGACGCACGTTCTACCGCTTCCGTGTCGGAACGACGTCCCAGGCGCATTCTGAGGTTCTTTGCCAGCGGATGGCCAAGATCCACCTGAGCTGCGCCGTTGTCGGCCTTCCCTGGAAGGCGAAGGTCGAGAGGTGACCGACGATCGCTCCCTGGACGAGCCGCTACCCTGGCTGGCGCCCGTCGAGGACGAAGATGAGCCGCGCGGTATTTCGGCGAGAAGGATGCTCGCGGCGCTCGTCGTGGTCTTGCTGGCGGCTGTAATCGTCGCCGCCACTTTCTTCTGGATCGGGCGGCGCGACAACGGAGCGAACGGTCCCTCCGTGCTGATCAAGGCACCGCCGGGTCCATATAAGGTGAAGCCGCCAAATCCAGGCGGGCTCGATATCAGCAGCGAAAGCGAGACGGCATTCGAGACGAGCGCTGGCGAAGACAAGAACTCCCAGCTCGACCTCAACAAGATGCCGGAAGCTCCCGTCGCAAAGCCGCCGAAGGAGCAGCCGAAAACGCTTCCGGCGAACGAGATCGGGACCCCGGTGCCGCCCGACACGGCGCCTCAGCCGAAGCCCACAGGCGGATCTGGGAGCGTCGTCCAGCTCGGCGCCTTTGCCAACCAGGCACAAGCGGAGCGCGCCTGGACCGCGCTTTCGGCACGCTTCCCCGCCGTCGCCGCGCTCAACAAGATGATCGTGCCCTTCTCGGGCGGGATCCGGCTGCGTGCGGGCGCGGCTTCGCCGGCCGACGCCAAGCAGGTCTGTCAGACCTTGAAGGCGGCCGGCGAGAATTGCTTCGTCGCGCAATAATGCAGGCAGCGATCTACAGTCTCGAAGGTCTCGCGCTTACCAACGACGAGCGGAGCTTCTTCCGTGACGCTGACCCCGCTGGATTCATCATCTTCAAGCGCAATTGCGAAAACAATGAGCAGCTGCTTCGGCTCACCGATTCACTTCGCGACCTCAGCGGCCGGGGCGACGTTCCCATCCTGATTGATCAGGAGGGTGGTCGCGTGGCGCGGATGCGTCCGCCCGAATGGCCTGCTTTCCCCGCGGCCGAACGCTTCGCCAATCTCTATCAAAAGGCGCCGTCGTCGGCGATCGAAGCCGTTCGATCCAACGCCCGCGCACTCGGGCTCATGCTTCGGGACGTGGGCGTAAATGTTAATGCTCTGCCGCTGCTGGACGTTAGGCAGGAAGGCGCAAGCGACATCATCGGCGACCGTGCCCTGGGAGCGGAACCGATGCAGGTCGCGGCCCTAGGACGGGCGGTGCTCGACGGAATGGCCTCCGCGGGGGTTGTCGGAATAATCAAGCACATGCCGGGGCATGGGCGAGCACTCGTCGATAGCCACAAGGAATTGCCCGTCGTCATCGCAAGCGCCGACGAGCTCGAAAGCGATCTCGAACCGTTCGAGCGACTGTCGTTCGCGCCCATGGGGATGACGGCCCATGTCGTTTACACGGCCTGGGATTCAGAGCGGCCGGCAAGCCTGTCTCCGATTGTCATCCGTGACATCATCCGCGAGCGCATCGGTTTCGACGGGTTCCTGATGAGCGACGACATCGGGATGGAAGCGCTTCAGGACGATTTCGCTAGTCGGGCGGCGGGTGTCGTCGGAGCCGGATGCGATGCCGCACTGCACTGCTCTGGCAAGATGGACGAGATGATTGCCGTCGCTTCGGCTGTCCCTTCGCTCGGCCCGGAAGGCGAGGCGCGGTTGGATCGGGCAATGGCCGGCACCCGTATGGGGGCTGATGAGTTTGATTTTGCTCAAGAAATCGCTAAACGGGATCTGCTTCTAGCTCAAGCCTGAGCTGCCGTTCGTCGATGAACAGAGGCAGTTCGTCGACTGGATTGCGCGTTGAAACTGAATTCCGCCAAGGTCGCCGCGTCCTGGCCACCCCTAACAAAAGAGAATTCCGAGATGCGCCTATTGCTCGCTGCGTCCGCCCTTGCGCTGATTATCGCTTCACCTGCTCTAGCCCAATCGTCGCCTGGCGGCGGTGGCGGAGACAAGGCCAAGAGCGTGGAGGACCTGCACAAGGAGCAACTTGCCAAGGAAGCTGCGAGCGGATGGGCGAATGCGCCGGTCGATGAGCGCACGGTTTCGAGCCGTCACACTGCTGCCGTCGATGGTCGGACGCTGCCCTACACAGCGACAGCGGGCACGCTGACCATCCGCAATACGGACGGCAAGCCTACGGCGAGCATCTTCTATACGGCCGACACGCTCGACGGCGCGCCCGGTTCTCGCCGCCCGATCACTTTCTTCTACAACGGTGGTCCGGGGTCGGCGTCGCTGTGGCTGCGGATGGGTTCGTTCGGGCCGACGCGCATCCAGACGACCAACGCGCAGTATATCAAGCCCGCCCCGTTCAACTTCACCGCCAATCCCGACACCTTGCTCGGCACCACGGATGTCGTCTTCATCGACGCGCCGGGCACGGGCTATTCGCGCCCGCTCGGTGATGCCAAGCCGGCTGACTTCTACGGGGTCGACCAGGATGCCGACGCGTTCGCGAAGGCGATCATTCGGTACGTGACCAAATTCGGCCGTTGGGACAGCCCGAAGTTCCTGTTCGGCGAAAGCTACGGCACGACGCGATCGGGTGCGCTTGCTTACCAGCTTCAGGAACGCGGCATGGCGCTGAACGGCGTCGTCCTCCTCTCTTCGATCATGAATTACGGCCGCCGCCAGCCGGGCCTAGATCGCGACTACATCAATTACCTGCCGAGCTATGCGACCACGGCCTGGTACCATCACAAGATGGCAAATCCGCCGGCGACCGTGGAGCAGGCCGCCGCCCAGGCGCGCGCTTTTGCCGAGGGCCCCTATTCCGCCGCGCTCGAGAAGGGACAGACGATTAGCAAGCAGGAGGAGGATAGCGTCGCTCAGCAGATGAGTGCGCTGACCGGACTCTCGCCGCAGTTCATCGAAAATGCGGATCTTCGCGTCGACCTCTCGCAGTTCCGAAAGGAACTGCTCCGCGACGAGCGCCTGACCGTGGGTCGTTACGACTCCCGCTACACGGGCGTCGATCCCAATGCCTCGGGGGATTCCCCCGATTTCGACGCTTCCGACGTAGCGATCAGCGGCGCGTTCGTCGGAACGCTCCAGAGCTATCTGGTCAACGATCTCGGCTACCGCACGGACATGCCGTACCGGCTGAGCGCAAGCGAAGGCGACGGCTTCAAGTGGGACTTCAACCACAAGGCGCCGGGTATCCGCTTCACGCTGAACTCGCCGAACACGGCTCTCGATCTAGCGGCTGCGATGCGCACCAATCCCTATCTTAAGGTGCTGTCGCTGAATGGTTATTACGACATGGCCACGCCGTTCTTTGGGACCGAGTACGACCTCGATCACATGATGCTCGACGCCGCCCAGGCGCGGAACCTCGAGTTCCGTTATTATCCGTCGGGCCACATGGTCTACCTGAACCCGGATGCCCTTCACCTAATGCGGCTCGACGTCGAGCGCTTCATCCGCGAATCCGTGGGCGAAGCAATGTACTCGACGCCGCCCGCGGCTCCCCGCAAGCGCCGCTAGTTATCCCCAACAGAATGTGGCCCTGCCTTCGCAGGGCCACCACTAATGGGGTATTCTGGCGCGGTGGACGAGGACTTCGACTCACCGCCGATCCGTCAGTCGGATGAGCTGAATCTCAACCTCGACGGTTGGGAAGGGCCGCTCGATCTGCTGCTCAACCTAGCGCGGGCGCAGAAGGTGGATCTGGCGCAGATTTCGATCCTGCAGCTGGTCGAGCAATATCTAACCTATCTCAGCGAAGCGCGCGCGCTGAAGCTCGAGATCGCCGCCGATTATCTCGTGATGGCGGCGTGGCTGGCGTACCTCAAATCGTGCCTGCTCTTGCCCAAGGACCCAGAGCAGGACCCAAGCCCCGAAGAGATTGCTCTCCGGCTGCAGATGCGCTTGCAGCGGCTGGATGCGATGCGCGAGGCCGGAGCGCGGCTGATGGGCCGCGACCGCATTGGCCGCGACGTGTTTCTGAGAGGCGCTCCCGAAGGCCTGCGTTTGGTTCGAAAGTCGGCGTGGCTGGTGCGCGATTTCGACCTGTTCGCGGCGTACGGCGTGGTGCGTGCCCGCACCCAGCCCGCGATGCATGTCGTCCATGCTCGCGCCGTCATGACTCTCGATGAAGCCATCGAGCGAGTCGGCAAGATGATCGGGATGGCACTCGAATGGACCGTCCTCGAAAGCTTCCTTCCGTTGACGCAGGACCTGCAGTTTCGGCGCTCTTGTCTCGCGTCGAGCTTCCTTGCCGCCCTTGAGCTTGCTCGTCGCGGAAGGCTCGACATCGCTCAGGATGAACCCTTCGCGCCCATTCGCCTTAAGGTCGCGGCCTGATGGATGAGCTGACTCGTGCCATCGAAGCGACCTTGTTCGCTTCTGCGGAGCCGCTGACCGTCGACGAGTTGGCCGAACATGTGGGCGAGGGTGAGATCGAGATCGCGCTTGGACGGCTCGCGCAACATTACGAGGGCCGCGGCATCGAGCTCGTCGAGCGCGGCGGCCGTTGGCATTTCCAGACCGCGCCGGACCTCGCCCATTTGCTTCGCCGTACCCGCGAAGAAGTCCGGCGCCTGTCGCGCGCGGCGACAGAGACCTTGGCGATCATCGCCTATCACGAGCCCGTTTCCAGAGCGGAGATCGAGGCGATCCGCGGCGTCCAGATCTCGAAGGGCACGCTCGACGTGCTGATGGACGCCGGCTGGGTGCGGCCGGCCGGGCGCAGGGAGGGCCCCGGCCGGCCGTTGCTCTATGCGACGACGGAGGAATTCCTCACGCACTTCGGCCTCGGCACCCGGCGTGACCTCCCTGGGATCGATGACCTCAAAGCCGCGGGATTATTGGACCCACTCGACGAGTCCATTTTCCAGCTTCAACTGGAAAGCGAAGAGCAAGGCGACTAGATACGCGCCTCAAAGGAGTTTCGTCATGGGCGGTCTGAGCATTTGGCATATCTTGATCATCGCGATCGTCCTGCTGCTCCTGTTCGGCGGGAACCGGTTCAGCTCGATGATGGGCGATGTTGCGAAGGGGCTGAAAAGCTTCAAGCAGGGTATGGCCGACGAGGACGACGACAAGATGCGCCGCTACGAGGAGCAGCGCCGCAACGAGCCACCGCGGCAGCTTCCGCGCGAAGATCGGCGTGATCCGATCGACGTAACACCGCGTCCTTCCGAGCCCGTCGTGTCTCCTCCGCCGCGGCGAGACGACGAGCCCCGCTAAGCACCACCTGACGCCCGATGTTCGGTTTTGATTCCGCGGAGCTCGCGATCATTGCGGTTCTGGCGCTCATTTTCATCGGCCCCAAGGAGCTTCCCAGGGTCATGCGCACCGTCGGCTATTGGGTCGGGCGCGTGCGCGGGATGGCGCGGCATTTCACGGCCGGAATCGAGGACATGGTCCGCCAGGCCGAGCTCGAGGAAATGGAGAAGAAGTGGCGCGAGGAGAACGACCGCATCATGCGGCTTCACCCGGCAAACGCGCATTACCCAGAGCCCGGCCAACCTGACGAAATGCCGCCGATCGCCGATCCGACTGAGCCGATGTTGCCGCTGGATGAGACGCAGCCGGGAGACGAGCTTCCGCTCGAGAAGCGGCCGTTACCGTGAAGGACATCGACGACACCAAGCAGCCCCTGCTTGAGCATTTGATCGAGCTCAGGCGACGCCTTCTCTGGTGCCTGGCAACCCTGATCTCGGCTTTCTTCGTCTGCTTCCACTACGCGCACGAGATCTTCGCAGTGCTGGTGCAGCCGCTAGTGCACGCAGGGCAGGGCAAGCTCATCTACACCGACGTGTTCGAGGCCTTCTTCACGCAGGTGAAGGTCGCGCTCTTTGCTGCGCTGATGGTGAGCTTCCCGGTCATCGCGATCCAGCTGTGGCGGTTCGTGGCGCCGGGCCTCTACGTGAAAGAAAAAAACGCGTTCCTCCCGTTTCTGGTCGCCACCCCCGTCTTCTTCGCCGCCGGCGCCTGCTTTGCTTATTTTGTCGCCATGCCGTGGGCGCTGCGGTTCCTGCTTAGCTATCAGGGAAATGTCGGCGGTGTGCAGCAGGAGGCGCTTCCCGGAGTCGGCAACTACCTGAATTTCGTGACCCACTTCCTGTTCGGATTCGGCGCGGCGTTCCTGCTTCCGATCTTGCTGATGATCCTGGAGCGGGCAGGAATCGTCACGCGCGAGCAGCTAGCCCGATCCCGGCGTTACGCGATCGTCGCCGCTGCGGTGGTTGCAGGCGTGCTAACCCCTCCCGACGCTCTCTCGATGATGATGCTCATGGTGCCGCTCTACGGGCTTTATGAGTTTGCGCTTCTGGCGATCCGCATCACCCACTGGCGCGCGGCTCGGAAAGCAGCGCGGTCAGGCTCTATCGTGAGGGTGCCCCAAACAGAAGAGGGCCCGGAAACGCCACCGGGGGGGGGGAGGGTTGGCGGTTCCGGGCCCATTTAAGCGGATAGCGAGAGCGGGGGGGCAAAAGGTCACTATCCGAACAGCATAACGCCCCTTGTTCGAAATGGGTTCCGGCTAACTCCAACTTTTTTCGCCGATACCGTAACGACTTAGACGGCGATTTTAGATCGGCGGAAAGACAGGTAAATCAATGCTGTAGCGTCCCAGCTTCCGCTCGAGCGGAGAACGGAGCTGCTTGGCGAGTCCACCAATTATCCGCTCAAACTGCACCTTCTCGGAATTCTGGTCGTCTTCGGGCGTGAGCACCGGACTGCTGAGGCTTAGCCTTGCCGTTAGCTCGCTGGTTCGCCGCAACGAGAGCTCGATCGGCTGGTCCGGGGCTCTCAGCATCGCATATTCGATGATCTCCGTGATCCAGAAGGCGACTGCGACCGCGACGTCTTGGGTCGTGTAGACGCTGTCGATGTCGAGATCGATGACGAGGCGCCGAGCGGCTTCCGGCGCGCTGGCCCTAAGTTCGGCCGCAAGCTCGCTGACCAGCGGCCTCAGCGCGATGCCGCGATTCTCCTCCATTTCCGCAAAATGGTTGCGGTGCACGATCGACAGCGCCCCCACGCGGCGGCTGATGCCCGCATAGGCTGCACGCGCTTCCGGCGCATTCGCGCTTCGGCCGTGGATGTTGAGCAGCGAGGCAACGACCTGGAGATTATTCTTCACGCGGTGATGAACCTCGCGCACCAAGCGTTTTTGACCTTCGAGCGCAGTTGTCGTCTCGCGTTCGGATTCCTCTGCGCGGTCGATTGCGCGGGCAAAGGCATCGCGAAGCTCCTGGATTTCCTGGCTCGGACCTAGCCTTCGCGGCAGCACGAGCTGCCTTTCGCCGGGGCGATAAGCGAGCACCGATTGTTCGAGCCGCTTCAGCGGGCGGATCAGGAGTCGTCCGACCAGCGACCAGGTGATGATTGCTGCGGCGATCCACATCAGCAGCGGCAGGAGCAGAAGGAGCCGGTCGACCGTCCGGATCCGCTGATGCGGCGTTGCGACGCGCACCTTCATCGTGCCGTTACCGATGGGCCATTCGCTGATTCTCGCGTCCTGCTGCGCATCCGGATCGCCGAATAAGGTCACCTGGCGAGTGTCATCGTGGAGAGCGATGGACTGGATCGTGCCCCCGGGTGCGGCTGCGGCCGACCGGAGGTCATTCAATGGGACGACAGTCGTCGCCATTCCTCCGATCACGCCGGAGCGAATTTCAATCGAACGCGAATCGGGCGCGACGCGGATGCTGATGTCGCCCGGCGCAATCAGCGGAAGCTCGCCCGTGTCGGGAACCTGCCCGGCGGAGCAGACCACCTTGCCGTCAAGCGTCTCGAGTTCGAAATTCTGGGCTACGGCGGGAGCGATCGCCAGCGATTTGCGGACCCGGTCGCAACTATCTCCCCGATTGTCTTCGATCCGCCCGTTGGCCGCGATCCGGAGCGCAAGCGCATTGCGCGCGATCAGGCTCTCGATTGACCGGCCCGCCAGCCGCGCCTGATCTTCGGTCCGGCCCTCCAGCGCGGCATTCGCCTGCCGAATCCCGGCTTCGCCGATCCACGCCAGTCCGATCCCGATGGGAAGAAGGACGGCGGTGAGAATGGCGAGCAGCTTGGCTCCCATCGGGAGCCGCGCAAATCGCTCGGCGAGGCTCATGCGCTCGCCGTCAAGCTTCCCCTAGCGGAGCTTGCCAAGCAAATTGACGAGATCGTCAGGGACGGATTCGCGCAGCGTGTCGTCATAAACAGAACGAAGCGCGCGCCCGAGATCGCTCGAGCGCTGCCGGCGATTGCCATGCGCCGACGAAGGAGACTTCTTCGAGCGACCGGAATCTTCGGCTCCTTCCGACTCGCTTCGCTTTTTCGCACTCAACTCCAAGTCCCCCCTGGCGCGGGTCCTGCGCGCTCATAATCAACTCAAAAAAAGGCGCAACCGCGTCTAACGGAACTGCTCCGTTGCGGTACGCATGAGGCCGGTTGCTGCGCAGCGGATATCTCACATTGCAGCAAACCCCGGCCCTGCGTCGGAAACCAAATGGCTGATGCTTGGTTCCACACCGCAGTCACTTCTCTGGGGGCGGTACCGTGGAGCAACAGTCGGTCCTTCCAGGGTTGCAACAAATTCGACGCGTCGCCAAAGACGGCGCAAATTGCACACTCGAGGGAGAATGATCGATTATGTCCCTTGGCCAGGAACTTGCACCGCACCTGCCATTCCTCCGCCGCTACGCCCGTGCCTTGACGGGCAGCCAGACGCATGGCGACGCATTCGTGAGAGCGACGCTCGAAGCGATCGTTGCCAAGCCGGATGAATTTCCCCGCGACGTTGATCCTCGCCTCGGCCTCTACAAGACGTTCCACGCGATCTGGTCGACGGCGAACGTCGAGGAAGGGGAGGAACCGAGCCAGAGCCCGACCGGCGCCGAAGGAATTGCGCACGCACGCCTTTCGCGGATCACGCCGCTGTCGCGCCAGGCGCTATTGCTGACCTCGCTCGAAGGATTTTCGTCGGAGGACACCGCTTATCTGATCGGTGCATCGCCGGCCGACGTCGACTCGCTGGTCGCCGAGGCGCTCGAGGAGATCGAGCGGCAGACGCTGGCAGATGTGCTCATCATCGAAGACGAGCCCATCATCGCGATGGACATCGAAACCATCGTCAGGGACCTCGGCCATAACGTCACGGGCGTAGCGGTGACTCGTGACGAAGCCGTCGCCCAGGCACGCGCCAACCCGCCCGGGCTCGTCCTTGCCGACATCCAGCTTGCCGACGATTCGAGCGGAATCGATGCCGTGAAGGACATCCTCGCCGAATTTTCGGTCCCGGTGATATTCATCACCGCCTTCCCGGAGCGGCTTCTGACGGGCACTCGGCCAGAGCCGACGTTCCTGATCACGAAGCCGTTCCAGCGCTCGACCGTGAAAGCTGCGATCGCGCAGGCGCTCTTTTTCGACGCTGCGACCGTCCCTGCCGCCTGACCTCGGAACACGCGTGGGGTCGGCGCGTTGGCCGGGTGAACAGTGAATTCGTGACGAAAGCTTAACGATGGCCGACCCGCGACAATCTGACGCTCCCATCCGGGAGACCACGACGGAGGCGCGCGCCGGATCGACTCCGGGAGTCACCCGCAACGTCCTCATCTACGGGGTGTTGCTGGTGGTGATAATTTTCGCGGTCATCGTCTTGGTTGGGCGCTCCTGAGCACCTAGCTTCTGTCACAATCGCCGTTCATGGTCTTGTCACGCTCGCGCAGCCACGGCTGCGCCTGTTCAACGGGTGGGGTTTAGTTTGACGAAAGGACGCGAAGAAGACGGACAGGCGGCGGCTCAAACGGAGCTGGTCCCGCTGTCGGATCCGGAGTTCAAGGAGCAGCTTGCTTCCGTGATCCCGCATCTTCGCGCTTTCGGCCGGTCACTTTCGGGTAGCCGCGACCTTGCCGACGAT
The DNA here is from genome assembly GCA_025936675.1 of Sphingomonas sp. Next base: position 31,423 of record JAICSX010000014.1, read on the forward strand.
CTGGTTCAAGAGACGTTGCTTAAGGCGTGGGCGGCGCGGAAGCGCTTCCAGGCCGGGACGAACATGCGGGCGTGGACCTTCATCATCTTGCGCAACCTGTTCCTCAGCCAGATGCGCCGCGCCCGTTTCAAGGGCGAATGGGACGACATCACGGCGTCGAAGATCCTCGCAGCACCGGCGAGCCAGGACCGGCACATCGAGCTTGGCGATATGCAGCGCGCGCTGATGCATCTGCCCCAGCCGCAGCGCGAGGCGTTGATCCTCGTCGGCGCGGGCGGCTTTGCCTATGAGGAAGCCGCGGAAATCTGCGGTTGTGCCGTGGGCACGATCAAGAGCCGTGTCGCGCGCGGACGCGTCGCGCTCGAGCAATTGCTCTCTAGCGGCAAGCTGCCCTCGCGACGCCAGCACCGCACCGATCCCGACAAGTCGGCGCTTCAGACGATCATGGGCGAAGTCGACGAGCTCAGCCGCGACCACGAATAGGGAAAGCCGCGCGACCTAATTCAGGCGGCGCAACAGATCCGCGAAATCGCGATCGCTCGGGTCCGCCGCGGCGGCCTCGAAGGCGCGTCGGAGCGCGGCAGTGATGCCAGCATGCGTCGGCGGCATATCCAATTGGATGACCCGACGGTCCATGCTGTTCAATTCCGACGCCAAAACAGAATCTCGCTCCAGCTTCATCGCCATTGCAAACGAGCGAACCAGCAACGAGTTTCGTGCGAATGGCAGGCGAAACGATCAAGGAGCGGGGATGAGTCGAAAAGACCTCGCCGGTGCGCGCGAAATCGCAGTGCGCCGGGCCAATGAACATTCGCCATTCCTTCGCGAAGCAATGGTCGCGCGGCCTGATTTGGTTCATGAATTTCTCGAGCGGGGCGGCAGTTCGGCTGTCGAACTCGCATCGAAATCCGAAGCAGACAGCGTCGATGCCCGGCTTCGAAGGCAGCGGCTCGGGCTAGCGCTCACCGTCGCGCTCGGCGACCTCGCTGGCGAGCTGACGCTCGAACAGGTCACGCGCCTGCTCTCGGACTTCGCTGATCGTGCGATCGACGACGCGCTGCGCGCCGCACTCGTGGAGCGCGTCCCCGACGCGGAAGCCGCGGGGTTTGCAGTGATCGCCATGGGTAAGCTCGGGAGCCACGAGCTCAATTATTCGTCGGACGTCGACCTCATTTTTCTTTTTGACCCCGAGACCCTGCCAAGGCGCAGCCGCGAGGAGCCGGCGGAGGCGGCGGTTCGGGTTGGAAGACGCGTTATCGAGATACTGCAGAAGCGCACCGAGGATGGCTATGTCGAGCGCGTCGATTTGCGGCTTCGGCCGTCGCCCGAAGTCACGCCGATCGTGTTGCCGGTGAACGCGGCTATTTCGCATTATGAGTCCAGCGCGCGTCCATGGGAACGGGCGGCGTTCATCCGCGGCCGAGCAGCGGCTGGGGACATCGCGCTCGGTCAACGCTTTCTCGACGCGATCCAGCCTTTCGTGTGGCGCCGCTCGCTCGACTTCGGAGTGATCGAGGAAGTGCGCCAGATCTCCTCGCGTATTCGCGACCATTTCGCGCAAGGAGCGCACATCGGACCGGGTTACGACCTCAAGCGCGGCCGCGGCGGAATCCGCGAGGTCGAGTTCTTCGTCCAGATCCAGCAGATGATCCACGGCGGCCGCGACCCGTCCGTCCGCGCGCCGGCAACGCTCGATGCGATCCAGGCGCTGCTCGACGTTGGGCGCCTGGAGCAGGATGTCGCCTCCGAGCTCGCCGCGACGTACCGCCTGCTGCGCACCATCGAGCATCGCGTGCAGATGGTCAGCGATGCGCAGACCCACCTCATTCCGGCTCAGGAGGAAGGGCTCAACAATGTTGCCGAGCTCCACGGCCTGGAGTCGGGCTCGGAGCTCATCGAGCTACTAAGACCGAAAGTCGAGTGCGCTGCGGAAATCTTCGACAGCCTTGCTCCCGATGACCGACGGCAGCTTTCCAACGACCTACAAATCCTGAAAGCGGAGCTGGCCGAGCTCGGCTTCGCGGACATCCACTCTGCCGCGCGGCATGTGACGCACTGGCGCTCGGGCAAGGCGCGCTCGCTGCGCTCGCCAGCGGCGCAGCAGGCGTTTGAGGCCATGCTTCCCGCCCTGCTGCAGGCGATCGCGAGCGGTGCCGATCCCGATCATGCGTTCAATCGGCTCAGCGACATCGTCGAGCGGCTGTCGAGCGGTGTGAATTTGTTCCGTTTGCTAGAGGCGCGTCCGCCGCTCGCGCAGCTTCTCGCCAAGGTGCTGGCGCATGCCCCCGCTCTTGCCGACCAGCTTGGCCGCCGGCCGGAGCTGTTCGAGGGGCTGTTCGACGCGTCGAGCTTTGCGATGCCGCCTTCTGCTGCAGATTTCGCGGAGCTGCTGTCGCAGACGATGGAAGGTCATCCTTACGACGTAAGCCTCGATCGCGCCCGGCGGCTAGTCAATGAACGGCGGTTTGCGCTTGGTGTCCAGCTTATCGACCGAAGGCGCGACCCGCTCGAAGTCACCGAGGGCTATTCGCGCGTGGCGGAGGGAGCGTTCGTGGCCCTGGCGGACGCCGCCAAACGGGAATTCCAACAGGCACATGGGTCTTTCGGCGCTGCCGAGCTGGTCGCGCTCGGCCTGGGCCGGTTCGGCGGCCATTCGCTCACTCACGCCTCGGACCTCGACATCATCTACCTGCACGCCGCGGAGCAGGGCGCTACGTCCGATGGCCGGCGACCGCTCGGTCCGAACGATTATTTCAACCGCCTCGCCAGCAGGGTGACGGCGGCGCTCAGCGTCCCAACGGCAGCGGGTCCGCTTTACGATGTCGACACACGCCTTCGGCCGGGCGGCTCAAAAGGGATGCTCGTGGTCTCGCTCGACGCGTTCGAGCAATATCAGCGCAATGAGGCCTGGACTTGGGAGCATATGGCATTGTGCCGCGCTCGCCCGGTCTATGGATCAATGGAGGTACGCGAGCGGGTCAGCGCGATGATTGACGCGATCCTGCGCCTGCCGCGCGATCCGGCAAAGGTCGTGGCCGATGCCGCGAAGATGCGATCCGACATGGACCGCCATAAGCCCGCGCGCGGGCCGCTCGACGTCAAGCTAGGCCGCGGCGGCCTAGTCGACCTCGAGTTCTCGGTGCACGTGCTCCAGCTAACGAAGCATGTCGGCCTAAAGACCCGACTCGAGGATGCGATCGAGGAGCTTCACGCGGAATCTTTGGTTCCGGCAAATATTGTCGAAGCGCTAAAGTTGCTTTCGCGCATGTTGGTGATGATGCGGCTGGTTGCGCCGGGAACGGAGAAGCCCGCGCCGGAGACCTGGCAGCTCGTGGCCGAAGCATGCGGCGCCGCGAGCTGGGATGCTCTTCTTGCGGAGCACGATGCAGCGCGGCAGAGCATCGCCGAGCTTTGGGGCCGCATCAGACAAGAGGCGTAAGATGATCAACGAAGGCGACAGGACACCCGCGATCGATGTGACAGCAAGCGACGGGAGCAAGCTCAGCCTTGCGTCACCCGGACAGCCGCTGGTGCTCTATTTCTATCCGAAGGACGATACGTCAGGCTGCACGCGCGAGGCTCAGGATTTCACTGCACTAGCAGCCGATTTCAAGAAGGCTGGCGTCAAGGTTGTGGGCGTGTCGCGCGATCCGATGAAGAGTCACGAGAAGTTCATAGGAAAGTACAGCCTGGCGGTGCCGCTCGTTTCCGACGATGACGGTCGCATTTCGGACGCGTTCGGCACCTGGGTCCAGAAGTCGATGTACGGCCGCAAATATATGGGGATGGAGCGTTCGACCTTCCTGATCGGCGGCGATGGACGCGTGCTTCATGCCTGGCGCAAGGTGAAGGTGCCTGGTCACGCGGAGGAAGTGCTAAAAGCCGCGAAGAACTCGGCTTAGCTTGCCAGCGACTTGATGATCGATTGCCAATAGACGACGTCGTCGTACATCGCGCGAACGGGAATGCGCTCGTCTAGTCCGTGCGCACGTTCATCGAGCGGTGAAATGCCCCAGCTGCCGTCGATGTCGTAGACGGGGATTCCCTGCGCCCGGAAGAAGCTTCCATCGCTCGCTCCGGTCGACATCTCCGGATAGATGTCCATCCGCGGATCGATCACGGCGTGCACCGCCTTGGTCACCGCCGCGAGCACGTCGGGACGCAATGGTGAAGCCGGCGTAGGAACGCCGATGTAATTCGGGTCGGGCTTCACTTCGACGTTGGGCCCGACGAGCTTCTGAAGCTCGGCCTGGACGTCGGTCGGCTGCACCCCCGGGAAGATCCGGCAATTAACCGTCGCGGTCGCGCTCTGCGGGAGTGCGTTGTCGGCATGGCCGCCGCTTAACATTGTCGCGACGCAGCGCGTGCGTGTCAGGCCGACCTCAAGCGGATTGGCCTCGATCGCATCCGCCGCCTTGCCGTCGTTCGGATTCGCCAGCCAGGCCCGGATTTCCTGCCCGAGCTGACTGTTCCCCTCCTGCTTCGCGCGCTCCTCGAAATAGGCGCGGCTGACGTCGTTCATCATCGGCTGGAACCGGTAGTTCCGAACCTTCTCCAACGCATCGGCCAGGTCGTAGATCGCGTTGTCGGGGCGCGGGCGGCTGCTGTGCCCGCCGGGGTTGTGCGTCGTCAGGAAATAGGTCTGGAACGTCTTCTCGGCCATCGAGATGCCGCATCCGAGCGGACGAAACTGCTCGTCGTAGGACGGGCACCCGCCATCGGCGTTGAGGCCGAACTCGGCATCAGTGAGGTTGCGCCACTTGGTCGAGCCGAGCGTCGCGCCGACCCCGCGTGTTTCCTCATCGCCGCTGTAGAAGAAGATGACGTCACGATCCGGCTTGAACCCTTCGCTCATCAGCTTGACCGCAGCCATTGTCGTCGCGACGTCGCCGTTCTTCATGTCGCTGGTGCCGCGGCCGAGGAAGTAGCCGCCCTCTTCGCGGAAGACGAACGGATCATACTTCCAGTCCGAACGCTTCGCTTCGACCACGTCCATGTGACCCAGGATCAGCATCGGCTTCTTGGTCGCGTGCGGCGACCGCCAGCGGACGATCAGCGCTTCCGTGTTGTCGCCAGGGAGCGCTTCGTAAGGCATGAAGTGAATGTCGGAGTCCGGAATGCCAGCGGCCTTGAACTGATCGGCGAGCAGCTTGGCGACCTTGGGCACTTCGCCGCGATTGTGCACGCTCGGAATCTCGATAGCCTGCTTGAACAGCTCGCGGGTCTTCGCTTGCCACTCGGGCGCCAGCTTGGTGGGCACGGTCCGCGGGTCAGTCGCCGCAACTGCGGCGGTCGAACAAAGGGCAAGGGCAATCGCCACGAAACGGCGCATTCGAGTGATCCTCTTCAATCTTTCGCTCGCCCCTAAGGCCGCAAGGGCGAGCGTCAAGTCACTAATCTGAAACGCTATTTTCCAGCCAGATCCTTCAGCATCAGCTGCCAGTGGACGACATTGTCGTACAGCGATTGAAGCGGAATGCGCTCATCCTTGCCATGGGCGCGGAAGTCGGTTGGGACCTGAACCCAGGCGCCGTTGGTGCCGTAGATCGGAATGCCGGCGACGCGGAACGGCCGGGCGTCGCTGGCGCCCGTCGACATTTCCGGGAAGATCGGCATGCCGGGATGAAGCGCATGGACCGCGTTGGTGAAGGCGGCCGTCACGTCCGGGCGCAGCGGTGAAGCGAGCGAGGCGACATAATCGTCGTTGCGGGTGACCGCGACGGTCGGATCGTTCACCAGCTTCTCGAGCTCGGCTTTCACGGCGTCCGGATCTTCACCCGGGAAGATTCGGCAGTTGACCATCGCCGTCGCAAGCTGCGGCAATGCGTTGTCGGCATGGCCGCCGAACAGCCGCGTCGGAACGCACCGCGTCCGCGTCAGTCCGACCTCGCTTTCGCTCGCCTCAATGAAGTCCGCGGCTTCTCCGTCGTTCGGATTGGCGAGCCAGCGCCGCTCGGCGTCTCCGAGCGGCCCCTTGTCCATCGCTGCCTTGGCGGTGAAGTATGCGCGGGTCGTTTCGTTCAATTTAGGCGTGAAGCGATAGGCCTCGAGCTTATCGAGAGCATGCGCGAGGCTGTAGATCGCATTGTCCTTGCGCGGCTTCGACGAATGGCCGCCGCGGTTGCGCACAGTGAAGGTATAGCCGGCAAAGGTCTTCTCCGCGGTCTGCATGCCGCATCCGGCAGGCGATCCGTCGAGATTGTAGCCGCACCCGCCGCCGTCGGCGTTGAGCCCATATTCCGGATGGCCGAGCAGATCGAGCCAATCGGTCGCGCCCTTCCTTGCGCCGATGCCGTTGGTCTCCTCATCGCCCGTGAATAGGACGACGATGTCCCGCTTTGGCTTGAACCCAGCGGCCCTCAAATTGATCATCGCCTGCGTGATCGCGGTGATTCCGTCCTTCATGTCGATGGTGCCGCGGCCGTAATAATAGCCGTCGCGCTCGATCATCTTGAACGGGTCGGTCGTCGAATCTTCCACCTTCGCTTCGACCACGTCCATGTGGCCCATGAGCAGGATCGGCTTTTTGGTGCCGGGTCCCGCTGCGCGCCAGCGGACGATCAGCGCGGCCGTATCGTCGGCTCCCGTCGTCGCGCTCTCGGTGTGATAGGGCAGCACGTGGATGTCTTCGGCGCGGAAGCCGCCGGCCTTGAACTGGTCCGCGACATATTGCGCCATGGCCGGGACATTGTGGCGGCCGATCACCGTCGGAATGTCGATGATGTGCTCGAACATCGCATGCGTCGAATCGCGCTGAGCCGAGGTAAGCTGCGGGCCGGCCGCCAAACCAGCGGTCGAGACGAGCGCGATCAGCGCTGCGGAGGCAAGCAGGTGACGCATGTGGTGTGCTCCCCAAAGGTCGGTTGCGCGACGCTACTGTTGTTGAGACAGCCGTCAAGCTGCCCGATTAGTGCCTATCCTGCAGATGCTCATAGTAAGAGGCGAGCACGTCGAACGCTTCCTTGCGCTGCCCCGTCTCGGACTCGAGGCCTTTGCGGTTCCAGCCTTGCTGATAGATCGGATGCTGGCGGTTGGGCGAACGGAAGTCCTTCAGGATCCAGGGTGACATGCCGCGGAGGAACGGGACTTTCGATGCTTCGGCCAGCGTCTGGCGGTAGAATTCAGCCTGGAATTCCTCGCTGAACTTGTGCGGGCTGCCAGGATCGTCGTGATAGCCCGCGAGCGCTCCCGCACCGAGCTCGGAGAAGATCAGCGGCTTGTCGACCGGCTCGCGCCACTGGATCGACGGCAGCGTTGAGAGTGTGTCGCCAGAGTACCAGCCGCTGTAAGTGTTGGCAGCAAGCACATCGAGGTCGGGCGCGATCGGGTCGTCGATCGTCTCGACATTGCCCTTGCGGCTGGCGAGCAGCGCGGCGCTGACCAGCCGCGTATCGTCGATCCTGTGTGCATTGCCGATCAGGGAGCGGAGGAATGCGTTTCGCGCGTCGCTGACTGGCGTCTCGTTTCCGACGCTCCAGATGATGATCGATGCGCGATCGCGGTCGCGCAGGATCGACTCCGTCTGCATCTGCAGCGCGGTGTTGAGTGTCTGCGGGTTCTTGAAGTCGACGACCCAATAGACCGGGATTTCGCTCCAGACGAGAAGGCCCAGCTCGTCTGCGGCGCGGAGCATCGTCTCCGGGTGCGGATAATGGGCGAGGCGAACGAAATTCGCATGGAGACCCTGCTTGGCTTCGGTGAGCAGGGCGTGTGCAGCCGCCGGCGTGATTGCGCGGGTGGGATCGGCGCCGAACTCCTCGGCATGAATGGAGATTCCGCGAAGGAATATCGGTTTTCCGTTCAGCAAGATGTCGTGACCGCGCACTTCAATTGTCCGGAAGCCCACGCGATCGTCGAGGACATCGTCGCCTGACTGGAAGCGCACGTCGTAAAGCGTCGGGCTCTCTGGCGACCAGCGCCTCAGGCTGCGCGGCGCGGCCGAGGTCGCGGTCCAGCTTCCATCCGCTCCAGTTCGGCCCGACAGTGCCAGGCGAAGAGCCGGAATCGTAAGCCTCACGGGTGCATTCGCGGCTGCAGGTCCATCGAGCCTCACCGTGACTGCAATCCGCCCGTCGCGGGTCAGCCGCACCCACGCATCGTCGATGTACGTGGCGGGCGTGAGGATGAGCGAGACCGGCCTGGTGATGCCTCCGTAGTTCTCCCAGTCCGTGCTCGGTGGCGGAACATCGGCGGCGGTTCGCTCCGAATCCGCGGCGACAGTGAGGCGGTTGTCGCCGTCGCGGAGCAGCTTCGTCACTTCGAACGAGAATGGCGTGAAGCCGCCCTCATGCTGTCCCACGAAGTGACCATTCAGGTAGACTTGAGTGCGATAATCGACAGCTCCGAAGCGAAGGAATGCGCGCTGGCCCGTTGTCAGGTGCGCCGTGAAGCGCCGCTGGTTCCAGACCAGCCCGTTGTAGTGCCGCATTTCCGGCGAATAAGTGAGGAACGACTGCGGCACGTGGACGACCGGCGCTCGGTCCATGTCGAATTCGTAAAGCGCCTTGGGATCGTGCCGCATGGCTTCGGTCACGTCGAAGTCATTGTATCGACGAGCCGCCGGCGACGGAGCGTCGCCGTGAAAGTTCTTGAGGCCGGTGCGGTACGGATCGATCGACCAGGTCCAGGCGCCGTCGAGATCGAGGGACGGCCGCATGTCTGCATCTACCAGCACCGTCGACGGCTCCTCCGCCGCCGCAGCGGAACAGGCCAGGCAAGCCGCAGCCAAGATGACAACTCGTTTGAGGAACATCGCCGAGAAGGTGCGGCGATGCGGCGGTCGCGTCAACGGCCGTCGGCGCCGTGGCCTTCGGCCAGATATTCCGCGCTGCGCATCTCCTCCAGTCGGCTGACGGTGCGCTGGAATTCGAAGCTTCCGTCGCCGGACGGGTAGAGCCCCTGCGGCTCGGCGTCCGCGGCGGCGAGCAGCTTCACCTTATGCTCGTACAATGCGTCGATCAGCGTGACGAAGCGCGTCGCTTCGTTGCGCATGTCCCGCGTCATCACGGGAATTCCGACGACGATGGCCGTATGAAAGCGCCGGGCGATGGCGAGATAGTCGGCCGCTCCGCGCGGCTCACCGCACAGCCGCTTGAACGAGAAGACCGCGACTCCTTTGAGGCTCTTCGGCACATGCAGCGTCCGGCCGCCGCCAACGTCTATATCCTCGGACGGCACCTTCGCGCGGTCCTCGACGGGATAGTCCGTGAGCTGGAAAAAGGCGCGGGAAAGGTCAGCCGTCGCTTCCGGCCCGTTCGGCACATGCCACACCTCGACCCCGGTCAAGCGCTCCAGCCGGTAGTCCGTCGGGCCGTTTACCGGCACGACCAGCATTCGTCGCTCGATCAGCTCGATGAAGGGAATGAAGAGGTCGCGGTTGAGTCCGCCGAGATAGAGGTCGCGAGGCTGCCGGTTGGAGGTGGTGACGACCTTGACGCCCTGCTCGAGCAGCTTCGCGAACAGCCGCGACAAGATCATCGCGTCGGCCGGATTGGTGACCTGCATCTCGTCAAAGCAGAGCAGCCTCGCCTCAGCCGCAATCTCTTCCGCCACGGGCTCGATCGGGTTGCCTTCCTCGCGTTCGCGGGCAACGCGCACCCGCGCATGCGTTTCGAGCATGAACTCATGGAAGTGGACGCGTCGCTTGGGTTGGATGTCGATGTGCGCGAAGGCGAGGTCCATCAGCATCGACTTGCCGCGACCGACGCCGCCCCAGAGGTAGACACCGGCAGGTCCATCCTTGGCGGAGCCGAACAGCCGAGAGAGAAAGCCGCCATTGCTGAAGCTCGCGGCCAATCTGTCGAGCGCGGCGACGGCGCGCGCCTGCGCCGGGTCCGGCTTTAGCTCGTTCCCGGCAATCAATTCGTCGTAGGCGACCCGGACGGGTCCGCTCATCGCGCGTGGGGTCCGTTGGGCCTGTTCACGCGCTTCAGCGTGCCGCTGAAACTGTAGCAATTCTCGCCATTCTGCTTGACGACCCCCTGCAGGAAGGCGTGGCCGCGCGTCTGCTTCACAAGCTCGACGTGGGAGTCGAGCGGCGATCCGGCCTGGCCACGCGCGAGGAAATGCGTCGTCAGGTCGAGCGTGACATAATGGCCGCGCTCCATCCCGGCGCAGAGGCCGCCGGCGAACATCGACATGTCGATGAAGCTCATGATCGCGCCGCCGTGGATCGAGCCGCCCATGTTCATATGATCCTCGGTCGGGAACATGCGGGCGATGCCGCGGCCGGGGCCATCGGGTTTGAACAGGAGCCGTCCCGTCGCCGCAGCGAAGCTCGAGCGCGGGAAGTCACCCCAGCTGTACCACCCGGGATTGTCGGGATCGGGCGTCGCGCCGCGCGGAACGCCGACGTCCTCGAGACCCTCCGCCTGATAGTCTTTCTCGCTCACTCGGCCTGTGCTCTTCGTTGGCCGCGAACCGTCAGGCGGCTCGTTCGGCGATCAGCTTCTTGGTCTCGGCGATCGCCTTCGCCGGGTTCAAGCCCTTGGGACAGACGTTCGCGCAATTCATGATCGTGTGGCAGCGATAGAGGCGGTACGGGTCCTCGAGCTGGTCGAGGCGCTCCCCGGTCGCCTCGTCGCGGCTGTCCGCAAGCCAGCGATAGGCCTGCAGCAGGATGGCTGGGCCGAGGAACTTGTCCGAGTTCCACCAGTAGCTCGGGCAGCTCGTCGAGCAGCAGAAGCAAAGGATGCACTCGTAAAGGCCGTCGAGCTTGGTGCGGTCCTCAGGCGACTGCAGCCGCTCCCGAGACGGGGCTGGGCTCACGGTCTTCAGCCAAGGCTGGATCATCGCATATTGGGCGTAGGCGTGGGTGAGGTCCGGCACCAGGTCCTTCACCACTTCCATGTGGGGAAGCGGGGTGATTCGGATCTCGCCCTTCATCTCCTCGATGGCGGTGGTGCAGGCGAGGCCGTTCTTGCCTTCCATGTTCATCGCGCAGGACCCGCAGATGCCTTCGCGGCACGAGCGGCGGAAGGTCAGTGTCGGGTCGATCTCGTTCTTGATCTTGATGAGCGCGTCGAGCACCATCGGTCCGCACTTGTCGAGGTCGATCGTGTACTTGTCGTAACGGGGGTTGGCGCCGCTGTCGGGATCGTAGCGGTAGATCTTGAACGTCCTGAGCCGCTTGCCTTCTTCGGGCTTCCAGTCGCGCCCGCGAGTGATCTTGCTGTTCTTGGGAAGGGTGAACTCGGCCATGACGAGCCGCTAGCACGCGGCGCCGCTCAAAGGAAAGGCCGCCCAAGCACGTGGACGGCCTCTCAGATGTCTACCGCAGCAGCGCGCTGATCACCTGCTGCACCAGCATTGTCCGTGGATCGACCTGGTAGAGGTAGCCATTGTCGTAATAGTAACGGTAACGGCTGTTGAGGTCGTATTGGCGACGGAGGTCGTACGGGATCTGCCCATAGGCATAGCGGCTTCCGTAGGCCGTGTTGTAGCGCTGGCCAGTCCGGAACAACTTCTTCGCTTGGCCTGGCGGCATGCAACCGTTGTGCTTCTTGGCCAATCCCGGCGGGCAGCCGCCATGGCCGTAGCCCACAGGCCCATTATAGCCATAGGCATGCGGATTGCCGTGGCTGTTGCCTGGGCCAAAGCCATGTCCATTGCCCGGATGAGCCAGAGCCGGAGCGGCGAAGCCGAGCGCGACGGCGCCGGCGATTAGAATTGCGTGTTTCATAGCGCCACCATCATTGCTGTTAAGCCCTGAACGTTCGTTGAGCGAAATGGTTACGCAGGAGAAAGGCCGCCGGGGAGGGACCGGCGGCCTTTCCCGCGTGCACTCCTGAAAGACGGGAGATCAAGGAACGGAGATCACGCGCACGACGCGGTAGGTGTTCGGGTTGACGACATAGACGTAGCCGTTCTGGTTCACGTAGCGGAACGTCGGCCGCAGGTGGTAGCGGGTGACGACCGGCCGCGGCAGCGCGCCGATATCGACATAGGAGTAATTCGGCCCGAAATTATAGCCGACGCGATATCCGGCACGGCGCGCCTGAGCCCTCGTCAGCCGCTTCCAGGCGACGCAGCGCCCGTTGCGATACTTCGTGCACTTGGTGATGTTGGTATAATGCTTGGCATCCGCCGGAGCAGCGGTCAGCGCAACGGCAGCGGCGCCAAGCGCGAGCAAGAGCTTTGTCATCGAATGTCTCCCTTTCGATCCGCTAACCAACGGACCCGGCGCGAGGCAGTTTCTCGATTACAGGCTTTTAATCCTGCGCTTCGGCTCGGTTCATCGCTCCGCTCGGCGGTTGCGGGGCGGGAGGCACCTCGCTAATCGGGCGCCGCGCTCCTTAAGGCGGCGACTCCCCAACGAACCGCCGCGAGACAAACAGAAAGGTATTGGCCAGCCCATGGCTCGAAAGAAGATCGCCCTGATCGGCGCCGGAATGATCGGCGGAACCCTCGCTCACCTCGCGGCAATGCGCGAGCTCGGCGACATCGTGCTGTTCGACGTCATCGAGGGCGTTCCCGAAGGAAAGGCCCTCGACATCGCTGAGGCGGGTCCGGTCGACGATTTCGATGCGAAGCTCAAAGGCACCACCGATTACGCCGACATCGAGGGCGCCGACGTCTGCATTGTCACCGCCGGCGTCGCCCGCAAGCCGGGCATGAGCCGCGATGACCTCCTCGGCATCAATTTGAAGGTGATGAAAGCGGTCGGCGAGGGCATCCGAAAGCATGCGCCCAACGCCTTTGTCATTTGCATCACCAACCCGCTCGACGCGATGGTCTGGGCGCTCCGCGAGTTCTCAGGGCTCCCGCACAAGATGGTCGTCGGCATGGCCGGCGTGCTCGACAGCGCGCGCTTCCGCCACTTCCTCGCCGAGGAGTTCAACGTCAGCGTCGAGGACGTGACCGCCTTCGTGCTCGGCGGCCACGGTGACACCATGGTCCCGGTCGTCGGCTATTCGACTGTCGCTGGCATCCCGATCCCCGACCTCGTGAAGATGGGCTGGACCACGCAGGACAAGATCGACGCGATCGTGAAGCGCACCCGCGGCGGCGGCGGCGAGATTGTTGCGCTGCTGAAGACCGGCTCAGCCTATTATGCGCCGGCCACGAGCGCGATCGCGATGGCCGAGAGCTTCCTCAAGGACAAGAAACGGGTCTTGCCGTGTGCAGCCAATTTGACGGGGCAATATGGCGTCAACGACCTGTACGTCGGGGTGCCCTGTGTGATTGGCGCCGGCGGCGTCGAGCGGATTGTCGAGATCGAGCTCGACGCGCAGGCCCGAGAGAATTTCAACGTCAGCGTCGATGCGGTGAAGGAGCTGCTCGAAGCCTGCAGGCAGATCGACAACAGCCTCGCAGAAACGGTGCCGGCATGAGTATCCTCGTCGATAGGAATACAAAGGTCATCACGCAGGGGATGACCGGCGAAACCGGCACCTTCCATACCCAGCAGGCGCTCGCCTACGGAACGCAGATGGTCGGCGGGGTGACGCCTGGGAAGGGTGGCACCGAGCACATTGGCCTGCCGGTGTTCGACACGGTGCATGAGGCGGTCGCCAGGACCGGCGCGGCCGCGTCGGTGATTTACGTCCCGCCGCCATTCGCCGCGGATTCGATCCTCGAGGCGATCGACGCCGAAGTGCCGCTGATCGTCGCCATCACTGAGGGCATCCCGGTGCTCGACATGGTTCGGGTGAAGCGCGCGCTCACCGGGTCGAAATCGCGACTCATTGGACCGAACTGCCCCGGCGTGCTGACGCCGGACGAGTGCAAGATCGGCATCATGCCCGGCAACATTTTCAAGAAGGGCAGTGTCGGCGTCGTCAGCCGATCCGGTACCCTGACTTACGAAGCGGTGTTCCAGACCACGAACGAGGGGCTCGGGCAGACGACCGCAGTCGGCATCGGTGGCGACCCGGTGAAAGGCACCGAGTTCATCGATATCCTCGAGATGTTCCTCGCCGACGACGAGACCAAGTCAATTATCATGATTGGCGAGATCGGCGGCAGCGCCGAGGAGGATGCCGCCCAGTTCCTCGCAGACGAAGCGAAACGCGGCCGCCGCAAGCCCGTCGTCGGCTTCATTGCCGGTCGCACCGCTCCTCCGGGACGGCGCATGGGTCACGCCGGAGCGATCGTTTCGGGCGGGAAGGGCGATGCCGAAAGCAAGATCGCCGCGATGGAGGCCGCTGGAATCACCGTCTCCCCCAGCCCATCTGAATTGGGGAGCACTTTGCGGGAGCTGCTGGTTTCAGCATAAGATGAACGATCTCGCACGATCATTCGAACGCGAAGAAGGGCCGAGTTGGCAGCGGCAGGGCTGGCCGATCGCGGAGCTAGATGAGCTGAATCTCGGCCTCGATCCGACGCAGGCGACGATCGACAAGGTCAAATCGGCCGTTGCCGCCAAGGCCGCGGAGACGATCAGCGATCCCGACGCGATCCGCCGCGCAGCGGAAGATTCGATCCGTGCGATGATGCTGATCCGGACGTATCGCGTGCGCGGGCACCTCGCGGCGGACCTGGATCCGCTGCGGTTGACGCGCCGCGATGTGCCGGCGGACCTCACAGCCGAATATCACGGTTTCTGCGACGACGATCTCGACCGGCCGATCTGGCTGTGCGGCGCGCTCGGCCTCGAGCAGGGAACAATCCGCGAGATCGTCCGGATCCTGCAGCGCAACTACTGCGGGCACGTCGGCCTTGAGTATATGCACATCAACGACGTGGAGGAGCGCCGATTCCTCCAGGGCCGGATGGAAGGCAAGGACGCCGAAATCACCTTCACCCCCGAGGGCAAGCAGTCGATCCTCGCCAAGGTGATCCACGCCGAACAGTGGGAAAAATTCCTCGCCAAGAAATATGTCGGAACCAAGCGCTTCGGCCTCGACGGCGGCGAGAGCGCGGTCCCGGCGCTGGAGGCTGTCATCAAGTACGGCGGGCAGATGGGCGTCACCGAGATCGACGTCGGAATGGCGCACCGCGGTCGGCTGAATGTTCTGTCAAATGTCATGGGCAAGCCTGCGCAGGCGATCTTCCACGAGTTCGCGGGCGGAGCTACCAACCCGGCCGACGTCGGCGGCTCGGGCGACGTCAAGTACCACCTCGGCACCAGCAGCGACCGCGAGTTCGACGGCAACAAGGTCCACCTGACGCTCCTTCCAAACCCGTCGCACCTGGAAGCTGTTGATCCGGTCGTTTTGGGAAAGGCGCGCGCCGTCCAGACCATCCGCAACGACAACCGCGGAAAGACAGTGCTTCCGATGCTGCTCCATGGCGACGCAGCATTTGCCGGCCAGGGCGTGGTTTGGGAGTGCCTGAGCTTCTCCGGCCTGCCGGGCTATGGCACCGGCGGAACGATCCATTTCATCATCAACAACCAGATCGGCTTCACGACCAGCCCGCAATTCGGCCGGTCTTCGCCTTATCCGTCCGATGTCGCCAAGGGCATCCAGGCGCCGATCCTGCACGTCAACGGCGACGATCCCGAGGCGGTCACCTTCTGCTGCAAGCTGGCGATCGAGTTCCGGCAGACCTTCAACCGCGACGTCGTCATCGACATGTGGTGCTACCGCCGCTTCGGGCACAATGAAGGCGACGAGCCGAGCTTCACCCAGCCGCTAATGTACGCGGCCATTAAAAAGCATCCGCCGATCAGCCAGCTCTACGGGCAGCGGCTGATCGAGGAAGGCGTGGTCGACCAGCCGTGGATCGATAAGACGACAAAGGACTATATCGCGCATCTCGAAGACCAGTTCGAGGGCGCAATTTCCTACTTACCGAACAAGGCCGACTGGTTCGAAGGCCGCTGGGCGGGCCTCGGCCGTCCTGGCGAGCCGGTGCTCGGCCGCCGCAACATCCAGACCGCGATCGGCGAAGACGAGGTCAAGCGGCTCGGCAAGATCCTGACGACTGTCCCCGATGGCTTCCCAATTCACCGGACACTTCAGCGTGTGCTCGACGCCAAGAAGGAGATGTTCGAGACTGGCGAGGGGTTCGACTGGGCAACCGCTGAGGCGCTCGCGTTCGGGAGCCTTCTCGCCGAGGGTCACGGCGTTCGCCTGTCCGGCCAGGACAGCGGACGCGGCACGTTTAGCCAGCGCCACGCCGTTTGGGTCAATCAGCAAGATGGCGAGAAATATATTCCGCTGTGCGACGTGGACGGGGGGCCCTTCGAAGTGCGCGACAGTCCGTTGTCGGAATTCGGCGTTCTCGGCTTCGAATATGGCTATTCGCTCGCTGACCCGAAGACGCTGGTGTTGTGGGAGGCGCAGTTCGGCGATTTCGCCAATGGGGCGCAGAGCATCATCGATCAGTTCGTCGCCGCGGGCGAGGCCAAGTGGCTGCGCGCGAGCGGCCTCGTCATGCTCCTGCCGCACGGTTTCGAAGGGCAGGGGCCGGAGCATAGCTCAGCGAGGCCGGAGCGCTATCTTCAGCTCTGCGCCGAAGACAATCTGCAGGTCGCGAACTGCACGACGCCGGCGAACTATTTCCATATCCTGAGGCGCCAGATGCGGCGGGATTTCAGGAAGCCGTTGGTGATCATGACGCCCAAGTCGCTCCTTCGGCATAAGCTCGCGGTGTCGAGCATCGGCGACTTCACCGGGGAGAGTCACTTCCGGCGGATCGTCTCCGATCTCAACCCGCCGGCGGAGGGCGAGACCAGGCGTCTGGTGCTTTGCTCGGGCAAGCTCGGTTACGAGCTCATCGAAGCGCGCGACGCGGCAGGCGACCTCGGCGTCGAGGTCGTGCGCATCGAACAGCTGTATCCGTTCCCGCCAGAGCCTCTGGTAAAGCGTCTGAAGGCGATGCCCAAGCTCAAGGACCTGATCTGGGCGCAGGAAGAGCCGCAGAACAACGGTGCGTGGTCGTTCGTCGCTGACCTGCTGGAGCAATGCCTTGCTGAAGCTGGCTTCAATGGCATGCGGCCGCAATATGCCGGACGCGACGCGAGCGCCTCTCCGGCGACCGGCCTTGCCAAGCGCCACGCGGCCGAGCAGGCGGCGCTGATCGCGGCCGCGCTGGGGCACGACACGGACAAGAACAAAGCGAGCGAGCGTCAAGGCGCTGTCGCCGCGGAATAAAGCGGATAAGGGAACAAAGTGGCCACTGACGTTGAAGTCCCCGCGCTCGGGGAGTCGATCACCGAAGGCACGCTCGCGCAGTGGCTGAAGAAGCCGGGCGAGGCAGTCGCCGCGGACGAGCCGATCGCCAGCCTCGAAACCGACAAGGTCAGTGTCGAGGTGCCGTCGCCGATTGCTGGCGTGCTGACTGAGCAGCTAGTGCGGGAAGGCGATACCGTTGCCGTCGGTGCCGTGATCGCACGGGTCGACGAAAAGGCGACCGCTGGCGCGGCTGCTTCGCCAAGCCCTGCACAGGCCGCTGCGGACTCGACGACCAACCCCGCCGGCGCCGGCGAGAATCCGGAGCTTCGTGAGGATGCGGAGCTCAATACGATTGAGCCGCCCAATGCGGACGGTCCCCCGCGCGACGAGGATCAGGTCCAGACGCTCTCCCCCGCGGTCCGGCGCGCCGTTCTCGAATATCATGTCGACCCGACCAGCATCCGCGGCACCGGCAAGGACGGACGGCTCACCAAGGATGACGTGATCGCGGCCGCGCAGGAGCAGAAGTCGCAGGCTGCTTCCGCACCATCGCCGCAGGCGAAGGCCCCAGCTCCGGAGGCAAAAACTTTGCCTGGTGCCCCCCGGCCCTCCTCGAGCGGCGCCGAGCGCCATGAAGAGCGCGTGAAGATGTCGCGCCTTCGCCAGACGATCGCCAAGCGCCTCAAGGAAGCACAGAACACCGCGGCCATGCTGACGACGTTCAATGACGTCGACATGAGCGCGGTGATCGACGCCCGGACGCGTTACAAGGATCTCTTCGAGAAAAAGCACGGCATCCGGCTCGGCTTCATGGCCTTCTTCGTGAAGGCATGCGCGCTCGCGGCAAAGGACGTGCCCTCGGTCAACGCCAGCCTCGAAGGGGACGAGATCGTCTATCACGATTATCTCGACGTCTCGGTCGCCGTTTCCGCGCCCAAGGGCCTCGTAGTTCCCGTCGTCCGCAACGCCGACCGGATGAGCTTCGCCGAGATCGAGAAGACGATCGCCGCCTATGGCAAGAAGGCGAAGGAAGGCACGCTGACCGTCGACGAGATGAGCGGCGGGACTTTTACCATCTCGAACGGCGGCGTGTTCGGATCGTTGCTGTCGACGCCGATCATCAACCCGCCGCAGTCGGCTGTGCTCGGCATGCACCGCATCGAGGAGCGGCCGGTGGTCAAGGACGGGCAGATCGTCGCCCGGCCGATGATGTACCTCGCGCTTAGCTACGACCACCGCATCATCGATGGCCGGGAAGCGGTGACCTTCCTCGTGCGCGTCAAGGAAGCGATCGAAGATCCGACGCGGCTGCTGATCGATCTCTAGGCCGCTGCCGCCCTGTCACTAGCGTGTAGGTCGTGCGCGAGCCGCTCGGCGGCTCCAGTCAGCACCGCCTCATGCTGGTCGACGCGCCACGCTGGAGCGCCGATGACGAGGCGGCTGAAATTGCGCCGCGTCGCATAAGCGGAATCGAAATAGACGCGGTTGCGCGGTTCGAGCATGCGGCCGGCGCGTGATCCGGTGATCATCATGCCCTGCCACGCGCCGAAGCAGTGCATCATGTTGATCGCAAACCGTCCCAGAAGAGCAGCCTGCAGGCGAGGCCGTTCAGCTTCGAGGAGGTCGGGGCAAGCCTGGCCCCAGACGGGATCATGCCGGTCGAGCATCAGCATCATTTCCCAGCTGACGACCGACGACGTGCGCTGGATCGCTGTGGCGAGCTTCTCCTCCCGCTCGTTGCCAGGCGAGAAATCGCTGTGGCCGGCTTCGGTTTCGAGTATTCGAACACCGGAATCGCGGTCGACGTCGATGATCGCGGCTCCGACGCCTTCCTCGACCATGATCATTCCATAGCGGCCCGGACGATCGAGGCTCGGTGAGCCGGAGCTCCTCAGTAGCTCGACGTTCGCCGTCCCTGATCGCGTCGCCCAGGCTCGGGCAGCAACGTCGTTGAGAATTACCGGCTGTGTGCCAAAAACGGCGAACAGTCCCGCGCGGCTGATGGTCCAGCGCGAGCGCACCAGCGAAATGGTTTCGCCGCTGGCGGCGCCCGCAATCGCCATCGCGCACTGAAGGCCACGAAGCGGAATGCCGCGCTCCCGCTCAAATCGTTGCAACGCATCCGTGAAGGTCGGCACTCCGGCAATCTCGACTTCGTGGATGTCGGCGATGCGCGGCCGGGCCGACGGCATCGCGGTCGCAAAGCGAAGGACTCCTTCGCTCGATGCTTCAATCAGCAGCCATGGGCTGGCACCCGGCCCACTCGAACCGATCATTTAGAGCCTGCTCCCCTTCGGCGCTGATAGCGCTAACAGCCCATGGTTAAGTGCGCGTTACCACTTGCCGAACTTGCGGGTGCGAGACCGCACCCCTAAGTCGCGCTCGCAATCTCGAATAAGCGGAGCAGTTGATGGCCGACGGCTATGATTTCGACGTTCTGGTGATCGGCGCCGGTCCCGGCGGCTATGTTGCCGCAATCCGTGCCGCCCAGCTCGGCCTCAAGACCGCCTGTGCCGAAAGCCGCGAGACGCTCGGCGGCACTTGCCTCAATGTCGGCTGCATTCCGTCCAAGGCTTTGCTCCACGCGTCCGAGCTGTTCGAGGAAGCGCATGACGGCACGCTCGCCAAATGGGGCGTGAAACCCGCCAGCGTCGAGCTCGACCTCGGCCAGATGCATGCAACGCGCCTCGAAGCGGTGAAGGGCCTCACCCAGGGCATCGAATTCCTGTTCAAGAAGAACAAGGTCGAATGG
>JAICSX010000015.1 GCA_025936675.1 Sphingomonas sp.
GTGTGGAAGTGCGGTAACGCATGGAGCTAACCGGTCCTAATTACTCATTTCGCGCTTGAGAGTCCCACCATCATCGTCAGCTCTGCTGGCGTGGTTGAACGCTCAGCTAGATGCCCAAAGTACAAAGTGCACGATTTCTAGAAACTCGATCCGCGCCGTCACCATAGCTTGGTGACCATAGCGTCCGTGACCCACCCGATCCCATCCCGAACTCGGCCGTGAAACCGGACAGCGCCGATGGTACTACTGCTTAAGCAGTGGAAGAGTAGGTCGTCGCCAGGCTTTGCTGGCGGCGTGGTTCGAGAACCCATTCATAATGTTTTTGTTTTACCGGGTGAAGGCCCCGAAGCCGCAGGCTTCGCAAGGCCGAACGGCCGCCCGGACCGCTCGCAGAGCGGGAGGATAGCCAAGCTGGCAGATGCCAGCGCCGGCGCCTGAGGCCTAACATAGGTGACGCGGGGTGGAGCAGCCCGGTAGCTCGTCAGGCTCATAACCTGAAGGTCGCAGGTTCAAATCCTGCCCCCGCAACCAACCATCAAGCCGCCTTCGGGCGGCCTTTTTGCCTTTGTCTTAGTAATTGTACGCGCGCTCGCCGTGATCGGCGATGTCGAGGCCCTCCCGCTCAGCGTCGCGCGCATGCCGCAGCGGCATGATCGCGCGCACGATGCCAAAGGAGATGGCGGATCCGGCAGCCGACCAGGCAATGGCGACGGCGACAGCAGCGACCTGCCGGATGAACTGGTGCCCAAGCGCGTAGCCGGCGCCGCCGTGGCCGCCAAGCAAGGGCAGCGCGACAAGCGCAGTCCCGATCGAGCCGGTGATCCCGCCAAGTCCGTGGATCCCGAACACGTCGAGGCTGTCGTCGAGCCGCAATTTGTTCTTCAGCGAGCCGACAAAGCCGTAGCAGATGAGGCTTGCCGCTAAGCCGAGCAGGATTGCGCCGACGGGCCCGCTCGCGCCGGCTGCTGGCGTGATCGCGACCAGGCCCGCAACCGCGCCCGACGCACCACCGAGCATCGAGGGCTTGCCGGAGACCAGCCGCTCCGCTGCCATCCAGGTGAGCGCCCCGGCTGCCGGCGCGACGAACGTGTTCATCATGGCGACTGCGGCGAGGCCATTCGCCTCGAGCGCCGATCCGGCATTGAAGCCGAACCAGCCGACCCACAGCAGTCCGGCTCCGACCATCGTCAGCGCCAGCGAGTGCGGCGGCATCGCTTCCCTCAAATGCCCGATCCGCGGACCCGCGAAGGCGACGCCTACGAGACCGGCAATGCCCGAATTGATGTGGACCACGGTTCCACCCGCGAAATCGATCGCACCGAATTTGAACAGGAAGCCGTCACTCGCCCACACCATGTGGGCGAGCGGCGCATAGACTATGGTCTGCCACAGCAATGAGAAGAGCATGATAGCACCGAAGCGGATGCGCTCGACCAGCGCGCCTATGACTAGCGCGCCGGTGATCGCGGCAAAGGCCATTTGGAATGCGGCAAAGACCAGTTCTGGGATGGCCTTGCCGCTGCTTCCGATCGTCCAGGCGCTATCGCCGCCGACTCCGGAAAGACCCGCCTTCCCGAACCCGCCGATCAGCGCATTGCCGTCGTAAAACGCAAGGCTGTAATTCCACAGCACCCACGCGAGGATCGAAACCGACGTGATGCCGAGCACCTGGCTCATCACGCTCAGCAAGTTCTTCGCCCGAACGAGCCCGCCATAGAAGAGCGCCAGCCCCGGCAGGATCATGAGCATGACGAGAACGGTCGACACCAGCATCCATGCCGTGTCGCCGGTGTCGATGGTGAGCTGCCCCGCCGCCACTAAGCGCCCCCCGTGCCTGCTGCAGTGCGTGAAGCTAGCGAAGGCGCTCCGCCGGGCTACGTGAAAGCTTCACCTATTGCGTCGGGGGCTCGGGGTGCACGGCCTTCCACTCCATCGCGCGTCGAACTCGCGCCTCGACCGATGGGTGATCGTAGAAGACGACCTCCTCTAACTTCCCGGGCCGCGGGTACCGATACTCGGCAGTCTTCACGAGCGATGTCGCCAAAGCGTCTGGCCGGTTCTCGGTCTGAAGCGAATAAGCGTCCGCCTGGCTCTCGAGCGTCCGGCTGAACGTGTTCGTGGCCGGAAGGACGATCAATCCGAAGAATGACACCATGAACATGAGGACCGGAATCCCTCGCGGATCGTCGAGCCTTGCAGTGCTGCCGAACCGCCGGGCGAACCAGCCGAAGGTCCGGTCCGCGATGAAGAAGAGGATGATCGCGCCAACGGAGTAGAAGAGGATCCCCCACCAGGTGTGCTTCAGCACATAATGGCCGATCTCATGGCCGGTGACGGCGCGAACCTCGTCGAGCGTCGCATTCTTGAAGGCAACGTCAGAAATAGCGACCCGCGCCGTGCTCCCGACACCGCCGGCATTCGCGGTGAAGTTATTCGACTGGCGCGAGCCGTTGTACATGTAGACCTTGTTCGGCGGGATCCCGGCGCGTTGCGCCATCTCGACCACTGCATCACGCACCTGCCCGGGCGGGACCGGTGTGTAATGGTTGAACAACGGCTCGATGACGATGGGGGCGAGCAACGCGACGAAGGCAAAGGCGACCGCGACGAGGCCGCCCGACCAGATCCACCAGCTCTTACCGGTTCGCCGCATCAACCAGTAGATGCCGATGAAGAAGATCGCCCCGATCAGCGACGTGACCAGCGTCAGGATGCCGAGCTGAAGGAGCCAGTCCGAGAAAGGTTGAGCGGTTCGACCGTAGCCCTTCTCGCGCCACCAGTCGGCGTAGATCGCCCAAGGCAGCGTCAGAATCGTCGAGACGATGAAATAGACCAGCGCAACAAGGAAGGCGCGGAGGTTGCGCCGCTTCTCGGCGATTTTCGCCTCCATCCGATCGAGCACGCCAGAGCGCACGATCAGCCAGGTGACGACTGCAGCAACGAGCAGCGACCACAAGAGCATCCATTCCTTGCCGACGGTGTAATCGTGCGCTTTCTGAAGCGCGGCCGGCCCGAGGCTGTCGATGTAGCGCGCGGTCGCGGCGTTCGGATCGAATGCCATTCGATAATCTCCCCTGCTCGAACCGGAAACGTAACAGCCGGACCAGCGCGCGCAATGGGAACGGCTGCAAGCCGTCGGCGATTATCGGCGAGTGACGAAAGGTGGATCTGTTCCGGCGCCGATGGAGGCTCTGCTCGCAGCCGAGCTGCCGGAGGGTAAGGGCTGGCAGTATGAACCCAAGTGGGATGGCTTCCGCTGCCTCGCGCGCCGGGACGGCGACGAGGTTACCCTGACGTCGAAGTCGGGCAAGCCGCTTGCGCGCTATTTCCCCGAAGTCGTCCAGATGCTTCTCGCGCTCAAGACAACGCAGTTCCTGCTCGACGGCGAGCTGATCATTCCAGTCGGCGACGTACTGTCCTTCGATGCGCTGCAGCTTCGCCTTCATCCGGCGGAAAGCAGGGTCCGCAAATTGTCCAACGAAACGCCGGCCGAGCTGATGGCCTTCGACCTGCTCGAGCTCGACGGCGAGTCCCTTGCCTCGGTTCCTCTGTCGCAGCGGCGCAAGCAGCTCGAAATATTCTTCCGCAAGAACGAAGCCGCCGGGCTGCAGCTCTCCCCGATGACCTGCGACCGCGACGTCGCGATCGGCTGGCTGGAGCGAAGCGGCGGCGCGCTCGACGGCGTGATCGCCAAGCGTGCTGACCAGGACTACCGCTCGGGCGAGCGCGCGATGATCAAGGTCAAGCAGCAGCGCACGGCCGACTGCGTCGTCGGCGGCTTCCGCTACGCGGAGAAGAAGAAAGAAGTCGGGTCGCTGCTGCTCGGCCTCTACGACGACCAGGGGCTGCTCGATCACGTCGGCTTCACCTCGGCGATCCCGGCGGCGGAGCGGCCGGCGCTGACGAAGGAGCTCGAAGGCCTTATCGAGCCACCGGGCTTCACCGGCAGCGCTCCGGGCGGACCGAGCCGGTGGAACACCGCTCGCTCGATGGCCTGGGAGCCGCTGAAACCGGTCCTCGTTGTCGAGGTCCGCTACGACCAGGTGACCGGCCGCCGCTTCCGCCACGGCACGGGCTTCCTGCGCTGGCGGCCCGACAAGGACCCGAAGCAGTGTACGTTCCAGCAGCTCGCGCCCGAGCTGAAGCCGTCGGAGCTCAAGGAGCTGTTTGGCTGATGAGCCTGCTGTTCAACGCGCCGCTGATCAGCGGGCTTCGCTACGAGGAAGATTTAATCGGCGACGCGGAGGAGCGCTCGCTCGTGGAGCAACTCAGTGCCGCAGACTTATCGCCGTTTCAGTTCCACGGCTGGCTTGGCAACCGCAAGACCAGGAGCTTCGGGTGGCGCTACGATTTCGAGGACTCGAGCTTCGCGCCGACCGAGCCGATCCCCGAGTGGCTGCAGCCGCTGCGTGAAAAGGCAGCTGAGTTCGCACGAATCCAGCCAGCCGATTTCGTTCACGTCCTGCTCGCGCGCTACGATCCCGGCGCGGGGATCGGCTGGCATCGTGACCGTGACGTCTTTGAGAAAGTCGTCGGCATTTCTCTCGGCACTCCGGCTATCCTCCGCTTCCGCCGCCGAAAGCCGGGCGGCTTCGACCGCGCGAATCTCGATCTCGCGCCGCGCTCCGCTTACTTGCTCTCGGATGAGGCCCGCTGGGAATGGGAGCACCGCATCCTTCCGGGCGATCAGCTGCGCTTCTCCGTCACGTTCCGGACATTGTCCGAGAAGGGGCGAAGGATCGCTGCAGCCAATTTGTGAGCGGAACGGGCCGCGCCCGAAACGGTTCTGCGGACATGCGTTGGATCCTGCTGCTCCTGCTCTCGCTCGCAGCCTGTTCGAAAGGCCCTCAAGCCGACCTTCCGTATATTAGCCAGGCGCGTTCGCTCGCGGCGGAATGGGCGCTCGTCAATGAACAGGCGAGCAAGGGCAAGCTCACGCAAACCTATGTCGAGACGATGCGCAAGGAACTGCGGCAAGAGCTCGAGACGAGCGGTAAGGCACTGAGTCAGCCGCGCTCGGCCTACGCTCGGGAAATCGATGCGCTTCTGAAGCAACCTGGCGATGCGTCACCGGCTGACCTTCGGGAGCACGCACGCACGCTCAAGACCATCGAGGATAGCCTTGAATCCGCTTGAGCTGACACTCGGCATCATGACCGCCGTCGGCGGCTTCGTGGACATCAGCCAGCTGGTCTTCTCTGCGCAGGCGGGCTCGAGGTTCGGCTTCGCGCTGATCGCCGCATTTGCCATTTCGACGATCGGGATCATCGTGTTCGCCGAGATGTGCGGCCGCGTCGCGGCGGTTGCGCGTCAGCCCGTCTTCAGCCTGATGCGCCACCGTCTCGGACTGAAGCTGGGGCTGTTCACGCTTGCGGTGTCGCTGGTCAGCACGCTCATAACCTGTGCGGCGGAGATCGGCGGTCTCGGCTTGATCCTCAATCACCTGACCGGCGCTCCGTACATGCTCATGTGCCTCGCGAGCACCATCTTACTCATGGCGTCGATGTGGATCCTGCCGTTCAAGTGGATCGAGCGGACATACGGCCTCCTCGGTCTGTTCATGATCGTGTTCGTCGTCGCGCTTGTCGCCATCCATCCGCCGTGGGGAAAGATTGCAGGTGGATTCGTCCCCCAGGTGCCGCACGGCCTCAGCACGAAGGAATTGCTGAGCTATTCCTATTTCGTCGTCGCGATCTTCAGCGCCGTCATGTTTCCCTACGAGGCTTATTTCTATTCCTCGGGCGGGATCGAAGAGGAATGGGGTCCCAAAGACCTTCTAACCAATCGCGTTACGAGCGTCGTCGGAATGGGCTTGGGCTCGCTTCTGTCGATCGCGATCCTTGCGCTCGGCGCGCTTCTGTTTGCGCCCGCGCTCGTCGCGCCCGAAGTTCCGGGAAGCGCGGCACTCGAAACGGCCATTCCGCTCGGCAAGGCAGGGCTTCTGTGCGCCTTGCTTGGCATGTTCTTTGCGGTCGCAGGGGCAGCGGTCGAGACCTGCATGGCCAATGCTTATTCGATCTCGCAATTCTTCGGGTGGGAGTGGGGCCGCCACAAGAAGCCGTGGCAAGCGCCTCGATTCACGGTTGCCTGGATTGCCGTAATGCTCCTGGCGCTTCTCATCGTCATGACCGGCGTCGAGGTGATGGACCTTGTCGATTATGCAGTCGTCAGCTCGATCGTGGTCCTGCCGCTCAGCTATCTCGCGTTGATGCTCCTCGCCAACGATAAGAGCTACATGGGACAATATGCCAACAAGTGGCTGGCGAAGGGGCTGGGCTGGCTGTTCTTCGTCATCGTCACGGTGACTGCAATCGCGGCCGTGCCGCTCTATCTGCTGACCTCTGGAGGGGCAGCATGAGCCCGCTAGGACAGGTGAAGATCGTCAGCCAGCTGCTCGACCTGCAGATCATCGACAAGGACGAGCGATCGTGCGGGGTTGTTGACGACATCGAGCTCGGCGGCAGCCCCGGCAAGGAGATGCGCGTCGAGGCGCTGCTGGTCGGTCCGGGCGCTTATGAAGGGCGGATGCCCCGTTGGCTGTTCTGGCTGACCCGAAAAATTGCAGGCGACCGTATGGCGCGCGTTCCGGCGGATCAAATCGCGGAGATCGGAAGCGTCGTGAAGCTCAAGTGCAAAGCCGAAAAGCTCGGGCTGCACGAGGTTGAGGACAAGGTACGCGCTTGGATGCCGCGAGAGGGAGCGTTGTGATGCGGCTCAGCGATCTTCGCGGCGTCAAGGTGAAGACGCTCGACGGCGAAACCTTGGGCCGCATCCATGAAGTGCATGTCGAGAGCGGACGCGTCGTGGCGCTGACGTCGGGCCCTGGAAGCCTGATCGAGATGCTCACAGCGAAGACGCATGGGCGACAAATTCCCTGGGAATGCGTAGTTAAGATCGAGAAGGATCAGGTGGTCATTGTCCCCGATCCGCCAAAGCGGCGTTCGCCTAAGAAAGCTGGCGCATCTCGAAACCGACAAGGCACTCGGCGACCCAGCGGGCGGCGGTCAAAGCGCTAAGGTCGGTTGGGTCGAGCGGCGGGTCCCATTCCGTCAAATCGATGAGCTTGACGCGCAACTCGGACGCGAGCCGACGTACGGCGTAGAAGAAGTCGTGCACCGACATGCCGTCGGGGCGTGCTCCGGGAGCAGCGGGGAATTGCGAGCGGTCGATCACATCGATGTCGCAGTCGATCACGATCGCTTCGCAGACGACATGCTCCAGCGCGCGATCGATTGCTCTGGCAATTCCGTCGCGGCGTACCTCCTCCATCGTCACGATCAGATTGCCCGCCGCCCCGGCATCCTCGTGCATCATGCGGCTGTTGGCGAAAGGGGCGATCCCGATCTGCGCGATGTTCGCGCCCGGCAGACCGTCCTCGATCAGCGCCCGCACCGGATTGCCGTTGCCGAGGCCCTGGTCGAGATCGCGCATGTCGAAATGCGCATCGAGGGTGATCAGCCCTACCTTGTCCAACGGCATGCCGAGCCCCAACACTCCGGGTCGGGTGACCGCGTTGTTTCCACCGACGAGTAACGTGAGGTCGTGCGCCTGCGCACTTCTGGACACCGCGTCCTGAATGATTGGCGTCGCCTGCTCGATGCTGAGACCTTCGAGCTTTACATCCCCATGATCGAGAAACTCCGTCGCTAACTCGCGGCGCGTCTCGACATCATAGCGTCCGACCCGCCGCAGTGTCTGGCGGATCAGATCGGGACCCAAGTCGCAGCGGCCTGGAGTCACTGATCCCGCCGCAAGTGGCGCACCGACGAGGCCGACGCGCGCACCATGATTAACCGTCGAGAGAAGGTCGGAAAGGTTCGGCCAGCTGCTCATGACTGGACCCTAACAGCAGCGCTCGCCTAAGGGCAGTGGCATGTGGGACCGGCTGCTTGTCGACTGCAATATCGCGACGCTTGAGGAACGTTCGGGCAACCCGCTCGGCCTGATCGAGAATGGCGCAATCGCCATCGCCGATGGCAAGATCCTTCGCGTCGGCAAGCGCACCGAGCTCGCGGGCTTCCGCGCAAAGGAAGTGGTTGCGCTCGGCGGCGCCTGGGTTACGCCCGGCCTGATCGACTGCCACACACACCTCGTCTTCGGCGGCACGCGCGCGGACGAGCATGCGATGCGCCGCGCCGGCGCGACCTACGAACAGATTGCCGAAGGGGGTGGCGGAATCGCATCGACCGTTAAGCGCACTGCTGCCGCATCCGTCGATGAGCTGCTCGAGCAGAGCCGCCAGCGCTTGCACGCGCTAATGGCGGGTGGCTGCACGACGGTCGAAGTGAAGAGCGGCTATGGCCTCGACACGGCGAGCGAGCTGCGGCTGCTCGACATCATCGGTAAGCTCGGAGACGGGCAGGCGGTGAGAATCATACCCACCCTGCTCGCGCTTCATGCACTCCCCGCCGACCAGCGCGACCGCCGTGCGCATTATGTCAGCGAGATCGTCGACAAGCTGATCCCGGCCGCTGCGAAGCAGGGCGTCGCGACCAGCGTCGACGCCTTTTGCGAAGGCATTGCGTTCACGCCCGAGGAGGTCGAGCGCGTGTTCAAGGCCGCGGCCCATCATGGCCTTCGGGTCCGCCTTCACGCCGAGCAATTATCGAACAGCCAGGGCGCCGCGCTCGCAGCCAAATATCACGCCCTCTCGGCCGACCATCTCGAGCATCTCGACGACGCCGGCGCAAAGGCCATGGCTGGTGCAGGCACGGTGGCGGTGCTTCTCCCTGGTGCCTTCTACGCGCTGCAGGAGACGCGGAAGCCGCCGCTCGATCTCCTGCGCAAGCACAAGGTTCCGATCGCGGTTGCCACCGACTGCAATCCCGGAACTTCGCCTTTGCTCTCGCCGACGCTGGCGATGAATATGGCGTGCACCTTGTTCGGCCTTACGCCCGAGGAGGCGGTCGCCGGAATGACGATCAATGCTGCGCGCGCGCTGGGGCTGGCGCACAGCATCGGAAGCATAGCTGCCGGCAAGCAGGCCGACCTTTGCGTGTGGCGCATCGAAACCTTGGCGGAGCTCGGCTACTGGGTTGGGCTGCCTGGACCCGAGCGGCGCATCTTTGCGGGGCAGGATGAGTAAGGCCGCCGCGGCGCTGATCGCACTGATATGCTGGATCGGAATCGCGCTCCAGTTCTCGGCCACCTTCGGACACATGCATGACGTCACGGCGACCGCGTGGACGCTCGCGCGGTTCTTCACGATCATCTGCAACCTGGCGCTCGCCGTGGCGATGTCCACGCTTGCGCTCGGACGCCGTCTCTCGCCTTTCGTCCTGAGCGGACTGATGCTCGCGATCCTGCTCGTCGGGATTGTGTACCTCATTCTGCTTCGCAGTCTTCATCCGCTCAGCGGCGCGGCGCTGATCGCAGATTATCTGCTGCATTACGTCTCGCCGTCAGCAACCGCGATTTATTGGCTCCTGTTCGTTCCTCGCGGGAAGCTGCGCTGGAGCGCCCCTTGGCTGTGGAGCCTCTTTCCAATCATCTACTTCCTTTACGCGCTCGGCCGAGGACAGCTCGACCACCGCTACCCTTATCCCTTCATCGATCTGACCAAGCTCGGCTGGATTCAGGTCCTGCTGAACGGTGCAGGCATCGCCTTCGGCTTCATCCTCGCCGGCTTTCTGCTGGTCTGGATCGATCGCTGGCGCCCGCTTGGGCCGAGCCGTAGCAGGCGCTAGAGCAGCGCCGTAATGACCGACAGACGCGACAATTCACGGCACATTCGCGCCCGCCGCGGGAGCGAGATCAAGGCGAAGCAGTGGACGACCGAAGCGGCTGTCCGCATGCTGATGAACAACCTCGACGACGAGGTCGCAGAGGACCCGCAGAACCTCGTCGTTTACGGCGGCATCGGCCGCGCGGCGCGCAACTGGGCCTGCTTCGACAAGATCGTCGAGACGTTGGAACGGCTCGAGGAAGATCAGACGCTGTTGGTCCAATCCGGCAAGCCCGTCGGCGTATTCCGCACCCACAAGGACGCGCCGCGCGTGCTTCTCGCCAACTCCAACCTGGTACCAAAATGGGCGAACTGGGAGGTGTTCAACGCGCTCGATCGCGCCGGGCTCATGATGTACGGCCAGATGACGGCCGGCAGCTGGATCTACATCGGCAGCCAGGGCATCGTCCAAGGCACCTACGAGACCTTCGCCGAGATGGGCCGCCAGCATTTCGGCGGCGACCTTGACGGCAAGTGGATTCTGACCGCGGGTCTCGGCGGAATGGGCGGCGCTCAGCCGCTCGCTGCCGTGATGGCCGGCGCGCACTGCATCGCGATCGAAGTGCAGGAAAGCCGGATCGAAAAAAGGCTCGAGACGCGCTACCTCGACCGGCGGGCGAACAGCATCGACGAGGCGCTCGAGATCATTCGCGGCGCTACGGAACCGACCAGTGTTGGGCTGCTCGGCAATGCCGCCGAGATCCTGCCCGAGATGCTGAAGCGCGGGATCAAGCCCGACGCGCTTACCGACCAGACCAGCGCCCACGATCCCGCCAACGGCTATTGTCCCGCCGGCTGGACCGTCGCGAAATGGCAGGAGATGCGCGAACGCGACGCTGCCGCCGTCGCCGAAGCGGCACGCCTGTCGATCGCGCAGCATGTCGAGGCGATGCTCGCCTACAAGGACATGGGCGTGCCGACCTTCGATTATGGCAACAACATCCGCCAGGAAGCTTTAGACATGGGCGTCACCCACGCCTTCGACTTTCCCGGCTTCGTTCCGGCTTACGTAAGGCCGCTCTTCTGCCGCGGCATCGGACCGTTCCGCTGGGCTGCGCTCTCCGGCGATCCTGAAGACATCTACCGCACCGACCAACGCGTCAAGGAGCTGATCCCCGACGATCCGCATCTCCATCGCTGGCTCGACATGGCGCGCGAGCGGATCGCCTTCCAGGGCTTGCCCGCGCGCATCTGCTGGGTCGGCTTGGGACAGCGGCACCGTCTCGGCATCGCCTTCAACGAGATGGTCCGGAACGGCGAAGTCTCGGCGCCGATCGTGATCGGCCGCGACCATCTCGACAGCGGCAGCGTCGCTTCGCCCAACCGCGAGACCGAAAGCATGCGCGACGGCAGCGACGCGGTGTCCGACTGGCCGCTGCTCAATGCCTTGCTCAACGCCGCGAGCGGCGCGACCTGGGTTTCCTTCCATCACGGCGGCGGCGTCGGCATGGGATATTCGCAGCACGCGGGAATGGTGATCGTCGCCGACGGCACCGATGACGCCGCGCGGCGGCTCGAGCGCGTCCTGTGGAACGATCCCGGCACCGGGGTGATGCGCCACGCCGACGCGGGCTATGAGATTGCGATCGACTGCGCGCGGGAACAGGGGCTGGACCTTCCGATGGTGAATCCGTGAAGCTCAATCCCGAGGTAATCGATCTCGGCGCCCTGCGCAGCTTGTGGGCGGGCGAAGCGGCGTCGCTCGACGAAGCGTCGATGGAGCGCATCGCCCGATCAGCCGCTGCGGTCGAGCGGATCGTCGCCGGCGGCGAGACCGTCTATGGGGTCAACACCGGCTTCGGAATGCTCGCCAACACGCGCATCCCCGCGGAGCGGCTCGCCGAGCTCCAGACCAACCTCATCCTGTCGCACAGCGCCGGCGTCGGCGATCCTCTACCGCGCCATGTCACGCGGCTCATGATCATCCTCAAGCTGCTCGGCCTCGGGCGCGGCCATTCAGGCGTTCGGCGCGAAGTCATCAACGCGCTTCAGCGGCTGCTCGATGCCGACGCCATGCCGCTGATCCCCTCCCAGGGCAGCGTCGGAGCATCGGGCGATCTTGCGCCGCTCGCTCACCTAATCGCTGCGCTGATGGGCTACGGGCGAGTATGTTTCGGGAGCGATGCGGTGGACGCGCAAACCGCGCTCCAACGCCTCGGGCTGGAGCCATTGCAGCTCGGGCCGAAGGAGGGGCTGGCGCTGATCAATGGCACGCAGGCCAGTACGGCGCTCGCGCTCGATGCGTTATTCCGGGGCGAGCGCGTCTTCAGCGCCGCAATCGCTGCCGGCGCGCTTTCGGTCGACGCGCTGAAGGGCAGTGCGAAGCCATTCGATCCGCGCATCTCCGGGCTTCGCGGGCAACCGGGCCAGATCCGCGTCGCCGAGGCGATCCGCGACCTGCTGCAGGGCAGCGGAATCCTGACCAGCCACGTCAAATGCGATCGCGTCCAGGACCCCTATAGCTTCCGCTGCCAGCCGCAGGTCATGGGCGCCGCGCTCGACATGCTCGACAATGCCGCGCGAACACTGACTATCGAAGCTGCCGCGGTAACGGACAATCCCATCGTCTTTGCCGATGAGGACACGGCCATCTCCGGTGGCAATTTCCATGCCCAGCCGGTCGCCTTCGCCGCGGACACAATCGCCATGGCGCTATGCGAAGTGGGTTCGATGTCGGAGCGGCGAGTCAGCGTGCTGGTTGATCCGAAAATGAGTGGCCTGCCCGCCTTCCTCACGCAGGACTCCGGCGTGAACTCGGGCCTGATGATCCCGCAGGTAACGGCCGCGGCGCTGGTCAGTGAGAACAAGAGCCTCGCCTATCCGGCAAGCGTCGATTCGATTCCGACGTCGGCCGGGCAGGAGGATCATGTCTCGATGGCGCCGATCGCTGCGCGCAAGGCGGCGCAGATCGCGCGCAACGCGGCAGGCGTGATCGCGGTCGAGTTGATGGCTGCGGCCGAGGGCATCGACTATCACGCGCCGCTCGAGACATCGCCGAAGCTGCAGATGGTCTACTCGGCGGTCCGCGAGCGCTCACCCCATTTCGCGGCAGACCGTTACTGGGCTGATGAGATCAGCGCGCTTCAATCGGCGGTGCTTGCCGGCGAGATCGGCGCAGGGGAGATCCTCGGAACCGCTGCCTAACGGCACAAGTCAGACCCGCGTCCAGCGCTGCTCCTTGCAGATGAGACCAAGCAGTGCGCAGCCTTTGACGATCATGACATTGGGGCCGGCCTGGCGCACCAGCGCGGTACCGTTCATGTCGTGCTTCGGGTCGTAAGCGCTGCCCTTGTAGGTGCCGTCGCCGATGGGCCTCAGGTTCGTCAGCACCCGCGTGCCGGGCGTGTTGCCCTTCTCCCGGTTCCGCTCGGAAGCCCAGCTGATCGTTCCGCAAAAGGCCTTTCCGCATGGCGCGACGCGGACGACGACGGTGCCGTGCGGGTTGCGCCATTCGCCAGCAAGCGTCGACTGCGCGGAACCGGCAGCGGGCACCGCGAGGGCAAGCAGGACAAGACCGGCCTTAGCGAGAATCTGCTTCATGATGTTCCTATAGCGCTGATTTGCGGCAAGAATCCGCCATTCAGCTTGCCGAGCGATGAACCGGCGTGGCTAGTCCTTGTCAGGCAACGGCCCATCGACGCGAGTCCAGATTTGCGTCCGGCAGATCAATCCCAGCAGCCCACATCCGGTGAGCTTCAGCTGATGATCGTCGACGAGCTGCAGGCGGGCAGAGACGTGGATGTTGTCGTCGGGGATGTAGAGGCTTCCCGACCAGTGCCCATGCGCAGGCTTGAGGCCGGTGAGGACCATCATTCCGACGACGTTAGAGGTGTGCTGCGCGACTTCGCGCTGCCCGCGCTCGGATGCCCACACGACTTTGCCGCAGAGGATGGTGCCGCATGGCGCAATTTCGATGATCGCGCTTCCGATCGGGTTTTTCCAATTTCCTTCGATCGGCGATGCAGCGGACGCCGCGCTGGCCACTAGCGCAAGCAATATGGGTATCGCTTTCAGTGTCCGCATCGCCCTCACCCGCTATGGCAGGTCTGGTTACGGCAAATGGCGCGTCAATGAAAATCTCGGCTTTTGGGGATTACCTCGATGTCGCGCGGATGGCGGCCGGCCGCCGGAGGACTCCAGCTTCCGGGTTTCACATCCCGGGCAAGGTTCGAAGGCATGGATTCGTCGCTGAGGTGCCGAAGCATATGGCTGTGATCCTCAAGCCGCCGCGCGACGACGTGGATCACATTGCTATCGGGGTCCCGCTGGACGATCCCGTGCACCGCCATCAGCCGCGCGCCCATGACGATCTTGCGCTGCTTTTCGAACACGTCGGGCCAGATGACGAGATTGGCGATTCCGGTCTCGTCCTCGATGGTGATGAAGACGACGCCCTTGGCGCTTCCTGGTCGCTGGCGGATCAGGACGAGTCCTGCGATCGACAGGCGCTTGCCGTCCTTGATCGAATCCAGCCGATCGGCAGTGACGAATTTCCGCGCCTGATAACGTTCGCGCAGGAAGCGCATCGGGTGCGCCTTCAGGCTGAGCCGGATCGTCTGATAATCGTTCACGACATGCTCGGCTAAAGGCATTGCCGGAAGCTGCGCCGGTTCGCTTTCCGATCCTTCGTCGCGCGCTTGGGTATAGGTGAACAGCGGCAGATCCGGCGCCTGCTTGAGCGCGCGCGAATCCCATAGAGCCGCGCGGCGATCGAGACCCATGGAGCGGAACGCGTCGGCGGCGGCGAGGCGCTGAATCGCGGAGACCGGAACCCGGCCCCGCGTGCGCAGCTCCTCGACGGTTCGATAGGGACGGTGAGCGACGAGCCGGTCCGCCGCCTCGCGCTGCAGCCCGTCGATCTGGCGCAGGCCGAGGCGCAGCGCTCCGTTCTCAAGCGTGCAGTCCCAGTCGCTGAGGTTCACGTCGACCTCGAGCACCTCTACTCCATGCTCGCGCGCATCTCGGACGATCTGCGCCGGCGCATAAAAGCCCATCGGCTGCGAGTTCAAAAGCGCTGCTGCGAATGCCGCGGGATATTTCCACCTCAGCCAGCTCGACACGTAAACGAGATGTGCGAAGCTCGCCGCGTGGCTCTCGGGGAAGCCATATTCGCCGAAACCCTTGATCTGGTCGAAGCACCGCTGCGCGAAGTCGGCGTCGTATCCGCGCTCGACCATGCGTCCGACCATCTTGCTTTCAAGCTTGCCGATGTCTCCTTTCGACCGGAACGTCGCCATCGCCTTGCGCAACTGGTTGGCTTCATCCGCCGAGAATTTGGCCGCGTCGATGGCGATCTTCATCGCCTGCTCCTGGAAGATCGGCACCCCGAGCGTCCGCCCGAGGATCTTTTCGAGCTCGTCCGGCGGGCCATGACTTGGATCGGGGCAGGGGAAGGTCACTGGATCCTTGGCCGACCGGCGCTTCAGATAGGGATGGACCATGTCGCCCTGGATCGGACCGGGGCGGACGATCGCGACCTCGATGACGAGATCGTAGAAGCAGCGCGGCTTCAGCCTCGGAAGCATGTTCATCTGCGCCCGGCTTTCGACCTGGAACACGCCGAGCGAGTCGCCGCGGCACAGCATGTCGTAAACCTCGGGCACTTCCTGCGGGATGGTCGCGAGGCTCCATTCCTCGCCATGATGCTGGCGCACCAGATCGAAGCATTTGCGGATGCAGGTCAGCATGCCAAGCGCGAGGACGTCGATCTTCAGGATTCCGAGATCGTCGATGTCGTCCTTGTCCCATTCGATGAAGGTACGGTCGTCCATCGCTCCATTGCCGATCGGGACGGTTTCGGTCAGCGGCCGTTCGGTCAGGATGAAGCCGCCGACATGCTGCGACAGGTGCCGCGGCATTCCGACCAGCTGCTCGGCGAGCTTCATCGTGCGTTTGAGATGCGGATCGCTGAGGTCGAGACCGGCGTCGTCCGCGCGTGCGTCCTCCAGCTCCGGGTCCATGCTGCCCCAGATGGTCGAGGCGAGCGCACCGCAGACATCCTCGGAAAGGCCCATCACCTTGCCGGCTTCGCGAATCGCCGAGCGCGGCCGATAATGGATGACGGTCGCGGCGATCCCGGCACGATTCCGGCCATATTTCTGGTAGATGTGCTGGATCACCTCCTCGCGCCGCTCATGCTCGAAATCGACGTCGATGTCGGGCGGCTCGCGCCGCTCCTCGGAGATGAAGCGCTCGAACAATAGATCGCTGGTCGCGGGGTCGACGGCGGTGATCCCGAGGCAATAGCAGACGGCGCTGTTCGCAGCGCTTCCGCGGCCCTGGCAAAGGATCGGCGGATCGAGGCTCCGCGCGTAGGCGACGATGTCATGGACGGTTAGGAAATAGCGCGCGAAATCGAGCCGCTCGATCAGCGGCAGCTCATAGTTCAGCTGCTTCAGCACCTTGTCGGGAATCCCATCCGGCCATCGCGCTCGAGCGCCTTCCCAGGTCAGATGCTCGAGATATTGCTGCGGCGTTTTGCCGTCGGGCACCGTCTCTCGCGGATATTCGTAGCGCAGCTCGTCCAAGCTGAAATGGAGCGAATCCGCGAACTCCCGCGTCGCTTCGATCGCATGCGGCCAGCGTTCGAACAGCCGGATCATCTCGGCCGGAGACTTCAAATGCCGCTCGGCATTAGGATTCAGAAGATAGCCGGCATTGGCGATGGTCGTCTTCTCGCGGATGCAGGTGACGACGTCCTGCAGCGGGCGGCGGTCCGGCGCGTGATAATGGACGTCGTTGGTCGCGAGGATCGTGCAGCCGTGACGTCTTGCGAGGCGGTCGAGCCGCTCGATCCGCGCATTGTCGTCGCCGCGGTAAAGCCAGCTTGCCGCCACGTGCCGGAGTGACGTCAAGGCGTCACGGAGGCGCGGCAATTCCCGTTCGAAATCAGCAAGATCGTCGTTCGGCCAGACGATGAAGGCGATGCCTTCAGCATGGGCGGCGACGTCGCCCAGAGTCAGCTCGCATTCGCCTTTTTGGGCGCGCATCTTGCCGAGGCTCAGCAGGCGCGACAGGCGGCCATAGCCGTCGCGGTCAATCGGATAAGCGAGCAGGCTCGGCGCGTCGGTGAGGTCGAGCCTACACCCGATCAGCGGCCTCAAGCCACCATCCTTCGCGGCGCTGTGCATGCGGACGACACCAGCGAGCGTGTTGCGATCGGCGATTCCGATGGCGTCATAACCGCGCGGCAGCGCCGTCAGCACCAGCTCGATCGCATCCGACGCTCCGCGCAGGAAGGAGAAAGGCGAGGTGACTCCAAGCTCGACATAAGGTGACGGAGTCGTTGGCGGCGGCGGCATATCCGCGCTTCGCACCAGCTTCAGGCGCGAGAATCCGACCTTCTCGGGCATCAGCCGAACAGCCCGTGAATGAACCAGTTGGGCGGTCCGCCGCGGCCGTCTCCGGCGATCCCTTCGCGATAGATCCAGTACCGGCGGCCGCTGTTGTCCTCGACGCGATAATAATCGCGCAACCGGGCACCCGACGGCTGGCGCCACCATTCGGGCGCGATCCGCTCGGGCCCTTCGGAGCGCGCGATTTCATGCACGGCGCGACGCCACACGAACTTGCGCGGCATGCCTTCCGGTGTCGCATAAATGACGTCGATGGCTTCCGGCCTATCGAGCAGGCGCTGGGGGCGACGCACCGGCAATGGTTGGACCGAATCGGCTTCGACCAGCGCGGCCACCCACCCGTTGGCCTGCTCGGGAAGATGGCTCTCCACCACCTGAGGCCGGCGCACGCGCTTCGGACCCAGTTTCACCGTCAGCCGGTCGATCAATCGCGCCAGCTCGCGCGTTCCAGACGGCTCCTCGACCAGGCTCTCCTGCGCGGCGCCGAGCTCCTCGGTCCAATCCGCCGTCAGAGCGAAAGCGTCGAAGCCGAACTGGGGATCGAGCGCGGCCGTCTTGTCGGCGAGCAGCCGGGCCAAATGCTTAGGTTCGCGGCTAGCGATCGTCGTCGCGACGCTCGCGACCGCAACGCTGCCGTCGACACGGTAGCCGATGAGCGACAGCCGCCGAGCGCCGAGGTGCCGTTCCTGCAATTGGCGGACGAGATCGGGAATCAGCCGTTCGAGCGCCTGGGCAGCGGCTTCGGGGTGGGTAGCCGGTTCTTCGAGCTTCAGCAGCGCGCGCGGGGGCAGCTCGGTCCGAGCGGGAGTCAGCGCCTCGGGTTGTCGCCCGAGCGCCCGG
Source organism: Sphingomonas sp. (assembly GCA_025936675.1). The sequence continues at coordinate 17,920 of JAICSX010000015.1, forward strand.
TCGAGTGCATCGACGACGTCTTCGGCTCCACGAAACCGCCGCGCGAGCGCAAGCCGCGGCACATCCATCAGTGCGCCGATCGTCTTGAGGCCGAGCCGTTCGAGCGTGAGCACCGTTTCGGCGTCCAGGCGGAGCGCTGCGACGGGGAGAGGTTTCAGTAGGTCATGCCAGCGGAGGCTGGCATCCATGCCAATGACCTTTTCCAACGTCTGATACTTCGCACTGGCATGGACCCCAGCCTTCGCTGGGGTGACGATCGGGTCGGATGGGCCGAAGTGACTCAGCGCCCATGCAGCCGCGGCGGTTGGCGCGATCGCAATCCGGATCGTCAGGCCGATCTGCACAAAACGGCGTCGGATATCGCGCACCAGCGCCTGCTCGCCCCCGAACAGATGCGCGACTCCGGTCACATCCAAACGAAGGCCATCGCCGTCGACCTCGACCAGCGGCGACCAGCGGCCGGCCCAACGTGCGACCCGCTTCACCAGCGCCGCATCGCCCTCCGGATCGGCCGGAACCGCGAGCAGCGCCGGATCGAGCGCTCGCGCGTCGGTCAGCCGAGCGCCCGCCCTTGCTCCCCGCTCGGCGGCCGCTTTGGTGACCGCGTGGATGACCGGCCCGTGCGTGCCCTCGACGGTCAGGACGACCGGCGCGTCAGGCGCGTAGTCGCCGCTCTTCGCCCAGCGTTCGATCGCCAGGTTCGGCAACCAGATGGAAGCGATCCGAGTCATGGGCGATGCTCCACCGTCCGGGCGGAGCTCCGCGCGCTCGGAACAGCTCGGCGTCCCATGCCGGAACTCCCGGCGCTTTGCGGTCGAGCTCGTTGGCGAGCGATGGCACGCTCGCGATGCTCCAACGCATTCGGGCGCCGCTCAAATTGGCGTGGCCACCGAGCCGAATCAAAAAGGCGGCCACGCCAGAGCGCTCGGAAGCGACGGCAAGCCGCCGCGTCGCGGTGAAATCGAGCGCACGCGGGTCGCCCCAGATCTCGCCGATGACGGCAGAGAGGCCCGGGCATCTTAAGCCCTCCTCCATCGCCCACAGCGCGTCCTTCGCGTCGCACGTCTCGACATGAATGAGGTTCTGCGAGGGCAGCCCCGGCGGATGCACGCGCCCGCTCTCCAGGATCGCCATCCGCTCTTGCACCCAAAGCAGCGGCTTTGACGTGTCGAGCTGCGCCAACAAGAAACCGGTCCAGCCGCCGTCGCGCGGATGGGCTGCAAACAGCTCGGAAAGGGTGGGACTGGACGGCGCAGGCAAGCGCCAACGCTCGCCCAACCCGCTGGGGAGACGATCAGAAGCGGCCGGCCGGATTTGCGCGGAGACAGCTCCGCCGGCGACCAGGGACAAGCCTCTTGCCACACGACTCACAACGTTTTTGTTCTAGTTTTGTTCTTGTCTCTTGAGTCGGTGCCGAGAGTCAATCCTGCGACTCGGCGCCCTCGACTTCGCGCAGGAACAACTCGATCTCGCGCGCGATGCGCTGACCCGCCTTGCGCGACATGCCGAACGCCATGTGGCTGCAGCCGATCTCCACTTCCTTGTCGCGCTCGCCGTTCAGACCCCGAGCGGCCCGCTTGGCGACGATCCCGTCCTTCGCCGACCAGATCGCCAGCGTCGGGACCGGCGGCTTGTCGGGATGATGCATCACCGGTGGGTCATCGACCGGATGCCCCGCCACCCACTCATAGAGCCGCCAGACGTTGTTCATGTGCGGATCGCCCGAGAACGGCGAGCCGAGAGTCACGACGGCCCGAACCATCTGCGGGATTTCGCGGGCAAGCTCGCGCGCGAAGACTCCGCCGAGGCTCCAGCCCACCAGCAGCACCGGGCGGCCGTCATGGATCACTTCGAGCCGCTGCCGCAGATGCCGAAGCACGTCGGCATGCGCGCCGCGGTTGAGCCCGAGATCCCAAGGATAGGTGCGCCAGCCGGCTTCGGCGAGCGCATGGCGAAGCGCGCTGCACGTCTTGTCCGACGCCACGAACCCGGGGATCACATAGGCCGGTGGCCCATCCTCAGGGCCAAGCACCGCGACCTCGCCGAAACCCTTGAGCAACCGCGGCATCAGCCAAACCGCTTCGGCGATCCGCCGCCAGCCCGGCGGCGGCCTGTCGTCGCCCGTGAAGAGGTATCTCAGAGAAATTCGCTCCCCATCAGCTGCTGCATCGCCTTGGGCAGCTTCACGCGACCGTCGGCGGTCTGATGGTTCTCGATCAGCGGGACGAGGATGCGCGGGCTCGCCAGCGCGGTGTTGTTGAGCGTGTGCGCGAACCGCACCTTCCCGTCTGCGCCGCGGTAGCGGATGTTCGCCCGCCGCGCCTGCCAGTCGTGCAGCGTCGAGCAGCTGTGCGTCTCACGATATTTGCCTAAGCTCGGCACCCAGCTCTCGATGTCGTTCATTCGATATTTGCCGAGGCCCATGTCGCCGGTCGAGGTCTCGATCACCTGATAGGGGATCTCGAGCGCCTGGAGCAGATCCTCCGCCAGCTGGAGCAAGGTCGCGTGCCATTTGGCCGACTGCGCGTCGTCAGCTTCGCAGATCACATATTGCTCGACCTTCACGAACTGGTGGACTCGCAGGAGTCCGCGGACGTCCTTGCCCGCGCTCCCCGCCTCCCGGCGGAAGCAGGGAGAGAAGCCGGCATAGAGGATCGGCAGCTTGTCGTTCTCGATGATCTCGCCCGAATGAAGCGAGGTCAGCACCACCTCGGCAGTCCCGGCGAGCCACAGGTCGTCGTTGGGAAGCTGGTATGTCTCTTCCTTGTGGCCGGGGAACTGGCCCTGGTTGAGAAAGGCCTGCTCTCGCGCGATCGCCGGCACCGTGATCGGCGTGAATCCCGCGTCCGCGATTTTCGACAGCGCCCAGCCCATCAGCTTGGTCTCGAGCAGCGCGAGTCGGCCTTTCAGGCAGTAAGTGCGGCTGCCGGACACCTGCGTCACCCGGCTGAGGTCGCCCCAGTCGTTCTTCTCGATCAGCGCGACATGGTCCAAGGGCTCGAAGCCGAACTTCGGCGGCTCGCCCTCTTTGCGAATGACAACGTTGTAGCTCTCGTCCGGACCGACCGGCGCGCCTTCGTAGGGGATTCCGGGAAGCTGAAGCGTCAAGGTGTTGAGCGCCCGTTCCTTCTCGGCGAGATCGGATTCGAGCGCCGACGCGCGAGCGCCCGCTTCCTTCGCCTTCCGGCCGAGCTCGGCCTTCTCTCCCGGCGCCGCCTTCGGAAATTGCGCACTGATCGCATTGCGTTCCGCTCGAAGCGCCTCGATCTCGGTCTTCAGCGCGCGAACGCTCGCGTCGAGCGCCAGCAACTCATCGAGGTTCAGCGCCACGCCCTTGTCGCGGATCGCCTTCTCGACCGTCTCGCGGTTCGCCTTGATGTAATCGAGCGCCAGCATCGCCGCGTGCCTAGCTAAAGCTAGTCGAAGTGCAACCGCCGGTAGCGGCCGCGGAAAAACAACAGAGGGTCGAGGCCGGCGTCGAAGCTGGCCTTGACCACCTGCCCGACGAGGATGTGGTGATCGCCACCGTCGTAGGCGGCATAGCGTTCGCATTCGAACACGCAGAGCGAGTCTTCGAGAATTGGCGCCCCGGCTTCGCCGCAGGACCAGGGCATGCTTCCGAAGCGGTCTTCGACGCGCGTCGAAAAGGTGATCGAGGCCGGCTGCTGTCCTGTCTGGAGGACGTTGATCGCGAAGCAGGGCGCCCCAATCAGCGCCTGGGCGCTTGCTGCGCGCTTGTGGATGCACACCAGCAGCAACGGCGGGTCGAGCGAGACCGAGGTGAAGCTGTTGACCGTCAGCCCCGCCGGGACCCCGTCGCTGAGGCAGGTGACGACCGTTACGCCGGTGGCGAAACAGCCGAGCGCATCGCGGAGCGTGCGCGGATCGTGCCCGCTTCGATATTCGCCCTTCGTCAGCTCCGCCATGCGATTGGCTATAGCGTTCTCGACTGTCATTGCGAGGCGCGATAGCGAGTTGGCCGAGAAGAGGAGTTCCAATGATTCGAGTTGCTCGCGTGCTTGCATTGCTTGGCTTGTCCGCATCGATCGCCGCCGCCGCGCCGCCGGCCGCCGATCCCAACCTCTATCTCGAGCAGATCGACGGTGCGCAGGCGCTCGCCAAGGTGAAGGGATGGAACGCGGCGACGCTCGCCGTCCTCGAAAAGCAGCCCGGCTTCGCCGACTATCGCGCCCGGGCCCTGGCGCTCCTTTCGACCAACCAGAAGATCGCCGAGCCCGACCAGATCCTCGGCGATAAGGTGCTGAACTTCTGGCAGGACGATGCTCATCCGCGGGGAATCTGGCGCGTGTCGCCGCTCGCCGCTTACGCATCGGGGCAGCCGCAGTGGCGGACGCTCCTCGACATCGACGCGATGAGCAACGCCGACGGGAAGAAGTGGGTGTTCAAGGGCGCGAACTGCCTGTCACCCGCCCATGTCGACTGCATGGTCAGCCTGTCGAACGGCGGCGGCGACGCCGTCGAGGTGCGCGAGTTCGACCTCGACAAGTCCGCCTTCATCCCGAACGGCTTCTTCCTTCCAAACGCGAAGACCAACGTCTCGTGGGCCGACTCGAATGCTCTGTTCGTGGGGACCGATTTCGGCCCGGGCACCCTGACTGATTCCGGCTATGCGCGGATCGTGAAGCTGTGGAAGCGGGGAACGCCGCTTTCGGCCGCGACGACTCTCGCCGAAGGTCAGAAAAGCGATGTTTCGGTGGGTGCGCGGTCGCTCATCGATGGGAACCGAACCTGGCCGATCCTCAGCCGCGCGACCGATTTCTACCACCATCAGGTCAGCCACATCGCGCCTGACGGTCGGCTCATTCGCTCGCCGCTTCCCGACGATGCGGACATCATGGACGTTCTCGACGCTCGCGTGATCGCATCGCTCAAGACTCCGTGGCAGGGCCGCCCGGCCGGCACGCTCGTCGCTTATTCGATCCCCGATTTGCTCGCGGGCAAGTCGCCGGCGATCGAGACGGTGTTCATCCCCAATGCGCACCAGGCGGTCGAGGAAGTCTCTGCCAGCCATGGCGCTCTGTGGGTCAAATATCTGGAGGACGTCTCCGGCCGCCTGATGGCGATGCAGCGCGGTTCGGACGGTACGTGGGCGGGCAAGGAAATCGCGCTTCCCGACAAATCGACGATCCACCTCAACGCCACTGCCTCGACGAGCGATCTCGCCTTCGCGACGGTCGAAGGCATGCTGACTCCGCCGACGCTCTTTCGGGTCGATCCGATGTTGCCGCCGGCCGCGATCCAGGCGCTCCCCGCGCAGTTCGATGCTTCGAACATGGTCGTGGAGCAGCATTTCGCGGCCTCGAAGGATGGGGCAAAAATCCCCTACTTCCTCGTCCATCGGAAGGACGTCACTGGGCCTGTCCCGGTGATCATGCACGCCTATGGCGGGTTCGAGCTCGCGCAGACGCCCAGCTATCTGGTTCACGAGCCCTACCGGTCGGGTCCCCTCGCGCTCTTCTGGGTGCAGCAGGGCAACGCCTATGTTCTCGCCAACATCCGCGGCGGCGGCGAATATGGGCCTGCCTGGCACCACGCGACGATGCGGGAGAAGCACCAGAATGCGTTCGATGACGTGTTCGCGGTCGCTGAGGACCTGATCTCGCGCGGCGTGACGCAAAAGGGACGCATCGCCATTTCCGGCCGGTCGAACGGCGGCCTCATGGCCGCTGCCTCGATCACGGAGCGTCCGGACCTGTTCGGCGGAGCGATTATCGGCTCGCCGCTGATCGACATGAAGCGCTATTCGCACCTGCTCGCCGGCGCATCGTGGATGGGCGAGTACGGCAACCCCGACGTGCCCTCCGACTGGGCGTTCATCAGCAAATATTCGCCCTACCAGAACCTCAAGTGCGGCGTGAAATATCCGGTGCCGTTCATCTACACCTCGACCCGCGACGACCGCGTGCACCCGGGCCATGCCCGGAAGCTCGCCGCGAAGCTCGAGCAATGCGGCGACAAATTCTTCTACGACGAAGCGATCGAGGGAGGCCACGCCGCTGGCATCGTCCCGGAGGAAGATGCACAGCGCGTCGCGCTCGAGGCGGTCTACTTGAACCTCGTGCTGCCCCGCGGAAGACAGGCGGGTCCAACGGAGCGAGGCTTCTAAAGCTCGAGCAGCTCCTCCGGTGTCAGTGCGAGCACCTCCTCGATCGTTTGCTCGAGCGATTGGGAGACGAGATAGCGCGGCTGGAATGCGTCATGCTTGTATGGCGTGTTGGCGGCGCGCTCGACCGAGAAGGGCAGCCGTTCGACGGCGTCGCTCTCCAGGCTGAAATGTGCCTCGCCGAAGCTCGAAGCGAGGCCAGCGCCGAGGATCTTGAACTCATCATGTTCCTTCGCGAGCCCGAACTCGACGCTGTGCCAATAGAGGCGCGCAGCCTTGTGCCCCTGGCCGGCGGCGATCGCTGCGGATCCGAGTTCGCCGACGTGCCGGGTCATCTCGGCATAATCATGGTGCGCCAGCATCGGGATGTGGCCGAACATGTCGTGAAAGCAATCCGGCGCCTCGAGGTAATCGAGTTGCTCGCGGGTGCGGATGAAATTGCCGACCGGAAAGATGCGCTCGCTCAGCATCGCGAAGAAGATTTGGTCGGGTACCAGGCCCGGAACCGCCACCGTTCTCCAGCCTGTTCGAGGCTCGAGGATCGCGTTCAGGCCTTCCACGTCCGGCACTCCAGGGTGCGACAGCTTCAGCAGGTCGATGCCGTCGAGGAAAGGCGAGACGACGCGGGTGCCGAGCAATTCGACTTGGCGGGCGAACAGCAGGTCCCAGACCGCATGATCTTCGGCCGTGAAGGCTTCCCAGCACTGCGGGACGACATAGTCCTGCCAGCTTCCCGCCGGCTGGTCCCTGGTGATCGCCTCCTGCAGCATTTCGATATTCCTTCCGGTTCGGGGCAACAAAAAACCCGCCGAGCGGAGGCTGGCGGGTGGAGGTTGGTCGTCTGAACTACGCGCGCGTCAGCCGGTCCCAACCTCGTCGGGATAATAATAATAGCTGAGCGTGGCGAACGAACGGGTCATTGGTTGAGGCTTATTTCACGTCCCGTCTGAACGATCAATGGCCGGCAAGGATGCGTCACATCGCATTGCCGACATTGTTGTACATCGTGTCGATCTTGTTCCCGAGGTTATGGAAGGCGGAGATTGCCGCGATCGAAATCAATGTAGCGACGAGCGCATATTCGATTGCGCTGGCGCCTTTTTCGCTCCGAAGAAGATTCTTCAACCCAGACATACCCCACCCCCTGGTTAGCGCTTCCGTGCTGCTCGCCGGGTTCCAACACGCTTCTCCGCTCCCGCGTCCTGCCAATTCCTTGCGGCTCTTGGTTAACGCTGCACGCTTTAGCGCTAAAGCACCGACCGAGACCCTAAGCGACTGAAGTGCCAGCATTTCACCTCGGAATGATTCTTGGTCAAAGATATGATTCAATGCATCGGCCAAGGGATCCGGGGAGGGATCGATGTTCGAGCAGACAATCGGGGGCAGTCTTCGCAATCTTGCGATCGGTCTGGTTCTGACGGCGGCAGTCGTCGGCGCAGGTTTCGCGCTCGCTTTCTACTGAGGCATGCAAGGCGGCGTTTTTCGCGGCTTGCCTTAACGCAAAAAGGTTCCATTCGCGGGCCTCGCGTGCCGCGGCGGCACACTGCGTCGGGAAACGCATTTTTTACCGTCTTCGGCAGGCAGTCGTTAACTGCCACGCGGTGAATCTCCGTCGTGGCGTGGCATCAGGCTATTTAAGAGAAGTGGGAGCCCGAGATGCCTTTTGGAAAGAGAATTGACGGACCGACCGGCCGTCGCCGCGTAGAAAGAGAAGAAGTCGTTCTTGCTGCGTCCGCGCAGACTCTCAGGGCGTCTCGCCCCGTGGTCGTCGCGGACGTGTCGCCGAGCGGCGCCAAGTTGCAGGGGCGCGAGCTGAATACGCTCGATCCCGAAGTCCTGCTTTCGGTGGGTGCGACCGACCTGTTTGCGAACGTTGCCTGGTCCAACCGCGGCGAATGTGGCCTCACCTTCGAACAGCCGCTCTCCGAGGAGATGGTCGACCATATCAAGCGCGAGGGCCGCTGGGCCAAGGTGATGGGCCTCGCAGCCTGAGCGGCCTCAGTCCAGCAGTCGGTTGATCGTCTCGGCGAGCGCAATGTCGCGCTCGGTCACGCCGGCTGCGTCATGGCTCGTCAGCCTGAAATCGACGCGGTTCCACACGTTCGTGAATTCGGGATGATGGTCGACTTTCTCGGCGTACAGGGCGACCCGCGCCAGCAAGCCGAACGCTTCGCTGAAATCCTTGAACTTTATGGTGCGAACAATCGCTTTTCCGCCCTCCTCGAATGACCAGCCGTCTGGGGCATTCATCGCGATTCTCCTGTCCTACACCCGTCCAACTCGCTTAGCCTTCACCGGTGCGCGAGTGCCAGACTCCGGCGGGTTTCGTCGAGTTCGTCTTGCGGGCTTAAGTTCACCGCAAAAGCGTCGCTCTCCGTGAACTTAGTGAACTTAAGACGGTTCGCCGCCTTGAATTGCCGGCCGCGCGGGCGCAACTGGCCGCAAAAGGAGTGACAAATGGCAACGCAGGTCGCCGATCAGACCAGCATTCTCGGCCTCGAGAACCCGATGGGCACCGACGGCTTCGAGTTCGTCGAATATACGGCGCCCGACATCGAGCTTCTGCGCTCGCTGTTCACGAGGATGGGCTTCCCCGAGGTCGCGCGGCACAAGAGCAAGAACGTCACCCTCCACAAGCAAGGCGACTGCAATTTCATCATCAATGCCGAGCCGGGCTCTTACGCCGAGGAATATGCGAAGGCGCATGGGCCAAGCGCCTGCGCCATGGCGTTCCGCGTCAAGGACGCGAAGGCCGCGCATGATCGGGCGCTGAAGCTCGGAGCAACCAATGTCGAGGTGAAGAAGGGCACCGGCGAGCTCGATATTCCGGCAATCGAAGGCATCGGCGGCTCGCGGTTGTTCTTCGTCGACCGCTATGGCGCGAACGGGTCTATCTACGAGGTCGACTTCGACTTTCATCCCGACTGGCAGCAGCGGATGGCCGACGCGGATTCGAAGCTCACCTACATCGACCATCTGACGCACAACGTGAACCGCGGCCGGATGAGCGTCTGGGCCGATTTCTACGAGCGCCTCTTCAACTTCCGCGAGATTCGCTACTTCGACATCGAGGGCAAGCAGACCGGCCTCTTCTCGAAGGCCATGACCAGCCCGTGCGGCAAGATCCGGATCCCGCTCAATGAGAGCCAGGACGACAAGAGCCAGATCGAGGAATTCCTCCGCGAATATAAGGGCGAAGGCATCCAGCACATCGCGCTCGGCACCTCTGACATCTACACCGCGGTCGACATCATCTCGGCGCGCGGCATTCCCTTCCAGGACACGCCCGACACCTATTACGAGCTACTGCCGGAGCGCATCAAAGGCCATCAGGAGAGCATTCCCGAGCTCGAGAAGCGCCGCATCCTGATGGACGGCGCTCCGACAGAGGGACAGGGACTGCTGCTTCAGATCTTCACCCAGAACGTGATCGGGCCGATCTTCTTCGAGATCATCCAGCGCAAGGGTAACGAGGGTTTCGGCGAGGGCAATTTCAAGGCTTTGTTCGAGAGCATCGAGCTCGACCAGATGCGCAGGGGCGTCCTCTGACCGAAGCTTATATCTGTGACTACGTCCGAACCCCGATCGGCCGCTATGGCGGCGCGCTGGCGCATGTCCGCGCCGACGACCTCGCGGCCATTCCGATCAAGGCGCTGATCGACCGCAATCCGAACGTCGACTGGTCCGAGCTCGACGACGTGATCCTCGGTTGCGCCAACCAGGCCGGCGAGGACAACCGTAACCTGGCGCGCATGGCTGGGTTGCTGGCCGGCCTTCCCGATAGCTCCGGAGGGGTTACGCTCAACCGTTTGTGCGGATCGGGGCTGGACGCCGTGGCGATGGCCGCACGTGCAATCCGTGACGGCGAATCCGACCTGATCATCGCCGGCGGCAGCGAAAGCATGAGCCGCGCGCCGTTCGTCATGGCGAAAGCCACCAGCGCTTTCGACCGCAATGCCGAGATGTACGACACCACGATCGGCTGGCGCTTCGTCAATCCGAAGATGAAGGCGCAATACGGCGACGACACGATGCCGAGCACCGGCGAGAACGTCGCCCACGAGTTCCAGGTTTCACGCGAGGACCAGGATGCATTCGCGCTGAGGAGCCAGGAGAAGGCCGCGGCGGCCCAGGCGAATGGCCGCCTCACCGCCGAGATCGTCCCCGTCGAGATACCCCAGCGGAAGGGCGATCCCATCGTCGTCGACAAGGACGAGCACCCGCGGGCGACCTCGATGGAGGCGCTCGCCAAGCTGAAGCCGATCGTTCGCTCCGACGGCACGGTGACCGCCGGCAACGCCTCGGGAGTTAACGACGGCGCGGCGGCAATCATCATAGGCTCTGAGGAGGCAGCGAAGCGCAATGGGCTCACGCCGAAAGCGCGGGTGCTCGGCGCCGCCGTCGCCGGAGTTCCGCCGCGGATCATGGGGATTGGCCCAGCCCCGGCGACGGAAAAGCTAATGAAGCGCCTCGGCCTCAGGATCACCGACTTCGACGTGATCGAATTGAACGAGGCTTTTGCGGCGCAGGGCCTCGCCGTGCTTCGCCAGCTTGGCATCGCCGACGACGACGCCCGGGTGAACCCCAATGGCGGCGCAATTGCGCTCGGCCATCCGCTCGGCATGTCGGGCGCGCGGCTCGGGCTCACCGCGACCGAGGAGCTTCAACGCACAGGCGGCAAGCTCGCGCTTGCCACGATGTGCATCGGCGTCGGCCAGGGAATCGCGCTCGCGCTCGAACGGGTGTAAGATGCTGCCTATGGGTGGGGTCGCAGAAGATGCGCTCGACAAAGCGGCGATCATGGCCGTTCTCGAGACGGTGCCGGATCCCGAGATTCCGGTGCTCACCATCACCGACCTCGGCATCGTCAGGGGAATCGCCGAGAATCCGCCGCGGGTGCTGATCAGCCCGACCTACACCGGTTGCCCGGCCACGGTCGCCATCGAGCAGATGATCCGTGAGGCCCTCGACAAAGCCGGTTTCCACGAAATCCATATCGAGAGAGTGCTCTTCCCGCCCTGGACGACCGACTGGATCAGCGAGCGCGGCCGCGAACGGCTGCACGCCTACGGAATTGCGCCGCCGAGCGCCTCCGCGACGGCCGAATGCCCGCTGTGCGGCTCGAGCGATACGTCAGAGGTCAGCCGCTTCGGCTCGACGCCGTGCAAGGCTCAATGGCGCTGCAACACCTGCTACGAGCCGTTCGAACGCTTCAAGTGCCACTGACCGCCTGAGCGGTTACCATTCGGCGAAGCTGCCGTCCGCGTTTCGGAAGATCGGGTTGCGCCAGCGGTGCGGCTCCTTAGCGGCCTCGCGGACCGCCGCTTCGTCGATCTCGACTCCGAGGCCGGGCGCTTCGGGCACAGGCAGATAACCGTCGATTGGAGTCAGGGCGCGCTTGTTGACGACGAAGTTCAGAAGGTCGTGGCCGCCGGTATTGTAGTGGATGCCGAGGCTGATTTCCTGGATCGCATGATTGGGCGTGCAGGCCGCGACCTGGAGGCAGGCGCCGAGCGCCAGCGGGCCCAATGGGCAGTGCGGTGCGACGGCGATATCATAGGCCTCGGCCATCGCCGCGATCTTGCGGACCTCAAGGATCCCGCCGGCATGGCTCAGGTCGGGCTGGATGATGTCGACGGCACCTTGCTCGAAGAAGGGCTTGAACTCCCACCGGCTGAAGAGCCGCTCGCCGAGCGCAATCGGTGTCGAGGTATGGGCAGCGATGTCGGCAAGGCCCTCGGGATTTTCGGAAAGGAGCGGTTCTTCGATGAACAGCAGACCGAGCGGTTCAAGCGCCCTGGCGAGCTGCTTCGCGAGCGGCCGGTGCACCCGGCCGTGGAAGTCGAGCCCGACGTCCATGCCCTGCGCCTGGGCGGCCTCGACCCGCTTGACGACTTCGGCGAACACCTTCGGGGTGCCGATCCAGTCGAGCTCCGCCGTCGCGTTCATCTTGACCGCGGTAAAGCCCTGTTTCTTGCGCACCTCGGCGGCTTCGGCGACCTCGTTCGGCCGGTCGCCGCCGATCCACGCATAAGAGCGGACCTTGTCGCGCACCCTGCCGCCGAGCATTTGCCACACCGGCAGTCCGAGTGCTCGGCCTTTCAAATCCCACAGCGCCTGCTCGAGTCCGGCCAGCGCCGACATGAACACCGGGCCGCCGCGGTAGAATCCACCGCGGTAGCCGACCTGCCAGATGTCCTCGATGTTGAACGGATCAACGCCAATGAACCGGTCACGATAGGCCTCGAACGCGCCGTCCACCGCCTCCGCCCAGCCCTCGAGGCTCGCTTCGCCCCAACCGAACGCGCCGTCGTCGGCCTCGACGCGAACGAACAGCCATCGCGGTGGGACCAGGAAGGTCTCGATCTTGCCGATTTTCCGGTGAGTCACGACTTCGACTTGCGCGCTTGCGTGCCGCTGGTGCCGAAGCGCCGGCCCGCTGCGTCGTCATCCTCCGTGCCCGGAGCCTCGCTGATCTTCTTGATCGGCACGACGAGGCAGACGCTTGAGGCGGGAAGCACGTTGCGCCAGTCGGCGATGAGCTGCTTGTAGGCCTTGCCGACGTTGCGGATCTTGCGGTCGAGATCGAACAGCCCGAGCGGATTGACGTTGCCGTTCTGCTCGCGGAGCGCGGTATCCCAGTCGACCTGGTCGGTCAGGCTGTACCAGGTGAATCCGACGGTCGGGATTCCGACGTTCCTTAATCGAAGGACGTTGGCCCATTCCTTCCAGAGCCATTTGACCGCTTCGTCGCCGTGCTGCCCTTCCCAGAGGTTGGTCTCGGTGTGCATCACCGGCAGGCGATAGCGATTGTAATATTGCCGCGTGATCTCCGCGTAACCGAAGGTCTCGCCGGCGGCGACCGTGTGCCCGTCGGCAAACACGCGGTGCTCGTTCAGCTGATAATAGTCGTTGCCAAAGATGCAGTGCTGTTTCAGCCGGTGCTCGAGGAACCACTCATATTCCTCGCGGGTCATGCCGTTGTCGAGCAGGTACTGGTACATTCCGCTGTCGACCCGTCGTCCGTAATTGAGGTCGAGCGACAGGAACCGCATCTGGTTGAGCACTTCGGCGCGGCCGATCGCGGCCGGTGAATCCGCGTGATAATATTCGGATGATTCCGACTGGATGAAGATCGCGTCGTGGCGGCGCTTCAGGATCTCGATCATGCCCATGATGTTGGCTTTGACGAGATGTTTCAACGCCGTGATGAACGTCTTGTCCGTCTTCCCCTGCTCATTCCACCAGCCGTACTTTGCAGAGAAGACCGCGCAAATGAACATCTCGTTGATCGGGGTGTAAAGCTGCACCCACGGGAAGCGCTCAGCGAATTCGCCGGCATAAGCTGCGAAAAGCCGCGGAAAGTCCGGATTCTGGAAATTGCCGATCCAGTCGGGCACTCCGAAGTGGCAGAGATCGACGATTGGCGTGATGTCGCGGCGCTTCAGCTCGGCGAAGGTCTGGTCGGTGAACTCCCAGTCGAATTTGTTCGGCCCAAGGTAGGTTTTGTGGAACGGAGGGCCGTAGCGGAGATAGTTGATCCCGATCTCCTGGACGCAGTCGAAGTCCTCGCGCCAGCGCTCGTAATGGCCGCAAACGTCCATCTCGTCGACGCGGGTCTTGCCGTGATTGATCGTGGGATAAGAGTTCTCGATCCCCGTCGCGAACATGAAGTTGGCGATCGTTCAATCTCCTCGGACTTCCCGCTCATTCGAGCGGCCAGGTGCGCCGCCGGCAGCGATAGCTTGGCCGCCGAAAAAGAAAACCTCGGACCCAAGTCGCGAGTACGAGGTTTTCCGCTATGGGCGAAAAAAGCATGCACTGGGCAGATGGTTTCATCGCGGTCGACTGGGGCACCACCAACCGACGCGCATATCTGATCGATCGTTCGGGCGAGTGCCTGAACGAGTTCGAGGACCGCAAGGGTATCCTGTCGGTGCCCGCGGGCGGTTTCCCCGACGCCGTCGGCGAGATTCGCCAGAAGCTCGGCGACAAGCCGCTGTTGCTTGCCGGGATGATCGGATCGAATCGCGGCTGGAAGGAAGCGCCGTACGTTCCCTGTCCGGCCGGGCTCGACGATCTCGTTGGGGGTCTCGTTTGGGTCGGCGAACGCGAAGCAATCGTTCCGGGCGTCTCTTATTCGAAGAACGACGACGCCGACGTGATGCGGGGCGAGGAGGTGCAACTCCTCGGTGCAATCGCCGCCGGATCCGTGGATTCAGAGGGGCTCGTCTGCCATCCCGGGACCCACAATAAATGGGCGACCCTGCACAAGGGCAAGATCAGCGATTTCCGCACTGTGATGACCGGCGAGCTGTTCAGTCTGCTGAAGGAGCACAGCATCCTCAGCGACTTGTTGCAGGCGCCGGTCGAGGCGAACGACGTTTTCAAGGCTGCGGCTCGGCACGCGATCAATAACGAGGCACTCCCCGCAGACCTGTTCAGCGTCCGAGCCCGGGTGCTGCTCGGCCAGGCGAAGAAGGAAGATGCGGCCTCGTACTGCAGCGGCCTGCTTATCGGCGCCGACGTCCGCATCGGCCTTTCCTATCCGACCGGCGCGGTAATCAGCGTCATCGGAAGGCCCGAACTCACCAGGCTCTATGCCGTGGCGATCGCCGAGGCGGGCCGGTCCGCCGTCGAAATCGATGGCGAACAATCGTTTCTCGCGGGAATTCAAGAGATCGCGAAGAGGATCGACAAGTGAGCGCGAAAGAGCTTCTCCACCGCTATCTCGACGAGTGCCCGCTCATAGCGATCGTTCGCGGCGTCACCCCCGGCGAAGCAGAAGCGATCGGCGACGCCATCTTCGAAGGCGGCATTAGGATCATCGAAGTGCCGCTGAACTCGCCCGAGCCGCTCAAGAGCATCGAGCTGCTCGCGAAAAAGTTTGGCGACAAGATGCTGGTCGGCGCCGGCACCGTCCTCGATCTTGCGGAAGTCGGGCGAGTTCGGGACGCCGGTGGCCGGATCATTGTTTCCCCGGACACCAATGTCGAAGTGATCGCTGCAACGGCGGCCGCGGGGCTGGTTTCTAGTCCCGGCTATTTCACGCCGTCCGAAGCCTTTTCGGCGGTCCGTGCAGGCGCGACCGCGCTCAAATTGTTCCCAGCTGAAGGCGGCAGCCCCGCACTGCTGAAGGCCCAGCTTGCGGTATTGCCGAAGGACATCCCGGTGCTCGCCGTCGGCGGGATAAAGCCGGACAACATGCAGCCGTGGCTCGGCGCCGGAGCGACCGGCTTCGGGCTCGGCGGCGGCCTCTACAAGCCGGGCCAAACGGCCGCCGACACTCTCGAAAGGGCGCGCGCCTATGTTGCTGGAGTGAAACGGCAATGAAACCCATTAGGATTGCCATCATAGGATTCGGCAAGATCGCAGCCGACCAGCATGCGCCGTCCATCGCGTCCAATGGCCGGTTCGAGCTGGTCGCAACGTCGAGCCGCTCGGGGCAGGGCCTTGCCCGAACCTTCACCGACTGGCGCGAGCTGATCCGCAGCACGGAAGGCCTCGAAGCGGTCGCAATCACCACGCCGCCGGGACCGCGCTACGAGATCGCACGAGAATGCATCCTGGCGGGGCTTCACTGCCTGCTTGAAAAGCCGCCGGCAGCCGGCCTCGCGGAAATCAACGACCTCGCGTGCCTCGCCGAGACCAAGGGCGTTTCGCTGTTCACCACCTGGCACGCGCAGCATCATTCGACCGTCGATGCCGCCGCAAAGGCGCTCGCTGGCAAGCGCATCAAGTCGATGGAGATTCTCTGGCACGAGGACGTTCACAAATGGCACCCGGGCCAGCGGTGGATCTGGGAGCCGGGCGGCTTCGGCGTGTTCGATCCCGGTATCAACGCGCTGTCGATCGCGACCAAGATCTTTCCTGGCGGACTGTTCGTGAAATCGGCCGAGCTGCAAGTGCCGCAGAATGCGCAAACTCCGATCGCCGCGGATATCATTTTTTCGAGCCCGCACGCTGATGGACCGCTGCACGCCAACCTCGATTGGCGGCGAAGCGAGGGAGAGGAATGGACGATCACGATCGAAACCAGTGACGGTTCGACAGTCCGGCTGGAAGAGGGCGGAGCGAAACTGATCCTGAATGGCGGTGAGGTGCAAAGCGACGATGGCCCCGGAGAATATCCTGACATCTACCGCGCGTTCGCCGACCTCATCGACGAGCGCCGCAGCCTGGTCGATGTCGCTCCCTTCAGGCTTGTCGCCGACTGCCTCCTGCTTGCCCGCACCACGAGCGTAGAAGCCGTTAACGGTTGATGGAGCAACTTCTGCCCCGGCGCATTGTTTGTCCAAAGGCCGGACCAGGAGCGTAACGAGGAAAAGCCCCGGCCGTAGGACGAGGACGTGACAGAAACGACGATTGACGAACTGACCCGGGCCGACGAGGCCTTTGCGGGTAATCGCCTGCTTTCGACATTCTCGCGCGAAGCGCGGGCGCTGCTCGAACCGCACGGCGAGATGGTGGAGCTCGATTCGGGCGAAACCGTCTTAAACGCCGGCAAGCAGGTCGAATCCAGCTTGTTCCCGGTCGGACCGACGATGATCTCCCTCTCGGTGGAGCTGAGCGGCGGCCGTTCGGCCGAGGTAGCTTCCATCGGCCGCGAAGGGGCCGTCGGCGGAATCGTCAGCTGCGGTCATGCACCCGCTTACTCGCGCGCGCAGGTGCTGGTGCCGGGGCCCGGGTTCAAGATTTCGATGGACGCGCTGGACGACGCCAAGAAGCGCTCGCCGTTCATCGAGCATCTGTTCTGCCGATTCTCCGACTATCTCCTGGCTCAGGTCATGCAGTCGGCGGTGTGCAACGCCTTCCACTCAATCCCCGAGCGCGCGGCGCGCTGGCTGCTCCATGCGCAGGATCGCGCGGGCGACCGGATCGAGCTCACGCAGGAGGCGTTTGCCGGTCTCCTCGGAGTCCAGCGAACGACAGTCAACGCGGTGATCCAGCAGCTCTCGTCTGAAGGGCTGATTTCGACTGGGCGAGGCAAAATCTTCGTTACCGACCGCGCAGGCCTCAAGCGGCGCGCGTGCGAATGCTACGAGCGCCTCGAACAGCATTTCGCAGCGGTGATCGGAACGAGCGGCCACGGCGCCGCTTAGTCGAGCAGCCTCCAGCTCAAAGTCTCGCCGGCGTGGAACGGCACCAGTCCTCCGATCTCGTCCGGCACCCGAACCTCGGCGCGTTCGAGCGCGACGGTGCCGTCGTTCAACGGCAATCCGTAGAAATTGGAGCCATTCACGGACGCAAACGCCTCCAGCTTGTCGAGAGCGCCTTCCTCCTCAAACACAGTCGCGTAGCTCTCCAGTGCGAACGGGGCATTGAAGATGCCCGCGCATCCGCAAGCGCGCTCCTTGGCGTGACGCGCGTGGGGCGCGCTATCTGTCCCGAGAAAGACGTTCGGCCTGCCGGAAGTGGCCGCCCTGCGGACCGCGAGCCGGTGCTCCTCGCGCTTAGCGACGGGCAGGCAATAAGCATGAGGCCTGAGGCCGCCCGAAAAAAGTGCGTTGCGGTTAATCAGCAGATGCTGCGGCGTGATCGTCGCGGCGACGCGACCGCTGGCGACGAAGTCGACGGCATCGGAGGTCGTGATATGCTCGAGAACGATCTTCAGCTCAGGAAAGTCGCTGACGATCCGCGAGAGGATGCGATCGATGAACACGGCCTCGCGGTCGAAGACGTCAACCTCAGGATCGGTGACCTCGCCATGGACGCACAGCACCATGCCGATCTTCTCCATGCGCGTCAGCGCCGGATAGATGTTGCGGAAATCGGTGACGCCGCTCGCGCTGTTTGTGGTCGCGCCGGCAGGGTAAAGTTTCGCCGCGATCCACACGCCCTCGTCGAAGCCGCGCTGAAGCTCGTCGGCGTCAGTCTGGTCGGTCAGGTAGCAGGTCATCAGCGGCGTGAAGCCGGGCGCCGTCACTTCGAGGATACGCTTGCGATAGGCGCGCGCCGCTTCGACGCTCGTGACCGGAGGCGAGAGGTTGGGCATTACGATCGCTCGCGCAAATTGCCGCGCCGTATAGGGCGCGACGGTCGCAAGCATGTCGCCGTCGCGCAAATGCACGTGCCAGTCGTCGGGCCGGCGGATGGTCAGCGTTTGCGAAGCCACGTGGCGCTTCCTAACTGAGAGCCATGGCCGCTACCACCCTCGCTGACAGAGCAGTCGTCCGCCTTTCCGGCGAGGATGTGCGCGGGTTCGTGCAAGGACTCGTCACCAGCGACGTCACTGGACCGCTTCCGGTATGGGCGGGTCTGCTGACGCCGCAGGGCAAGTGCCTGTTCGATTTCATGGTTTGGTCAGATGGCGACGATCTGCTGCTCGATTGCGAAGCAGAAGCTGCCGATGACCTGATCAAACGCCTCGCCATGTACCGGTTACGTCGAGCGATCCACATCGAGCGAGATGATTCTGCCGCCGTGCACTGGTCGAAGGATGGAGAGGAGGGCGTTACCGATCCGCGCCTGCCGGAGATCGGCAAGCGCTGGCTTGCGCCCGCAGATGAACCGGTAAGCGGCTGGCTCGAGCACCGGCTGCACCTCGGTGTCTGCGAAGGCCGCGCCGAGCTCGGCGATCTGCTCTGGCTGGAATGCAACGCCGCTGAGCTCAATGGAGTGAGCTTCAGCAAGGGCTGCTTCATCGGCCAGGAGAATACGGCGCGGATGAACTGGCGGCAGAAGATCAACCGCCGCTTGTTCGTTGCCGTCGGCGGAGGCGGCGACCGGTCACGAATTGAGTACCCGGAGCTGAACTTGTCGGTGGTTCACGTGCGGGTCGATGCGATTCCCGAAAATGCGATTGTTCACGAGTGGCTGAAGACGGCGCTCGCTCAGCCAAGCACGGCGTAGGCGCGCACCGGAAAGGTCCCCATTCCGCGCACTTTCGGAGGCGCCGCGGAGAAGCGGAAGCCGCTGTCAGGAAGGCTGCCCAGACCCGTCATATGCTCGCAGATTGGGATTCCGGCGCCGAGAAGGGCGGTATGAACGGGGCGCGTCCGCACCCTTGTGTCATCGATATTGTGGCTGTCGATCCCGACGAGCGCTGCGCCCCGCTCCACGAGCAGTTCGGCCGCCGCGACGGTCAGGAACGAATGGTCGCGATAATAAGCATCGGAGCCCCAGTGCCGGTCCCAGCCGGTGTGGATCAGCACCGCGCAACCGCTGACCTCCAGTCCGTCGAAAGCGGCGGCGGCCACTCCGAGATCAGACTCAAATGGCTGCCGGACGACCAATGCTGGAAGGTGCGCGAAGGCCTCGGCGCCGACCTCGCTCAAGTCCTTGCCGTCGGCAAATCTGTGGGAGGGAACATCGACGTAGGTGCCGGTGTTGGCGACCATGTCGATCCGTCCGATCTGGAAGGTCTCTCCGCCGTCGTAATTCGCGGCGGACTGCTCGCGCGACAGGAAATCGCAAATGTGCGGGCCGGGCAGTCCCTTGTAGGTTACCATTCCATCCCTGATCACGTGACTCAGGTCGACGATCCGGCGGCTCTCGCGATCTTCCATAAAGCGACCGCTCCTATTCCCATCCAGACGACGTTGAGCGCCGTAGAGGGAATGGCACGATGCCACCAGCCGTTGATGACGAAGCCCGCGGCGCCGACGATGTTCATCCACTGATAGACCGGCGACTGGCCCGTGAGCTTGCCGGCAGAGATCAGGAGATAGGCAAGCAGGATTAGAAGCGCGCCGGCCCAGCCGACCGCCTCGACCGCCATCTGGACCGCGGTCAGGCGGCCAGCCTCCTCAGCACGTACTGGAGAATTCCGCCGGCCTTGAAATATTCAAGCTCGTTGAAGGTATCGATGCGGCAGCGGGCGGTGAAGCTGAACTCCTCGCCGCTGTCGCGCGTCACCTTCACCTCCACGTCCTGGCGCGGCTTCAGGTCCGCGATTCCGGAGATCGTGTACTTCTCGGCCCCGGTGAGGCCGAAGCTCGCAGCATTCTCGCCCTCGCGGAACTGCAGCGGGAGCACGCCCATGCCGACGAGGTTGGAGCGGTGGATGCGCTCGAAGCTCTCCGCGATCACCGCGCGAACGCCGAGCAGCACCGTGCCCTTCGCCGCCCAGTCACGAGAGCTTCCGGTGCCATATTCCTTGCCAGCGATCACCACGAGCGGGCGCCCGTCCTGCTTGTAGAGCATCGCCGCGTCGTAGATCGGCATGATCTCGCCGGTAGGCGCATATTTGGTGAAGCCGCCCTCGACATTGTCCAGCATGCGGTTGCGGATCCGGATGTTGGCGAAGGTGCCGCGCATCATCACTTCGTGGTTGCCGCGGCGCGAGCCGTAGCTGTTGAACTCGCCGCGGCTGACCCCATGCTCGAGCAGATAGCGGCCGGCCGGGCTGTCGGGCTTGATCGCGCCCGCCGGCGAGATGTGATCGGTGGTGATCGAATCGCCGAAGATCGCCAGCGGCCGCGCGCGCTCGATGTCCTGCGTCGCCGCAGCCTGCATCGTCATTCCGGTGAAGTAAGGCGGATTTTGGATATAGGTCGACAGCGCCGGCCAGCTGTAGGTCTCGCCGCCGGCGACATCGATCTTCCGCCAGCGTTCGTCGCCTTCGTAGACGTTGGCGTAGCGCCGTCGGAACATTTCGGAATGAACGTGGGCGTCGATCAGCGTGCGGATCTCCTCATTGCTCGGCCAGATGTCCTTGAGGAAGACCGGCTCGCCGTTCGACGCCGTGCCGATCGGCTCCTTGACCATATCCGAGCGAACCGTGCCTTTGAGCGCATAAGCGACCACCAGCGGTGGCGAGGCGAGATAATTGGCCCGGCAGTCGGGCGACACGCGCCCTTCGAAATTGCGGTTGCCGGACAAAACGCTGACGGCGACCAAGTCCTTCTCGTTGATCGCCTTGCTGATCGGCTCAGGCAGCGGGCCCGAATTGCCGATGCACGTCGTGCAGCCATAGCCGACGAGATCGAACCCCAGCGCATCGAGGTCGGTGCTGAGCCCGCTCTCGTTGAGATAATCGGTGACGACCTGGCTCCCAGGCGCAAGACTGGTCTTCACCCAGGGCTTCGGCTTGAGGCCCCGCTCACGCGCCTTTCGCGCGACCAGCCCTGCGGCAATGAGGACCGACGGGTTCGACGTATTCGTGCAGCTGGTGATCGCCGCGATCGCAACGTCGCCATTGCCGAAGTCGAAGTCCTCGCCTTCGACGGCCACACGCGGCTCGTTGCCCTTGCGGTACGTGTCTTCCAGGTCCTGGTTGAACTTGTCGTCGACGTCGCTCAGCAGCACCCGGTCCTGTGGACGCTTCGGTCCCGCGAGCGACGGCTCGATGCTGCTCATGTCGAGCTCGAGTGTGTCGGTGAACAAGGGTTCGGGCGAATTCGCATCGCGCCACAGGCCCTGCGCTTGGGCATAAGCGCGCACGAGCTCGATCCCGCTTTCGTCGCGGCCAGTCAGCTTCAGATAATCGATCGTCCGCTCGTCGACCGGAAAGAAGCCGCAGGTGGCGCCATATTCGGGCGCCATGTTGGCGATGGTCGCACGGTCCGCGAGGGGCAAATTGTCGAGACCCGGGCCATAGAATTCGACGAAGCGGCCGACGACGCCCTTCTGGCGCAGCAGCTGCGTGACCGTGAGCACTAGATCGGTCGCGGTGATGCCCTCGCGAAGCTGACCGTCGAGGCGGAAACCGACCACTTCGGGGATGAGCATGCTGACCGGCTGGCCGAGCATCGCCGCTTCCGCCTCGATCCCGCCGACTCCCCAGCCGAGCACGCCCAGGCCGTTGACCATCGTCGTATGGCTGTCGGTGCCGACCAGCGTGTCTGGATAGGCGACGGTCTCACCATTCTGGTCCTCGCCCGACCACACGACCTGCGCGATATGCTCGAGGTTGACCTGGTGGCAGATGCCCGTTCCGGGCGGCACGACCTTGAAATTGTCGAACGCCTGGCTTCCCCATTTCAGGAACTCGTAGCGCTCGCCGTTTCGCTGATATTCGAACTCGACGTTCTTCTCGAACGCCTTGGGGTTGCCGAATTCGTCGACCATCACGCTATGGTCGATAACGAGGTGGACGGGGACGAGCGGATTGATCTTCTGGGCGTTGCCTCCGAGCTGCTGCATCGCGTCGCGCATGGCAGCGAGGTCGACGACCGCCGGCACGCCGGTGAAGTCCTGCATCAGCACGCGCGCAGGACGATACTGGATCTCGCGATTGATCCTCCGCTCCTTCTGCCAGTCGGCCATCGCCTGAAGGTCGTCTTTGGTGACGGTCGTCCCGTCCTCGAAGCGGAGAAGGTTCTCGAGCAGGACCTTCATCGAGAAAGGCAGGCGGGAAACATCGCCGAGCGTCTCGGCCGCCTTGGCGAGCGAGAAGTATGCGTAAGTCTTGCCCGCCGCTTCGAGTGTCGAGCGGGTGCGGAGGCTGTCCTGGCCGGAGGGGATCATCGCTGTCCTTCGAGTGCTTCAAATGCGCGCTTGGATATGCACGCAAGATGGGTGCGCCCGAGCCCTTAGCAACCCGCCGGTGAGGCCGCAAACGGGGCGCGGAGCGAGCCTCCTTGCGGCGGGCAGAACAGCCGTTGCGGCGGGCCGCGTTACCACCCCTGTTAAACGTGACATGCGCGCAATAAGTTCGATGAATGACAGATGAAGGAATGACATTCAGCGCAGGGCGCGACACCGACTATTTCCACCGGAGGGCCGAGGAAGCGCGCGCTGCCGCTTACTCGAAGGACGAGCCGCACCGCGCAGAGATCGCCGGTGAGCTCGCGCTTGCCTATGCCGCTCTCGCGCGCCGGCGCGCCAAGGCTGTGGAGATGGCCGACGAAACTCCCGCGATTCCGCTGGAGCAGCCCGCTTAATTCAAATCCAGCCGCGTTTCTTGAAATAGAGATACGGCCCGATCGCGCTGGCGAACATCAGCACCAGCGAAATCGCATAACCGTAATGCCAGCTGAGCTCCGGGAAATAATGGAAGTTCATTCCGTAGATTCCCGCAATGAGCGTCGGCGGCAGGAAAACGACTGCCGCCCATGAGAATAGCTTCATTGCTGCATTCTGCTCGATGCTGATCAGCCCGAGCGACGCGTCGAGCAGGAACTGAAGGCTGTCGATCAGATAGCTCGTGTGCTCGATCAGAGCCGTCACATCCGTGGTGAGGCTGTCGAGGTGATGGCGGATCTCCGCGCGCTTGTCCTCATGCGCTAGGTTCGAACCGCCGAAAAAGCTCAGCATTCTTACCGTACTGACCGCCGTGTAGCGGATTTTCGTAAGCAGCGTCTGGGTTCGGCCGATGCTGGTCAGGAGCGCCGTCAGTTTCTCCGCGGGAATGCGTCGCTCGTCCTGGTTCTGGGCGAAGATCTGATGGCTGAGATCCTCCATGGTCGCGCTGACTCGCTCGATCTCGTCGGCAAGACGATCGATGATCGCATCGAGCAGGCGAACGAAAGCGGTCGGCCCGTCCCTGACCAGCTCGGGATCTCGTCGTGCATGATTTTCGAAGGTCCGCACCGGCTTGGGCGTCGCATAGCGGATCGTCACGAGCCTGTTTTCGGCAAGCACGAAGCCGATTGGGGTCGTCGTCGGCAGATGCTCCTCGACACCGCGAAGGGCGCTCACGGTCATGTAGAGCGCGCCGTTCTTTTCGTAGAGGCGGCTCGATGGCTCGATCTCCGCCATCTCGGCCTGCGTCGGAACGTTGACCTTGATGCACCGTTCGACGAGTGCTTCCTCCTCGCGGGTCGGCTCCTCGAGATCGATCCACGTCGCCTGCTCGGGGATGCGCTCAAGCTTGGGGTCGATGATCGACCCGTCACAATTGGGACCGTAGGCGCGCAGCATCGCGGCTCATGTCAGACGAACAGCTGATCTTTGCAAGGTGAGCATCCCTGCTAAGCTTCGAATTCATGCTGCGCTGGACTTGGCTAATCGCGTTTCTGATCCTTGCCGCTGCGGGTGCGACCGAGCTGTCGTTCGGCCGCAACCCGATCTGCACGTGCGGAACTATCGAGCTGTGGGTTGGCGCACGCGACAGCCCGAAGACCAGCCAGATGCTGCTCGACTGGTACAGCCTCAGCCATGTCGTCCACGGGCTGCTGTTCTACGGAGCATTGTGGTTGATCGCACGCCGCTGCGCAGTCGAATGGCGGTTCGTCGCCGCTCTCTTCGTCGAAGCGAGCTGGGAAGTGGTCGAGAATACGCCTTTCGTCATCGACCGGTACAGGGCGACCACCGCCGCGCTCGGCTACAGCGGCGACAGCGTGCTCAATTCGATGAGCGACATCGCAATGATGGCGCTGGGGTTCCTCCTCGGCCAACGGCTTCCACTGTGGGCAGCCTTTTCCCTTGTCGTCCTGCTGGAACTTATCCCGTTATTTGTCATTCGCGATAATCTCACGTTGAATGTGTGGCAGTTGATTGCGCCAAATGACGCGTTGCAGGCGTGGCAGTCGGCAAGCTAGCGCCGCAGCGGCAAAGCGATATGTAGAGTTGCCGACATCCAGAAGGGACAGGCTGATGAGACTTGTTGCGACGCTCGCCGCCGCATTCGCGGTGAGCTTGATCCCGTCTGCCGCGCAGGCCGGCGAATTATTCGGCGGCGCCTATGTCCACGACGTAAAAACCCCGCTCGATCAATCCGGCCTTGAGAGCGGAATAGATCTCTCCCTGGGGTATCGGGCCGATGGCATCGGGCACCTCTTCAAGGGCGTGCTGCAGCCCTACCTGTTCGGATCCGTGAATACTGCGGGGAACACCGATTACGCGGCGGTCGGTCTCGACGCGAAATTCCTGCTCGGCAAAAACTGGTATATCCGCCCCGGTGTCGGCATTGCCGTGCACAATGGATCAGCCGGGAAATATTACCGGTATGACAAGATCGCCTTCGGCAGCCGCGTGCTGTTCGAGCCCGAGCTCGGAATCGGCACGCGGATCAATTCGCGAGTGAGTGCCGAGGCAAGCTGGGTGCACATGAGCCACGCCCAGCTGTTCGGCAAAGAAAATCCCGGAATCGACAATATCGGCGTTCGGCTGAACCTCGCGCTCTAGCGGCCGACCATCGTCTCCGGTTTGACCACGCGGTCGAAGGTCGCTTCGTCGACCAGGCCGAGCTCAAGCCCGGCCTCTTTAAGGGTCTTGCCGTGCTTGTGCGCGTGCTTGGCGATGGCCGCGGCATTGTCGTAACCGATCTCGGGCGCGAGCGCGGTGACCAGCATCAGCGAGCGGTTCATCAACTGCGCGATTCGCTCGAGGTCGGGTTCGGTCCCGTCCAACATTCGCGTCGTAAAGCTGACGATGCCGGTCGCGAGGAGGTTGATCGAGCGGATCACGTTGGCGCCGATCATCGGCTTGAACACGTTGAGCTCGAGATGTCCCTGCATGCCGCCGATGGTAACCGCGACGTGATTGCCGGCGACCTGGGCGGCGACCATCGTCAGCATCTCGGCCTGGGTTGGGTTGACCTTGCCCGGCATGATCGAGCTCCCCGGCTCGTTCTCGGGGAGCTTCAGCTCGCCGAGGCCGCACCTCGGGCCCGAGCCCAGCAGGCGGATATCGTTCGCGATCTTGGTGCACGCGGTCGCGATGACGTTCAGCTGTCCCGACAGCTCGACGAGCGTATCGTGCGCGGCCAGCTCGGCGAACTTGTTGGGGGCAGATGTGAACGGGAGCTGCGTTAGCCCCGCGACCTCCTTCGCGAACTCCGTCGCGAAGCCCTTGGGCGCATTGAGCCCGGTGCCGACCGCGGTGCCCCCCTGAGCAAGCCGAAACAGCCGCGGAAGCGTGCTCTCGACCCGGGCAATGCAGTCTTCAATCTGGGCTGCATAGCCGGAGAATTCCTGGCCTAGCGTCAGCGGCGTTGCATCCTGCAGGTGGGTTCGGCCGATCTTGACGACCAAATCCCAGCGCTTCGCCTGATCGGCAAGGCGGGCATGCATCTTCTTGAGTGCCGGAATGAGCCTCGAACAGACCGCTCGCGCAGCCGCAATATGCATGGCGGTGGGGAAGCTGTCGTTCGACGACTGGCTCTTGTTGACGTGGTCGTTCGGATGGACCGGTTCCTTGCCGCCGCGCTTCCCGGTGAGAATCTCGTTGGCTCGACCCGCGATCACCTCGTTCGCATTCATGTTCGACTGCGTCCCCGAGCCGGTCTGCCAGATGACCAATGGGAACTGACTGTCGAGGTCGCCACGCGATACCTCGGCCGCGGCCTGCTGAATCACCTCTGCGATGTTCGGTTCGAGGCCGCCAATCCGCGCATTAACTCGAGCCGCTGCCTGCTTGATGAAGCCCAACGCATGGACGATCTCGACCGGCATCTGCTCCTTCGGCCCGAACGGAAAATTCTCGATCGATCGCTCGGTCTGCGCGCCCCAATAGGAATCGGCGGGAACCTGGATGGGGCCGAAGCTGTCCGTCTCGGTGCGGGTCGTAGTGCCGGGCATAGCTCTCTTCGAAACTTGTCATTGCGAGGAGCGTCAGCGACGCAGCAATCCAGAGCCTGGATCGCTTCGCTGCGCTCGCGATGACCGCTCCCTGTTATTTTTTGCGCGTAAAGTCCACGTTGACGACGTTGGATCCGTCGTCCGCCTTCGCGGCAGGCGGTTCCTGCGGACGATCGTTTTCTGCTTCGTCGTGCTCCTCTTGGGGCACTTCGTCGGAATTGGCCTGGAAGGTCAGCGCAAATTCGACCGCCGGGTCGTGGAACTGAGTCACCGCCGCGAATGGAACGTGGAGCGTTGCGGGCACTCCGCCGAACGATAGGCCCACAGTGAAGTTGTCTTCCTCGACTTTCAGGTCCCAGAAGCGGTGCTGGATGACGATCGTCATCTCGTCAGGGAAGCGCTCCATTAAATGCTTGGGGATCGAGACTCCAGGCATCTTCGTCTTGAACGTGATGTAGAAATGATGCTCCCCGGGAAGGCCGCCAGTCTCCTCGATCTGGCCGAGAACCCTGCCGACGACAGCCCGCAGCGCGTCCTGCACGATCTCGTCGTACGGGATCAGACTCTCGGGGGTCTCGTCGCTCATGGCTTTGTGGTAGCGGGCGGGCGAGCACGGTCAACCGGATTAATGCGGAGTCCCGAATGCCGATCGACGCCACTTTACCCTATGATGACAATAACATTTTCGCGCGGATCCTGAGGGACGAAATCCCGTCGAAGAAGGTCTACGAGGACGAGTATGCGCTTGCGTTCCACGACATCAATCCGCTCGCGCCCACGCACATCCTGGTGATCCCCAAGCGGCCATACGTTTCCTGGGACGATTTTTCGGCGAAAGCTCCGGAAGCGGAGATCGCTGGATTCGTGCGCGCGGTAGGGAAGGTCGCGCGGGATGCTGGGCTGGTCGACAGCGGCTACAGGCTTCTCGCAAACACCGGGATGAACTCTGGCCAAGAGGTCCCCCATCTGCATGTCCATATCTTCGCCGGTCGGCCACTCGGGCCGATGCTCGCCAGGTAAGCACCTTCAGGACATGTTCATCCTGCCGGCGAGCAAATGCGGGGATTGCCCTCGGCACCGCATCCGTTAGGGTCGCACAACGAATTTGTTTCCATAGGGGAGTGAGATGGCCACAGTAGCACCGCGCGCACCAAGCCGCGGCCGGATCAAGCCGCTCGACGAGATCCTGGCGACAGCGGAGAAGAAGTCGCTCAAGAGGTCGCTCGGCGCTTTCCAGCTGACGCTGCTCGGCATCGGCGCGGTCATCGGCACGGGTATCTTCGTTCTGACTGCGACCGCTGCCCAAAAAGCCGGCCCCGGAATGATGGTCAGCTTCATCGTCGCTGGCACGGTCTGTGCGCTTGCTGCGCTTTGCTATTCAGAGCTTGCCTCGATGGTTCCCGTAGCGGGCTCCGCTTACACCTATTCCTACGCCGTGATGGGCGAGATCGTCGCCTGGCTCGTCGGCTGGGCGCTGATCCTTGAATATGCGCTCGGCGCGAGTGCCGTCGCGGTCGGATGGTCTGGCTTCATTACTGGCTTGCTGGACCATATTGGCATCCACGTGCCTCACGCCTTGGCGGTTGGTCCGCCAATTCAATGGGGCTTCCTCCAGGGCGGCGAGGTTGGCGGCATCGTCAATCTTCCCGCGGTTATCGTCGTCGCTGTCGTGACGACTTTGCTCGTAATCGGCACGAAGGAAAGCGCGACGGTCAATGCCGTCCTCGTGTGCATCAAGGTTGCGGCGCTGACGC
Organism: Sphingomonas sp.; assembly: GCA_025936675.1. The sequence goes on from JAICSX010000015.1 coordinate 46,203, forward strand.
TGTTTCTTGTCATCACTCTTCCGATGGTGAGCGGCCATATGTCGAACTTCCAGCCGTTCGCACCGCGCGGCTGGGGCAACCCGTTGAGCTCTTCAGGAACCGGCATTCTCGGCGCGGCCGCCTCGATCTTCTTCGCATATGTGGGGTTCGACGCCGTCTCCACGGCAGCGGAAGAGACCAAGAACCCGCAGCGGAACGTCCCGATCGGCCTCATCGGGTCGCTGCTGATCTGCACGGTCTTCTACCTGCTCGTTTCGGCAGGCGTGGTCGGCGCTCACGGCGCGCAGCCGCTGATGGATCCGGCCACGGGGCAATATTTGAAGGAGGGTTCGCCGGCGCTTTACGGTTCGGCCGCCTGCCACGCGGCAAGTGCACCGACGGTCTGCTCGAAGGAAGCGCTCGCCTACATCCTGCGTCAGGTATCCAATCCGATCTTCGGCAACCTGGTTGGCCTCGCCGCCGCCCTTGCGCTGCCGTCTGTCGTCCTGCTGATGATGTACGGCCAGACGCGTATCTTCTTCGTCATGGCGCGCGACGGGCTCCTGCCTGATCGCCTTTCGACCGTCCACGAGCGTTTCCGCACGCCATACATCGTCACGATTGTTACCGGGGTCGTCGTAGCGATCGCGGCAGCGTTCCTGCCCGTCGGCACCTTGGCCGACTATTCCAATGCCGGAACGCTCTTCGCCTTCGCGGCGGTTTCGCTCGGCGTGATGATCCTGCGCAAGAAGGATCCGAACCGGCCCCGGCCCTTCCGGACGCCCGCGGTCTTCCTGCTCGCGCCGCTCTCGATCGCGGGCTGCGTGCTGCTGTTCATCAACTTGAACAACGAATCCAAGCTGCTGTTCGTGAGCTGGACCGTGCTCGGCTTGGTGATCTACTTCCTCTACGGTTATCGAAAGAGCCACGTTGGACGCGGCATTACAGACGTGCCTGAGCTCGCGAGCGAGGCGCCCGGCTCCATCGGCATCGCACCCATGCCGGGCGCGCCGGTGCCTCCGCAGGATTTGGGGGACTAAGCGGCCAGTTCGCCGGCAAGCGCCCTGAGGTCCGCCTCGGGGCGCGCGCCATAATGCTGAATGATTTCCGCGGCGCAGATCGCGCCGAGCTTCAGCGATTGCTCAAGGCTTTTGCCTGTCGCTTCTCCGTAGAGAAATCCGGCAGCGAACAGGTCGCCCGCGCCGGTCGTGTCCACCACCTCACGCACCGGCTCGGCGGCAATGTTCGCGCGTTCGCCTCCACGAACAGAAAGCGCGCCTGCTGCGCCGCGGGTCACGACCAGGGTTTCGACCTTCGGCGCGATTGCCGCGACTGCAGTCTCCAAATGCGGAACGCCGCCCATCGCCAGGATTTCGGCCTCGTTGGCGAAGAGGATATTGATGCGACCGTCATCGATGAGTTTCGTGAAGCCGTCGCGGTGCCGCTCGACGCAGAACAGGTCGGACAGGCTGAAGGCGACCTTTCGTCCCGCTTCGCGCGCGACCTCGATTGCGCGCACCATCGCGTAGCGCGGGGTCTTGGGATCCCAAAGATATCCTTCGAGATAAAGGATGCCCCCCCCGCGAATTTGCTCTTCATCGAGGACTTCGACGGCGAGCTGCTGCGCTGCGCCGAGGAAGGTGTTCATCGTTCGGTGGCCGTCGGGCGTCACCAGAATCATCGAGCGCGCCGTCGGCACGCCGACGTCGACCGGCGGAGTTGTGAACTCGACGCCGGCAGCCGTAAGGTCGTGCCGGTAGAATTCTCCGAGCTGGTCGGGCGCGACCTGGCCAATGAACCCCGCGCGGCCGCCGAGTGCCGATATGCCCGCCGCCGTGTTGCCCGCGCAGCCGCCGCTGACCTCGCGGGCCGGTTGCATATGGCCGTAGAGGCGCGTCGCTTCATCTGCATCGACCAGCCGCATCGAGTCCTTGGTTAGTCCCTCCGCGGCGAGAAAATCGTCTGTTGCGTCGGCAATCACGTCGACAATGGCATTGCCGATGCACAGGACATCGAGGCGCGGGTCGGGCATCCAAAACTCCGGAAGGACAGGGAAAGCGCGCGCCTAGCGGCCCATTCAGTGCGCCGCAACATTGCCTCGGCGAGCAAGGCAATGCATCGTCATATCATGCGTCGTCTTATCGCCTCTTCGCTCACGCTCGCCGTGGCCGCTTGCGCCCCTCGCCCGCAGGAGCAGCCGGCTCCGCAGCCCGCGCCCGTGCAGCAGCCGCAGCAGGAGACCAGCAGCGTCGTCGGTCTTACCACACAGGAGCTCGTCGGCCGCTTTGGCAGGCCGGCCTTGCAGATCCGCGAAGGGAGCAGTTTGAAGCTTCAGTTCCGCGGGCCCCGCTGCGTGATGGACGCCTATCTTTATCCATCGGGAAGCTCGGGAGCGCTCAAGGTCACGCACGTTGACACGCGCCTACCCTCGGGCGGCGACATCGATCAGGCGGCTTGCATATTCTCGCTACGGCAGGCTGCGGCTAGCTGATCCATCGCCCAACGGGCGGCTTCGGAGACCACCGGATCGGGATCGTCGAGGTGCGGCTGGATCGCGTGGACAAGCGCTGGATCACGCGAATTGCCGGCCGCCGTCAGGCAGTTTCGGATCATGCGATTGCGGCCAATCCGCTTGATCGGCGAACCGGCGAACATCTCCCGGAACGCCGCGTCGTCGAGCGCGAGCAGCTCGGCGAGGCGGGGCGCTGCAAGCTCGGCACGCGGAAGAAAGGCTCGATTTGCCGCCGCCGCATCGGCGAAGCGGTTCCACGGGCAGACCGCCAAACATTCATCGCAGCCATAGATGCGGTTACCCATCATCGGCCGTAGGTCGATTGGGATCGGCCCATCATGCTCGATCGTCAGATAGGAAATGCAGCGCCTGGCATCGATCCGGTGAGGTCCGAGAAACGCCCGCGTCGGGCAGGCGTCGAGGCAGCGCGAGCATGACCCGCAATGCTGGCCGTGATCCGCCGGAACGTCCGGCTGCAGCTCGAGGCTCGTCAGGATCACGCCGAGGAACAGCCAACTTCCGTGCTCGCGGCTGACGAGATTGGTGTGCTTGCCCTGCCAGCCGATTCCCGCCGCTTGGGCCAGCGGCTTTTCCATGACCGGCGCTGTATCCACGAAGACCTTCAGCTCAGACGGCGCCTGGTCGACGATGAAGCGCGCGAGCGCCTTCAGCGCCTTCTTGACGGTCTTGTGATAGTCGCCGCCCTGCGCATAGACCGAGATCCGGCCAACCTTCGGGTGCTCGGCAAGCGCGAGCGGGTCCGACGCCGGCGCATAGCTCATCCCCAGCGCAATCGCCGATTTCGCCTCCGGCCAGAGCGCTAGCGGCGAGACGCGATGGTGCGCGCGCGCCTCCATCCAGCCCATCGTGCCGTGGTGTCCGGCCTGCAGCCACCGCTGGAGCTCGAGCCCTGCGCCGTCCGCTGCATGGGCGCGCGTAAGGCCGCAGGCGGCGAAGCCGAGCCGCTCTGCTTCCGACCTTATTGCTTCCTCAAGGCTTTGGCCCTTATGCACGTGGGGCCTCTACACCGGCGCCGGCATATTTCGTAGGAATTTCAGTGCTTCGCCAACTTCAGCACAATCGAGTTGATGAGCGCTTCGCCGTCGAGGCGACCGATCTTGTCAAGGATTTCGGCGAGACCCGCGCCGTCGACGGAATCAGCCTTCGTGTTCCCACCGGCTCGATCTACGGTCTGCTTGGCCCGAACGGGGCGGGCAAAACCACGACGCTTCGCATGCTGCTCGGCATCATCGACCCGTCGAGCGGAACGCGGCTCGTGCTTGGCCGCGAACGCCCGCTCGATGCGGCCCCGGAGATTGGCTACCTGCCCGAGGAGCGCGGCCTCTATCCCGCGATGCAGGCGCGCGAGGCGATCGCGTTCATGGGTTCGCTCCGTGGCCTGCCCATGGCCGAAGGGCGGCGCCGCGCAGACGCGTTGCTCGAAGAACATGGCCTTGCAGATTGGGGCAAGAAGACCATCCGCAGCCTTTCCAAGGGCATGGCGCAGATCGTCCAGCTTTTGGGAACCATCATCCACAAGCCGCGCCTGATCGTCCTCGACGAGCCCTTCGCCGGATTGGACGCCATCAACCAGGGCAAGCTCGAGGAGCTGATCCGCCGCGAGGCGCGAAGCGGCGTCACCGTTATTTTCTCGACGCACGTGATCGCCCATGCCGAGCGGCTGTGCGAGGAGATTGCGATCATCGCCAAGGGCAGGGTGGCCTTCGACGGGCGCGTCGACGACGCGCGTGCAAAGTTGAGTTCGATCGTTCGCTTACGGACCCGCGCAAGCGATGGACCGTGGCGCTCGGCGTTGCCCGCAGGAACGCGTCGTGAGGGCGACGAATGGGTGTTTGAGCTTCCCGCAGCCGGTCCCGAGCCACTGCTCAAGGCGCTGATCGATGGCGGCGCTGGCATCGAAACGTTGGCAATTGAGCGGCCCGGGCTTCACGATGCTTTCGTCGCGATTGCCGGCAACAGGGCAGCTGCTGAGATGGCTGAGGAGAAACCGCAATGATGCGCTTCCTTCGCTCCGCCTTCGTCATCGCCCGCCGCGACTTCACCGCGACGGTGCTGTCGAAGACCTTCATCTTCTTCCTA
>JAICSX010000121.1 GCA_025936675.1 Sphingomonas sp.
ACTACTCCGCGGCGCTTCGCCAGCATCCTCAACGCAGAGCGGCAAGGTCCGGCGCAACGAAGTCCCGCCGCGCTTCGGTCGAGAACAGCCGCTCCGGCGAGTAGAAGCGCAGCGGCCAATCGCGTTTGCCCATCGGCGACGCCAATAGTCCGTTGACCAGCTTATGCAGCGGATCTGTCGGATCAGCGTCCGCGAGGAACGAGCGCACGCCGTGCAGGAAAACTCGCGTGATCGTCTCGTGATAGCCTTCACTGTCGCTGTTCACGCCGCCGACGCTCTCATTGTACTGCCGGATGATGCCGGGCAGCTCCTTGTCGATGTCCACGTCGGACCGCTCGAGCAGCAAGTAAGTCGTCGCAGCGAGGTGCGCTTCGTGAGTCCATTCCTCGCGTGGCAGCGTGCGCGCGAGGAGCCCCTGGCCGACATGTGCGATTTCAGCGTCGGATTTGAACAGGCGGGGTCGGTATTCGGTCATTCGATCGGGTCCTTGTGAGGGCCCGACCGGTGATCGGGCCTAAGCGGGCGTGGCCTGGCTTTGGGCTGGAGCTTGCTGTTGCTCTTGCGCCTGCTGCTTTGGAGCGGCCTGGCGGACACCCTCGTCGACATGCTCCGCGAATTGCGCGAAATTCTCGACGAACAGGTCGACCAGCTTTGCCGCCATGGCGTCATATTCCGCGGGGTTCGACCAGGTGCTGCGCGGGTCGAGCAGCTTGCTGTCGACGCCGGGCACCGCGACCGGGACTTCGAAGCCGAAGTTCGGGTCCTTGCGGAACTCGGCATTGTTGAGGCTGCCGTCGAGCGCGGCGTTCAACAGGGCCCGCGTCTCCTTGATCGGCATGCGCTTGCCGACGCCATATTTGCCGCCGGTCCAGCCGGTGTTGACCAGCCAGCAGTCGACCTGCCCTTCGGCGATCCGTTTCTTGAGCAAGTTGCCGTACGTCGACGGGTGGCGCGGCATGAACGGGGCGCCGAAGCAGGTCGAGAAGGTGGCCTGCGGCTCGGTCACGCCGATTTCGGTGCCCGCGACTTTGGCGGTGTAGCCTGAAAGGAAATGGTACATCGCCTGGTCGGGCGTCAGCCTGGCGATCGGAGGAAGCACGCCGAAAGCATCGGCGGTGAGCATGACCACGTTCTTGGGCACCGGCCCGAGGTTGTTTTCGGACGAGTTCGGAATGAAGTCGATGGGATATGCGCCGCGGCTGTTCTCGGCGAATGTCGGATCGTCGAGGTCGAGCTCGCGCGTGACCGAATCGATCGCGACATTTTCGAGCACCGTGCCGAAACGCTTCGTGGTCGCGTAGATTTCCGGCTCGGACTCGGCCGACAGCCGGATCATCTTGGCGTAGCAGCCGCCCTCGAAGTTGAAGACCGCAGTGTCCGACCAGCCGTGCTCGTCGTCACCGATCAAAGTGCGGTTCGGATCCGCCGAAAGCGTCGTCTTGCCGGTGCCGCTAAGGCCGAAGAAGATTGCGGTGTCGCCCTTGGGCCCGATGTTCGCCGAGCAGTGCATCGGCATGATGCCCTGTGGCGGGAGGATGAAGTTGAGC
>JAICSX010000072.1 GCA_025936675.1 Sphingomonas sp.
GAGCTCGTGCTCCTCAGCCAGCGATAGGTCCCGTCGCCGCGGCGGAAGCGCCCTTCGAGCGTGAACGTCTCGAGGCTTGCTTCGCCGGCAATCGATTCCGCGATGATCCGGTCGACGTCGTCGGGGTGGATCATCGAGCGCCAGTCGGCGGTCCTCGCGACTTCGCGGTCCTCCGTACCGAGATATTCCATGTAGGCATCGTTGACGAAGTCGCGGGTCCGATCGAGGCGCGTCACCCACATCAGCACCGGCGCCTGGTTGGCGATCCGGCGGAACCGCGCCTCGCTCTCCTTGAGCGCGCGCTCGGCGACCATCTGCTCGGTCACGTCCTTAATCAGCATGACGATGCCGGAGACGGTGCCGTCCGGGCGCGACCACGGGATATATTCGGACTGGATCGCCGCAGGGCCTCGCGTCGGATGCTTGAACTCGGCGACGAAGAACTGCCGCTCTCCGCCAAGCGCCGCCTCGATCAGCGACTGCCGCTCGCCGTACGTCTCCTCGCCCATCACCTCGCGCAGCGGCAGGCCGAGAAGCTCGCTCCGGGTCTGGTCGAAATAATGGGCAAGCGGCTGATTGAGGAACCGCACGATCTGGTCGCGGTCGATGTAGGCCGTCATGATCGGCAGAAGGTCGGCGAGCGCGATCAGGCCCGGCCCGGTGAACATTTCGGGCGGCATGTGCTCGGGAAGCGGGCGGGTCACGGCGTCGCCGCAACCCAGCTCGAGCACCGCCGCATCCGCGCCGGTTTCCGGCTGGAGAGTCGGAGCCTCTGCTCCGGGATCCGCGCGCCCGTTCGCCATGGTCGTCAGCCTACGCACTTTCGCGTTTGAGTCGATGCATCCAAGCGCCACGCCACAAGCGTCACGACGCGCAAGGCCGAGCGCTTGTTCCTCTAGCGCGCGCCGCTGCGCCGGTCGGTGAACGGCGGGGTCGCCAGCATCTCCTCGGCGATCATCAGCGCCCGGCTCGGAAGGATCGGCCGCTCGGGATAAGCGTCGAGCACGATCGCCGGGATCAGCCGCTGCGTCAGATCGGAGAAGGTGAACCCCGCCTGCCCGTCGCGCGGACCGGTCGCGGCGACGATCGCGTCGATCGCCGGCTCGTCGAACCCGAGCTCGCCAAGCTTGGGCGCGAGAAGCAGCTTGCGCTTGGCCTCGTCGGGCCGCCCGAAGGCCATGATCTCCGCCGCGCGCCGGGTCACCGCCGGGTCGAGCGCGCTGTAGCGGTTGGTGCACATGATCACCGCGGCCGGCAGGCGGCTGGTCGACAGCCGGTCGATCCCGCGGATGAAGGAATTGACCCCGCTGATCTCCTCGTGATGCATCTCCGCGGTCTCGCGCGATTGGGCGAGCGCGTCGGCCTCGTCGACGAGCAGGATGACCGCGCCGTCCGCGCCTTCCGGGTTGCGCTCGATCGTCGTCGCTTCCTTGACCGTGAAGTCGAACGCGGCGGAGATCAGCTGGGTCATCTCGCCGACCTTGCCCTGGCCGCGCGCCGACAGGCTCAATGGCAGCAGGTCGATCTCGATCTCCTCCTGCCGCGCGACCGCGTCGGGGATGGTCTCGGCGAGCTCGGTCTTGCCCGAGCCGACATCGCCGCCGAGGATCACCAGCGGCGGCCGGGTCAGCACGGTGTCGATCAGCCGCTCGGCGCCCGGGTGGAATTCGTTGCCCCACATCCTCAGCCCGCGCGGGTGGACGAGCAGCCCGAGCACCTTGGTCAGCCGGTCGATATAATCGTCGAGCCCGACCAGCCGCGCGAGCCGGTCGCGCGCGTCCGGATGCGGATAGCTCATCCGCCGCTCGAACAGCGTCATCATGTCGACGGCCATCGCGCTCACTCCCCCGTTGCGCGGCAATCATGCCTCACCCGACCCGCGCGCGCCAACCCCCGCCCGGCCGCGTGCCCTTTAAATGTTGGAGTTGATTTGCTCCACGCTTGCCGATGAGCGATTCGCCACCCATCCCGGTCGTCTGCGACCGTTGCCGCGAACAAGGCCTTGCCGGCGACGGCGCCTTCACCGCGATCCGCGACCTCCTCACCTTCGATCCGGTCCCGCGCCGCGCCCACGTCAACGGCTGGACCGCCGAGCTCCAGCGCGCGTTCATCGCCGCGCTCGCGATGACCGGCTCTCCGCGCCAGGCTGCCGCGGCGCTCGGCCGCTGGGCCAACGGCGCCGAGCAATTGCGCAAGGCCAAGGGGGCGCGCAGCTTCGCCGACGCGTGGGATTGCGCGCTCGAGCTTTACCGCGAGCGCGAGATCTTCCGGATCAAGGACAACCTCGCCGCGCTCGCCGAGCGCCAGGAGCAGCGCGACGAAGCAATCCTCGTCCAGACCCACCTGAGAGCCTTGCCCCCAAACGGCTCCCCACGCCGGGGAGAGGGAGGAGCCTACGCGTCAGCGTGGGACGGCGAGGGCCATGCCCACGCGCACGAATGCCCTGCCTGCGCCGCCGATCCCGAGCTCGCCGAGGGACGCCGCGCCGCGCGCGAGCATGACGAATCGCTGCGCAAGATCCGCCGCAAGCTGTTCATGTGCCGCCGCCTCTATCTCGCCACCATCGCCGACGATCCCGATCGCCGCGCGGCGTGGGATCTGCTGTGCGGCCCCGCCGACTGGGATGCCGCGCGCGTGCTCGGCGAGCAGCCCGACGAGCGCGAAGGCCATCCCGCCGACGTCACCCCGCTGCGCGAGCCACGCTGGCAGATTCCGCTAAGGACCGGCTTCGCCCCCGAGCTGACCGACCGCGGCTACGATTCGGACGGGGACCCGCTGGCGCAACTGCAGGCGTCGGTAAAAGGAAATGACCCGCGGTGGCGCCAATCAGCCCCTCTTCACTCAGTGGGAGAGGGAGGGGCCCGCGCGCCGGCGCGGGAGGGTGAGGGGTGTGAAGAATGACCGCCGAACGCACGATCGAGATGCTCCAGGCCGGCTACGACGCCCGCGACTGCGTGGAATGGCGCCGCAAGGCCGCCCGCCTGGGCTGGGTCAAGGAGATCATGGCGGCGTTGAAGGACGCGCAGACCGCGATGGACAGGCGCTGCGCGGAGGCGGCGGAGCGGCTTAGCGAGCAGGAATTCACGCGCCTGTTCGACGAGGAGCAAGCCAAGGTCGACGCCATCCGCGCCCCGATCGACGCCGTGATCGAGCACGGTCAATGGCCCAAGCATTTATACTTCGGCGGCGTCTAGCAAGCACCAAGCGGCGCGATCGCCCGAACCCCTCATTCGCGCGAAAGCGGGAATCCCGAACAGCTCCGCATCGCCCAAGCACCTCTCCCGCAACCGGGAGAGGTCGACTCGCCAAAGGCGAGCGGGTGAGGGGTGTGCCGGCGGCGCAGTAGCAACGCATGTCGGACCCGGCGCGGCGCGGCGGCGTCAGCCGGCCGGGGATTTATTCGTCATCCCGGACATGGGTTCCCGTCAAAGTAGTACTTTGATGGGGCCTCGATCCGGGATCGGCGAGGATGGGAATCTAAGCCTGCCCCGGACTTTGATCCGGGGTTCGAGACGATCCGGTCGATCTTGAGCGCGATGGGGTTGCGGTTGACGGCGGAGCCGGCTGAGATTGAGCCCCAGGGCTGCGTAAGTCCCGAAGCTAAGCTCTCAATTTCGACGCAGGACACGCGGCGGGACAGCTTTCGACCGGCGCGACATTCCCGACCCATTCGCCGTCCATCTGGAGAGGAACGACATAGCGGTAATGCGACATGAGTTTCGCTTCCAGTCGACCAAGGTCGCGCAGAAAATCGCCCGCAATCATTAGACCCGCCATGAAGGATACAAAGGCGACTGTCGGCGTCGGACCATCAATCCTTTCGTCGCGCGGATGGAGGCAGGCAGCACACGCAGCGTAGGGATAGTGGACCGATGCCATTGCCGCAAAATGACTGGTCGCTCCCACGCCCATCCAATCGACTCTGGCGCCAGCCAAAGTCCAGCGGGTGGGGATGTCATCGACGCCAACGACTACGCGAGACGCAAGCGCGTGCAAATCTGCCTCGGCGAAGTGGCGAGGAACGCCTTTCACCTCAAGCGCGCCCCCAAATTCTTCAAACACTCGAACCTTGGGGTTCTGCAAATGCCGCGGCAGCAAGAGCATATTCCGGTTACGATTCCCGTCTTCAGAAATGTCCTCGTCGAATACGCGGCACTTTCCGGAGACATTCGGAATCCGAAGCACAGCGTACTGAAAGGCATTTGAGACGGCACCGGCGCTGATGATGTCAAACTCGCCGAGGCGACTGGTCTTAGGCGTGGACTCCGGCGCCACCCTGAAGCTTGCTTCATTTGCTGGGGCAAACAGGTCCTCGAAGTGCACCGGATTTGCGGAGTGCGGCAGCAACGCTCTGCCGGCGACCTTGAAGGCTTCAGCCGCAACCAGAGTGGCGGCGGCCATCGGACCCGCTGGCCAATCATATGCCGTCCAGGAACTTTGACGCGCCCACTTGCGCAGAGTGCCGGACCAATCCGAACAGCCGACGGAATAGATCTGGTTAGCTCTGATGCCGATGCCAGCGTTGCCATCGCCGAACACGAAAGCAATGTCTGCTGGCAGCAGGGAGCAGCCAATGGCCATCGTTGCACCATCCACTAGCTGCGACCCGACCTGACTCATTGCTTCCTGGAACGTCCGTCCTTCGAGCGGCGGCTGACATCCGATCAGCGGTGCATCAGGCGTGTCAATGAACACCTGGTGGCCAGATCGTGCAGCCAACATCGCGGAGGTTGAAATCGCAACTTGTCCCGCGAAAGTTGCGACGGTTGCCGCGTCGGCAACGAGCACGATCACCGGCTTAAGCAGAGCCTGCAGTACGATCTTTGGATCGTCGATCGCCAGGTCCGTCTGGAGCAGGAGCACCGTGCGTGCGAGTTGGTCTTCAGTCGTCATGGACCAGAAACCTTTCGTTGATTGCGACCTCACACCAGCTGCCATCAGGCTGAATCTCAGTCAGATACGCGCGCTCAAAGCCGACCGGCCCCATCGCAAAGTCGGGAATGACTAAGCTGAGAAACCCTACATCGCCCAAGAGCGGATAGGTATCGTCGGTCGGCGAGTGAAATGCCTCGAACGGATGTGTGTGGACCTGGACCCGAACGCCTAAGCCGCGACTCGAGAGGTCTTCCCAAAACGCGCTGATCCAGCTGGACTCGATCTGAAGCGCGTAAGCGCTCGATGAATGCTTTGGATGCGCAACCTCTATTAGCTGAAGCCGTTCGGTCCAGCTGCTTAACCAGTACACCTGGCATTCGCGGAAGTTCTCGCCGCACGACCGAAAAGTTGCGAACGTCTCTTCAATCATGCGGCGAGGGAGTTGGTACATCGGCGTCTAGCCAGCGCGGACGGCCGAGGGACGCAGAAGGAGTTCGTCACCCTTCTTGACCTTGGCCTCCTTCACGGTCTGGCTGTCCGACAACTCAGCACCTTCCTTAGGAAACAACCCTAAGAGGTGCGGATTGGTCGTGATACCGAACAGGGCGATCGCCTTCTCGCGGACGCTACCAATCGTTTCGTCCTTTTCGACGTCCAGAGGCTTTTTGAGGCCATTGTAATTGATGGTGATCTCGAACGATTTGTCGTGATCGCGGCCGCCGCCATGCGCTTCGTCGGGACGACCGCGCTCGCCAGAGTCGTCGCCGAATTCCTTCTGTTCCTGCTTGTCCATCTGAGTTCACTCCATCGCCAGTTGCACAATCGCAACCGATTCGATATATAAGGAACGCGGTTGGGAATTGCAAGTTCCGAACCGTTTCGAAAGTAACAATAGGAGAATGCATGGGTGTAACGTTCGACAACGAGGCCTTTTTCTCCGCTCTCAATGCCGAACGGCTCAGTCGACAGATGACCTGGAAAGAGGTCGCGGAAGAAGCCGGAATTGCCGCCTCAACGTTGACGAGAATGGGGGATGGCAAAAACCCGGACGTGAACGGCTTGGCCGCACTACTTGCCTGGTCCGGACTCAAAGCAGACAGCTTCATAGAAGGGGCGAAGGAAAGTCCCGAAAACTATTCACAAGCCGTTGCTCTGCTAAGAGCTATGCCAGACTTGAGTAAACCTCAGCTCGATGTGTTGGTTAACATCCTTGAGACGACGTACAAAACTCTGAAGGAGCAGCGTGTCGACGCTTAGGCGTGGGTTCAAAGCGGATGCTGAGAGAATGTCACTCAGCATCCGCTTTAAGCTCGGCATCCCTCCAACGGGTCCGTTAGCCCCGGAGCAGGTTTGCCGAGCATTCGATATTCAACTGCTTCGCATGAGTGATCTCAGTTGCGATGTTTCACCGTTCCAAGGAGCAGCCAACGACAAGTTTTCCGCCATGACGGTTTGCGCGGGGCTGCAGCGGGCAATTGTGCACAATGACAGTCATCACCCATTCCGACAGGCCAGCAATATATTCCATGAATTGGCCCACTGTTTCTTGGGCCATAGTGGCTGCACGATCTTAAACGCCGATGGCACTCGTTCGTACAACAGCACGATCGAAAGCGAAGCCAGCTATCTTGGCGGTGCACTCCATCTGCCGAAGGATGCAGCTCTCCACGTGCTGCGAAATGGCCTAAAGCCAACGGCACAAATAATCTATCAAATCAGCCGACCGATGCTCGAATATCGGCTCCGCGCTAGTGGCGCTCAAACGATATTCGCTCGATCTCTAGCGAAGCGTTCCCGCTAGCTTAGCTCTCATCCCCCATCTTCAGCGCAGCGATAAACGCCTCGTGGGGAATGCTCACAGACCCTACTCCCGCATGCGCTTCTTGCCCTCCTTCTGCTTCTCCAGCAGCTTCCGCTTCCGCGTCGCGTCTCCCCCATAGCACTTGGCCGTCACGAGCTCGGCTTTGGGTTCACGCCCCACGTGAACCGTCGCCTCGCTTCCGCAGCGCCCAAGGCCCTCACTCCTCGCCCATGCGTAAAGCAGCTATGAATGCTTCTTGAGGGATCGACACGCTGCCGTATTCCCTCATGCGTTTCTTTCCTTCCTTCTGCTTCTCCAAGAGCTTCCGTTTGCGGGTGGCATCGCCGCCATAGCACTTAGCGGTGACATCTTTTCTGAGGGCCCCGATCGTCTCGCGCGCGATGATCTTGCCGCCGATCGCGGCCTGGATGGGGATCTTGAAGAGGTGCCTCGGGATCAGGTCCTTCAGGCGCTCGCACATGCCGCGGCCCCTCGCCTCGGCGTTGGCGCGGTGGACGATCATGCTGAGCGCGTCGACCGGCTCGCCGTTGACCATGATGCTCATCTTGACGAGGTCGCC
>JAICSX010000093.1 GCA_025936675.1 Sphingomonas sp.
CGGTTCGAGCGGGTCACGCGTCAACTCGACGAGCGGGGCGGCCCATCGCAGCAGGCGGCGCGCCGGGAACGGCAACGGCTTAACTCGGACCTGTTTACCCGTGTCAAACGCGCCCTCTTTGTCCTTGTAGGTATCAGCGTCGTTACGATCGCGATCGGCCTGGACACGCCGATCGGCCTGTTTGGCTTTCTCGGCGCAGTCGTCCTCGCGATCGTTGCCGCCGGCATTCTGCTCGCAATGCCGTCGCGCAACCGCAAGATTGCGGCGCCTTCTCCAGACCTGCCAAACGGCGCCATGGTCGACCGCTTCGACTCCTACATCTATCGCGTCCGCGGCACTTTGCCCGCATCCGCGCAGGCGCAGATCGACGCCATCAGCGCCGCGCTTCCGCCACTCAAACAGACCCTAGCACGCGTGGATACATTCGATCCGATGGCCCAAGATGCCCGCCGGCTGATGTCCATTCACCTTCCCGACCTCGTCGATCGCTACCGCAATGTACCGACCGCTTACCGTCAGGAAACGGATGGAGAAGGCAAAACCGTCGACCAGCGTCTGGTGGAAGGACTCGCAGCAGGTCGGGCGGCGCTTAGCGAAATCTCCGAGCAGCTGGCGCGTGCGGACGTCGCGGCGCTCGAGACGCAAGGGCGATTCATTCAGTCGAGATACGGACAAGATGGGCCTCAGGCGGTGGCAATAAGCGCACCGGAGCCGGAAGCGAGCGAAGGCTCGGAAAAGACTTAAACATTGCGCGCTGCGGCCATGCCGCCCATGATAATAAGCGTTTAGCGGCGGCTGGAGCTCGAGGGGATGCAGCTGGCCTTGGCCACGACTGGTCCAGGACGAAAGGAAGGATGGCGACTGCCGTCCTCCCTGCCCCCGTTCAACACGCTGACCTACCGGCTCTTCACGCTTGTGTGGATGCTTGCTTTCGCGCTGGCCCTGATTGGAACGGCGGCCGGTTTCTATGTCCGCTACACCGAGCCCGAGAACAATTCTCAGCTGCTGCTGGGAAGCCGCGCCGGCTTCGCAGTTGCGCCAGCCGATGCGACCGAGGTGCGCTTCACCGTCGGTCCCAGAGCGGAAAAGGCCGGTATCGTCGCCGGCGACAAGATCGTCGCAATCTACGGGCTTCCAATGCCCGCGAAGATGCCGGTCGATGTCGCCACCCTTGCCCAGCACAGCAACGATCCCGCCTACATAACGATGGGCAACCTTCTTTACGGGACCGACGAAGGCGAAGTCCCGCTGACCGTGCGCGATCCCAATGGGCAAGTCCGCGACGTCACGGTGACGACCGGGGAAGAGCATATCAACGCCGGTGCACGAAGGCTCGGCATCTCACCGAAAACGCTGAGCTTCATCGACCTGCTCGACGTCCTCGCCTTCCCGTTCCTGCTTTGGGCGGCATGGCTGCTGCATCATCGCAATGCGCGCGACGCGGTCAGCTCGATCCTGTCTCTCGCAGTCCTGCTGACGATTGCCGCGGAGCAACCCTCGGCGACGTTCCTCGAGCATGTCGGCGTTCCGCTACGCGCGAACGTCGCCATCTACGACCTTGGGAATGTGCTGTTGCTCGCGGGCATCATGTTGTTTCCGCACGGCAACCTTTCGCTTCGGCGAATCGTCGCGATCGTACTCTTGCCTGTGCTCATGTTCCTCAGGGGAACGCTCTATCAGACCTATTTCGTCTGCTGCATGATCGTCGCGGTCCTGTGCCTTCTGCGTTCGCTTCGACACAGCGATTCCGGCGAACAGCGCCAGCAAATTCGCTGGGCGCTTCTTGGGATCAGCGGCTACGCGCTGCTGCGCTGTCTTTCGATCGTCGCCGATTATCTCAAATGGTCGACCGCGAGCTTCGGCCAGCAGCTGCTCGTCGAAATGGGCGCTGGCATCACCTTCGCCTTCGCCGTCCTGGTCCTACAGCTTGGGCTGCTTGTCGCATTGGTCAGGTACCGGCTCTACGACGCCGAATTCGTCATCAGCAAGTCGGCCAATGTCGCGCTGATCACGCTTGGCGTGGCCGCCGTGTTCGCCGGCACGGCCGACGGCGTGAAGCAGATCATCTATAACTACTATGGGAACACCAACAGCGAAGGGCCGATCATCTTCGCCGCGGCGCTCTCGACGGTGCTCGTCAATCCAATCCAGGACAGAGTCCAGCGCTGGTCGGAGCGGCGGTTCCAGAAGAACCTTTTCCTGCTTCGTGACGACTTGCCCGAGGTCGCGCGCGACATGCGCGAAACGGCGTCGCTTGGCGAAATGCTCGACGAGATACTCGCCCGCGTCGACCGCGGCGTTCGCGCCGTTCGCAGCGCTGCGATCGTCAACGGCTGCGTCCTTCGTGCGCGCGGGCTTTCGCTAGACGATGTGGAAAGCTGGCGAACGACCCACTCTGCGCAGGATTATAAGAGCGACATCTGCGAGCCGCACGACAAGCTGTTCCCGATCCGCGTACCGCTCGTGCCGAGCTCGGATCGGATGGATGAACCGATTGGCTATTTGCTGGTCGGTCCGCGACCCGACGGCTCGATCCCGAGCCGCGATGAGCAAAAGGCGCTGAAGGAAGTGTCGGAGTCGATCGCGCGCGCGATACGCACCGTAATCAAGCGCGAAGCGCGCGAGCTCCAGGTTGCAGAGCTGATTGCCTCCAACGGGAAGCGGATCGAAGCGCTCGAAACGCTCCTAGGAACGGGTCCGGCAACGACCGGCAGGCAGAGGCCGCGCACCGCCTAAAGAAGACATAAAACCGCGATTAATTGACCTGCCCTCAATAGGGGCATAATTTGTCGCCAAAGCAACACTGATATCCGACTCGGCCGCTTCTCTTGTGAGAGACGCGGAAAATTCGATTTTTGACCAGATCAGGCGAGGAGTGGATGATGCGGAAGCTAATGCTGTGGGGCGCAGCAGTCGCGATCGGATTCGGATCGACGGCCGGTGTGGCCAATGTGGTCGTCGTGAAGTCGCTCGGTCCTTCGTCGAAGGCCTATCCTCCTGGCAAGACGCTTCCGGAAAGCGCCAAGATCACGCTCCAGGGCGGCGACGTCGTGACCGTGATCGGCCCGTCGAGCGCGCAGACGCTTCGCGGCCCGGGCAATTTCGATGCGAAGCAAGTGGCTCTCGCCGCGGCTGCCGGGCAGCGCGGACGTTTCGGAGCGCTTCGCGCCGCCGATGTCGCGCACAACCCGAGCATCTGGGACATTGATGCCAGCCAGGGCGGCAAGGTTTGCGTCAGCGATGCTTCGAAGCTTCAGCTTTGGCGCGCCGACAAAGAAGCGGCGATGACGGTCAAGATCCACGACGCCGACGGCAAGTCACAGGACCTCAGCTGGGCAGCGGGCGCTGCACTGGCGCCGTGGCCAAACGGACTGCCGGTTAAGGATGGCGCCGTTTATCAGGTCGAGTGGCCGGACGGGGGCGACTCCAGTAAGCTAGAGATCGTGACGATCGTCCCGCCGCCGCCGGAAGACCTGGTCGGCTCGGCGCAGGCCCTAATTTCGCATGGCTGCCAGAAGCAGCTCGATTTGCTCGTGGAAAGCGCCGGCAAGGCTAGTGCGACCGCGCAATAGCTAGGCGACGATTTTAGCAGCGCGAAGCCGGTCGATCTTTGGCGGGTCGAGGCCGAGCGCCGCGAGCACCTCGCCGGTATGCTCGCCAAGCGCGGGCGGCGGCAGATCGGCGTCGGCGCGCTCTCCGTCCATCCGCACAGGCGAGCCGACCAGCGGCACGCCGGCGATGGTGCGCATCATCTGCCGGTGCTGCGCCTGAACGTCCTCAAGGGCCTCGCTGATGCGGTTGATGGGCCCGGCAGGAATGCCGGCTTCCTCGAGCCTGGCGAACCAATAGTCCGCCGGCTGAGTGGCGATCGCTTCCGAGACCAGTCTCACAATCTCTGCGCGGTTGGCGACGCGGGCAGCGCTGGTCGCGAAACGAGCATCGCTGGCCCACTCCGGATGACCGGCGAGCTGCGCGAGCTTGGCGAATTGCCGGTCATTACCGATGGCGATCACTAGCGGCCGGTCGGACGCATCGAACGGCTGGTACGGGACGAGGTTCGGATGCGTGTTCCCCTGACGCGGCGGATCCTCGCCCGAAACGAGGAAGTTCGACGCCTGGTTGGCGAGGACCGCTAGCTGCGCATCGAGCAGCGCCATGTCGATATGTGCACCCTCGCCCGTCTTCTCCCGGCGATACAGCGCGGCGAGGATCGCGACGGCCGTGTACATGCCGGTGAAGAGGTCTGCGACCGCCACGCCGACGCGTAGCGGCCCGCCGCCGGGCTCGCCATCCGGGAGACCGGTTATGCTCATCAGCCCGCCCATCGCCTGGATCATGAAATCGTAACCGGCGCGTTCGGCGTAAGGCCCGGCCTGACCGAATCCGGTGATCGAAGCGTAGACGAGCCGCGGCTTGGCGGCTCGGAGCGCTCCCGCATCGAGCCCGAATTTCTCGAGGCCACCAACC
>JAICSX010000080.1 GCA_025936675.1 Sphingomonas sp.
ACTTCTTTGCCTTCGACATGTCCTTCCTCGGCGCCACCGCAACCCGCATCATCAACGAGGTCAAGGGCGTCAATCGCGTCGTCTACGACGTGACATCGAAGCCGCCAGGTACGATCGAGTGGGAGTAGGGCGAGCGCAATAGCAAAAGTCAGGAAACGACAGAGGCGGCAGTGCGATCAACACCGCCAAGCGGGACTTCGATCCGGAAGCAGGAGCCCACACCAACGGTCGATTCGACTCGCAACGGATGCCCGAGCAACTGGGCCTCTCGCGACACGATGGCGAGTCCCAAGCCCAATCCCTCTGAAACATTGGCATCGAGGCGAACATATTCGTGGAAGATCTCTTGCAGCTTCTCCGGCGGAATACCGACGCCGGTGTCGACGACCTCGATCAGCAGCGTGTGTTCGGCCTGCCTGCAAGAAATCGTAACGGCTCCTCGTTCGGTGTATTTGATGGCGTTGCCCACGAGATTATCGAGAATGCTCCTCAGCATGTCAGGGTCCGACTCGACGTGAGCGTCGCAAGGCTGCAGGACGAGGTCCAATCCCTTCTCACGCGCCCGCGGGCTGGCCATCGCGGCGAGATCCGACAAGAAGGGACGGATTGGAAAGACCTTTCGCTCAGGATTGAGGGTGCCGCTCTCCAGTTGTGACATATATGCAAGTTGGTCAACCGCACGGATCAGCCGGTCTGTGGCGCGTTCGGCCGCCGGCAACCATGTATTGAGCGTGCCTTCATCCGTCGCCGCCCTCCTCAGGCGTTGGTGGGCCCCCACCAGGATCTGGAGCGGCTGGCGTGCGTCGTGAGAAACGGTGGCAAGAAACCGGTTTTTCGCCGCCACAGCGGCATTCGCCCGGTCTGCGGAACGACGGGCTTCGACTTCCGCATGTTTCAGCGCCGTGATATCGACGACGAACTCCACGCCCTCGTGCTCGTTGAGGCGCGTTGCGGTAAAGAGCGCCCACCACCGACTACCGTCCCTGCGCAAAAACTCCCTCTCGTAGGGCGTCGTGCGGCCGGTGGCATCGAACTCGTCGGCCGCGCGCGGAGAGTGAGGCATCCCCTCCGCTGGGGCAAGTTCATCCCACCGCAGCCGGCCGGCGACGGCGTCCTCGCGACTGAATCCGGCCATTCGCAAAAAGGCGTCATTGGCATCGGTGATGGCGCCGCCGAGCTTGAAGAAGAGTACGCCCACGGTTTCTATGTCCAACGCGCGCTTCAGGCGCGCTTCGCTGTCCCGCAGCGCCTGCTCGACTGCGAGACGCTCGGTGATGTCCGTGTTCGTCCCGAACCAGGTTTCGATCGTCCCCTCTTCGCGCTGCACCGGCACCGCTCGCGCAAGGAACGAGCGGTAAGTTCCGTCCCGAGCGCGAAGGCGTACCGTCTCCTCCCAGGGAAGGCCGCTGTCCAGACTCCGCCGAAGCCCCGCGACCACGCGGCCGAGGTAACCGGGGTCGTGTACCTTCTGCCAGCCCGAACCGCGCATTTCCTCCAGACTGGTGCCCGTATAATCGAGCCATCGCTTGTTGAACCAGGTACGCTCGCCAGCCGCGTTCATGATCATGCGAGCTGGGGAATTGTGTCCGCAAGGGCATGGAACATCGCCTCCTGGGATTGCAATTCGGCCTCAGCGCGGCGTCGTTTTGCAGTCGACTCTGCCAGTGCCAATGCATGCCGCACTCCGGCGGCGAGCCGCTCGGCTGTAAGAGACGACTTCGGGATGTAGTCGGCGACGCCCGCTTTCATCAATTCGACCGCGATGTCTTCGTCGCCTCGGCCAGTGAACATCACGATGGGCAGGTCCGGTGCGGCCGCCTGAATTCGCGGGACAAGTGACAAGGCGGTGGCGTCCGGGAGGACATGGTCGAGCAGGACGCAATCATACGACGTCGTGCCTACCAAATGCATCGCATCCGCCCCCGAGCCGGCTTCCTCCAAGATTGCCGAAGAATATGTTCCACTCAAATGACGGCGCACCGCAAGTCGATCTGTTTCGTCGTCATCAACGATGAGGATACGCAGATCGGATCGCTTCGTTGGTTCCCCCTTTTGCAGAACGAGATTATCGGTACGCACACTGTAACCCTAGATCGTTTCCACCAGTGACCAGTACTTGTCGAGAGCGATCATCAGCTCACAGAAATTGCTGAACGTCACCGGCTTCACCAGATAACCCGCAACGTTCAGGTTGTAGGCGTCGATCTTGTCCCGATCATCGTTCGATGTCGTCAAAACCACGACTACTGTGGCTCGCAGCGCTGGATCCTGTCGAACCTCGCGCAGGAATTCGATCCCGTTCATCCTGGGCATGTTGAGATCGAGGAGAACCATCCTGCGGGAGGAAGGGACCGTCCCATCGCGCAGCCGTTCCAGGCCCTCGACACCGTCGCTTGCTACGAAAAGCGGGTTGGCGATATGGCTTTGACTGAACGCCCGACGAACATTCATGACGTCGACTTCATCGTCCTCGACAAGCAGGATGTTCAACGGCTCGGCTTTCATGCTTCGGCTTCCTTCCCTACCTGCTTTGGCCATGTGAACCGGAATCTCGCCCCTTTATCCTTCTCCGACTGCAGCGACACGCTCCCGCCGCGGCGTTCGACGATTTTCTTGACCAGTGCCAGCCCGACTCCCGTCCCCTCAACCTTGTCGCGCGATGCGAGCGTCTGGAAAATGCCCCAGACCCGGTCGTGATATTCCGGCGCGATGCCCGGGCCGTCGTCGACGACGGCGAACTCGATCACCTCGCCCAGGTCGCGTGCGGTGACCCGGACTGTTACTTCGGGTCTGTCGACATGGCCGTGCTTGATCGCATTGCCGATCAGGTTCATCAGCACCTGCTCGAGCACCAGCCGCTCGGTCTTGATCACGGGCATTCCCGGTGCGATCTCAACCTGCGCGCTGACAGGGGGCGAGAGCAGATCGACCACGGAGCGGACGAGCTTGCCAGTGTCGATCCTCTCGATCTTGCCCGCCGTCCGGCCCGCGCGCGAATAGGCAAGGATACCCTCGATGAGAGCCTCCATCCGGCGCACGCGTCCCTGCAATAGACGCATGTGCTCCACGGATTCGGCGGTCAGCGCCCCACTGCAGTCCGCCTCGATCCATTGCGCCAGGTTCGAAACTCCACGCAGCGGAGCTCTCAAATCGTGCGACGCGGCATAGGCGAACTGGTCGAGTTCATGATAGGCCTCCCTCGCCGCGGCAGCGGCATGTTCCGCAGCTTTCCGGGCCTCTTCGGCGCTCGCAAGCGCCGCTTCAAGTTGTGCGGACTGTTCGCGCAACCGGGTGTTCAACTCCGCTAGTTCGTCGCTGCGCGCGACTGCCATAGCACGGGCTGATTCTTCCGCCGCAAGACGCCGCGCCTGATCTTCCGCGTTGCGCCTTTCAGTCATGTCGCGCGTCACCTTCGCGAACCCGATGAGAGCATCCTCATCGCCCCGCAAAGCCGTGATTACCGCGCTCGCCCAGAATTGCGAGCCATCCTTGCGGCGGCGCCAGCCTTCACTCTCGATCTGGCCACATTCGCGGGCACGCTCGAGCTCCGCCGCCGGAAAGCCGGATTGGACCATCTCGTCCGGAAAAAAGATCGTAAATGGTTGGCCAAGGACCTCGCGTTCAGAGTAGCCTTTGATCCGAGCAGCCCCCTCGTTCCATGTGAGAACGCGGCCCTCAGGATCCATCATGAAGATTGCATACTCTTGAACGCTGCGAACCAGCAGCTCGAAGCTGACTTCGCGCTGGAAGTGGGGCGACGCGCCGCCACGATCCATGGCAAATTCACTGCACATGTGTTCGCCCCATGGTTGCGGTGCAACCAACGTAACCTGGGATCATCCAGACTTGAGCGCCCATCCCACATCGTATCATGCCTGTCGCGCCGTCATCCCGGTCGAAGAGAGCCTAGTAGTCAGCCGCGCCAAGTACAATC
Organism: Sphingomonas sp.; assembly: GCA_025936675.1. The sequence continues at coordinate 3,935 of JAICSX010000080.1, forward strand.
AACCCCGATCGTCCACGCGGCAACCGCATCCTATCTGCTGCTTCCGGTGGGCGCAATCCACACCTTCACGCTGCCTGCGAGCTGGAGCGGCGGCACATGCATGTTCAGATGTTCGTCCCGCTGTTCCAGGTGAGGCGTCAGCACAGGATAGATCCATCTCATGAATGCGGGGACTCGGCGCGACAGATTGCTCCGGTTGCTACGACCACGGAAACGGCGAGCGACCGGCGACGAAAATCGGGTATGGTTGCTCATGATCACGCACGTCGCCGCATTTTACTGGCTGTCCCAGAAGGGTGTACGTCCGAAATGTCGGGCGAGGTGGTCGACGAAGGCACGCACCTCCATCGACATCAGCCTGTTGTCAGGGTAGACGGCATATATCGTGCTCGCGGGCGGCTTCCAGGCCGCAAGAACGCGGCGCAACGCACCTGTCCGCAGCGAGTCGGACACTGCCCAGCTCGGCAGCAGTGCGATCCCGACGCGGTCGAGCGCAGCCACGCGCAACACTTCCGCATTGTTGCTGCGGAAGGTTCCGGCCACGGCCACGCGCACCTCGCCGCGTCCGGCGACGAGGCGCCACTCGTCGCCCCAAGGCAGCAGGGTGGTACAGAGGCAGTTATGGCGGGCAAGCTCATCAGGTTCGCGCGGCGTTCCGCGATCCTTGAGATAAGCCGGCGCAGACAGATGACCAGTCGAGATGGCGCGAGCCTGCGCGCGACCAGCGGCGAATCCTCGAGCACACCGATACGAATGGCCAAATCGAGCCCCTCGTCGACGAGGTTGACATGGGTCGAGCTTAGAGAAAGTTCGACGCCGAGTTCGGGTAGCGCCGTAAATGCCGGGACCGCCGGCGCCACATGCATCCACCCGAAGCTGTCCGGGGCAGAGATGCGAAGCCTCCCGCGCGGCTCGCGCTGCAACGCGCTCGCCGCCTGCTCCGCTGCCTCGGCCTCGGAGAGAATGCGCGGTGGCTTCTTCTTCGGGGCGCGACATCGCCGGCATGCCTTTCGCAATGTCGGTGACCAGCCCCCGCGCGTCCTGATCTTCAGCGCGCCCAGTCGCGGGCTCGATCGGATGTTTTCCGAACTGGAGTCCGCTACCGTCGCGGGCATGCCGGAAATCGGGAAACTGGCGGCGATCACCGCCAAATATGGCGTCACGATAGAGCCGCCTGCCGCTTGAGGGAAAGCACCGGCTCCGACAACGCGGTGAACTCATGTCGGCCGCTGGCGTGCGCAACAATCAGCGGAGTTCAGCGATGAAGAACGGTTAGTCACGCACGAGGCCCCTTGCCACGGCACATGATCATGAACTGAAGAGAGCAAGAAGACCCTCCAGCAATTGGGTTGGTGACGGCGGACAGCCGATGATACGAAGATCGACGGGAAGCACCGCGGCCGCCCCGCCCTCGCAGGCATAGCTGTCCCCATAAAGACCGCCGCAGGCCGCGCAGTCACCGATGGCAACGACCCATTTCGGTGCCGGCATGGCGTCGTAGGTCCGAAGAAGCGCCTCGCGCATGTTTTTCGTTACCGGACCGGTCACCAGCAGCACATCGGCATGGCGCGGCGAGGCGACGAAGCGCAGACCGAAGCGTTCGAGATCGTAATAGGGATTGCTCAGGGCGTTGAGTTCGAGTTCACAGGCGTTGCACGAGCCTGCATCGACGAGTCGCAGTGACAAGCTGCGGCCGAGCTGGCGGCGAACCTTGATGTCGAGTTCGGCGGCCATGCGGGCGATGTCCGGATCGGCCGGGCTCGCCAATCTCTCGGTGAAAGCGCGGCGTGTGAGGCTTTCAAACAATGTCTTGCGCATTGGCCGCTCTCAGAGATCGTGCCCGGAATAGGA
>JAICSX010000019.1 GCA_025936675.1 Sphingomonas sp.
GGCCGGGTTGAGGTCCGCTCCGCCGCCGAACCAGCGCTTGGTCGTGGTCAGGAATCGGGTGTTCATGTGCACCGCGGGGACGTGCGGGTTCGCCATGTGCGCGACGAGGCTGATGCCCGTGGCGAAGAAGCTCGGGTCCTCCTCCGCGCCGGGGATGTTCTTCGCGAATTCTGGGCTGAACTGGCCGCCGACGGTCGACACGTTAACTCCGACCTTCTCGAAGACATTGCCTCCCATCTGCCCGCGGACTCCGCCGCCGCCCGGCTCTCCGCTGGCGTCGGTGCGATCCCAGGGCGTGTAGACGAAGGAGGCGTCGGAGCCGGCCTCGCGCTCGATCTCTTCGAATGCAGCGCAGATGCGGTCGCGCAAGGACTCGAACCAGTCGCGCGCCGCCTGCTGCTGATCGTCTAGCTCGAGCATCGCCTTCCTCATTGCGGCCCGCGGCGGCGGGCGCAAGCCACCTGGATGTACCTATTGTAATCTACGATAAATCAGCGGTTCAGCGCCTGGCGCGCAATCGCGAGACTGCAGGGGTGGGCTCCGCTAATGCGGATAGTTCAAGGATTCCAAGAGCATGAAGAAAGCAATCTTTGCGATCGCGATTGGCGCTGCGGTCGTTTCAACGCCCGCGCTGGCGCAAGGTTATGGCGGCGGACGCGACCAGACGCGCGCCGAGGCGCAGCAGCGCGCCGACATGATGTTCCAGATGATGGACTCGAACAAGGACGGAACCGTCACCAAGGCCGAGGCCGAGCAGGCGCTTGCGCAGTTCCAGGCGATGCGCGGCGGTGACGACAAAAATGCTCGTGGCGGCGGACGGATGCAGCGCATGATGGATCAGGCGTTCGCCACCTCGCAATCGCTGACCCAGGCCCAGTTCGAAGCGCAGGCACTTGCGCGCTTCGACGCGATGGACCTCGACCATGACGGAACGGTCACGGCGGCCGAGCGTCAGCAGGCGCGGGCTCAGATGCGGGCGAATGCTGCCCCTTCGGCGGCACCCGCGCCGGCACCGCAGGCACAGCCGCAGCCTCAGTAAACGCGTCGCTGGGCGTTCACGAGCATCCGCAGCAGCATGGCGACGGGGCGGGGGACTCCAACCTTGCCCTCGAGCCACAGGCTGACGGCAGAGCGGCTGACTCCGATCGCCTGTGCAAGGTCGTTCTGCGTCCGGTAGCCGAGGCTGCGCATCGCCGAACGCAGCTCGTCCGGAGCCATTGAGGCGAGCATTTCCCGGCTTCCTGACTGGTCCGCCATCAAATCGCGTCCGCTCCACGGTCGCCGGTGCGAATGCGGATTGCTTGTTCGACGTCGAAGACGAAGATCTTGCCGTCGCCGATGCGTCCCGTGCGGGCGGCATTCTCGATGGCCTCCACGACATTGTCGACGAGGCTGTCCTCGACCACGACCTCAATCTTCACCTTGGGCAGGAAGTCGATCACATATTCGGCACCGCGATAGAGCTCGGTGTGACCCTTCTGGCGGCCGAACCCCTTGACCTCCGCGACGGTGATCCCGGAGACCCCGACCTCGTGCAGCGCATCCTTCACGTCGTCGAGCTTGAACGGCTTGATGATGGCTTCGATCTTCTTCACGCGCGTGCCCTCATCCGATCATCGAACGTGCTAATGCCCAATCGCTGCCGTAATTCCAAGCGAAGGCCACGCACGAAATGAAAGCGATCATCCTTTCAGCAGGACAGGGGTCACGGCTCGGCCACATGGTCGACGACAAGCCCAAGTGCCTGATCGACTTCAACGGCCGCAGCCTGCTCGACCGACAGCTCGATACGTTGGACGCGAATGGCGTCGGCGAAGCGGTTGTCGTCACGGGCTTTCACGACGAGCTCGTCCAGGCCGCCATCGCGGCGCGGAGCGGCGGGCCCGAAGTCAGGACAATCTATAATCCCTTTTACAAGGTCGCCGACAATACGGGCTCGCTCTACATGGCGCGAGAGGAGCTGACGGGCGATTGCCTGGTGTGGAACGGCGACACCTTAGTCTCGAACGCGCTGATGCGCCGCGTCCTGGCGAACGATCGGGCGGGCATCTGCGTCACGATCGACCGCAAGGATTCGTACGACGACGACGACATGAAGGTTGTCGAGGAGAACGGACGGCTGAAAGCAATCGGCAAGCGCATCAAGGAGGGTGTGAATGCCGAATCGATCGGGCTGCTTGGCTTCCGCGCAGGGGGCGCCGAGCGCTTCCGCGATGCGATCGATAAAGCGATCCGAACGCCCGAGGGCACGACCATCTGGTACCTTCGAGTCATCCACCAGCTGGCCCAGAGCAGCGAGGTCTGGACCTTCGACATCCACGGCGAGGAATGGGGCGAGGTGGATTTCCCGGCTGACGTGGACCGCGCGCAAGAGCTGACCGCCGAATGGGATGCGGCGACCAAGGCCGCCGCGGCCTAGGTTCTACCGTTTCGGTTCGATGATCCGGAATTCGCCGGCGCAGTGCATCATGTTCATGAGGTATAGCATCCCGTCGAAATATCGTTGCTCGCCCGAGGGGACGGGCATGTCCCATAGTTCCTGCAGGAATGCCCTGGTGTCGGCGCTTGGCGGTGCGGCGAGGCCGCCGGCCGCTGCAGCGGCGACCATGCCCGGCGAGTGGCGGGTCGAGAGCGGCTTGCCGTCAAGCGTGTAGCGGTCCGGGAAGCTGTGGATGCCCTGGCCGATGAGGAAATGCTGGAGCTTGGCGCTGAGCAGCGGCTCACGCGAATCCTTGCGCCACCAGCTGTAATCGACCGACCAGTTGGAGACTGTCCGCCAGCTGTCGTAACCGAACTGTGAGGGCTTGCCGTCCCATCCGGTCGCAGGCGTCCCATCGAAATTGCTTCGGTCGGGCGCGAGGCCGGTATTCTGCCCAGTGACCTTCGCGAAAAAGCCGCGGCTCACGTCGGCTGCTTTCGCCCAAAAGGCGCGGTCCTCGGGCGGACCCCACCGCGCCCATAGCTCGTAGAAGCCGGGCAGGTGATAGGATGCGTCGGTGCCGGTGATTGCTGTGTCCGGCACGAACCGGATCATGTGCGAGGCTTCGTCCACCATCGGCCCGACCGTGTCGGGACGCGGCGCGCGATTGAAGCGCATTGGCGGCGGCCACGGCTTGCCTTGAGCGGCTGCTTCCTCCGCCGCGTGGCGGTTGTTCGGGCTCGGCCAGGGCTTATCGGGCTGGATGAAAGGTGGATCGCCGGAGTGGATGCGGAACGGCGGCATGCCTGTCAGCAGCGGGTGATGCCGCATTCCGCGGAGGATCTTCTCGGCCTCCGCCTGGTAATCGTAGATGCCCCCGCCGTTGCCCCAGCGGTGCGCCGCGAACAGCAGGGCCATCGCATAATATTCCTCGCCGTCGGGCGCGGCGCCGGTCGAGCGCGGCGTTCCGTCGGTGCTGAACGACCAGGCGAAATAGCCGACCGACGGGTTCTTCGGATCGGTCACCTGCATGTAGGTCTTGGACCAGTTCCACAGCGCGTCGAACTCGCGTTTGTGGTTGAGCTCGACGGCGATCATCATGCCGTAGCTCATGCCCTCGGTGCGCGCGTCGTTGTTCGCCCAGTCGGTGATGTAGGCGAGCGGGCCGTTGGCGTTGGCGCCGGTCTCGAAATAGACACGCTCCTCTTGGCCATCACCATGGAACAGCTGCTGGAAAGCGCGCTCAATCTTCGCATGCACCTCGGCGGGACTCTTGCCAAGCTGCTCGGCGAAGAGGTTGCGGTAGTGTCCGGTAGCGTAAGCGCCGCTGCCGTTCTCAGGCGCGGCGGCGAGTGCCGGAGCGCTCACTGCGAGCAGCGCCACGGCTGGGATCAATATCGAACGCATCGCTCACTCCCGCCCGAGCCGAGCGTAGCGCTAGCAAGAGTTGCGATGGAGGTTAAGAGTAGGGCGGCTTGTCGCGGCCGGAAGGGCTCTTCGTAAAGATCTCGCAGCCGCTGTCGGTGATGCCGATCGAATGCTCGAATTGGGCCGAAAGCGAGCGGTCGCGCGTAACCGCGGTCCAGCCGTCCTCAAGCACCTTCACGTCGGCGCGGCCGATGTTGATCATCGGCTCGACCGTGAAGATCATTCCGGGCTTGAGCTCGGGACCGGTGCCGGGACGCCCCGCGTGAACAACTTCGGGGCTGTCGTGGAACACGCGCCCCACTCCATGCCCGCAGAAATCGCGGACGACGCTGTAGCGGTGCGCTTCGGCATGCCGCTGGATAGCGTTCGAGATGTCGCCGAGATGATTGCCAGGCCTGGCCTGCTCGAGGCCCAGCATCAGGCACTCATAGGTCACGTCGACGAGCTTGCGCGCCTTCAGCGGCACGTCGCCGACGAGGTACATCCGGCTCGAATCGCCGTGCCAGCCATCGACGATCGGAGTGACGTCGATGTTGACGATGTCGCCGCTCTTGAGCGCGCGCTGCTCGCTCGGGATGCCATGGCAGACGACATGGTTGATCGAAATGCAGCAACTCTTCGTGTAGCCCCGATAGCCGAGCGTTGCCGGGATTCCGCCGCCATCGAGCGTCATCCTGTAGACGATGTCGTCGAGCTCCTGCGTCGAAACGCCAGGGACGACATGCGGCGCGAGCGCGTCGAGGATTTCGGCGGCGAGCCGTCCGGCCTTGCGCATTCCGGCAAAGCCCTCGGGGCCATGGAGCTTGATGATTCCGCTCTTCGCCTCGATCCGGTCGTCGGCAGCGACGCTGATGTATTGAGTCATGGACACAAGATAGGCACTGGGCGCGAGGAAGTCGAACGGGAGTGCAGCGTTTGGACGCTGAATCGAGACAATGGACCGCCGCGCTGCTCGTCATCGGCGACGAGATCCTGTCGGGCCGGACGCAGGACAAGAACATCAGCCAGGTCGCTGTCTGGCTGAACGAGCAGGGGATTAGGCTCGCCGAGGTCCGCGTCGTTCCCGACGACAGGACCCGGATCGGAGAAGCAGTGAATGTGCTGCGCACGACGCACGATTACCTCTTCACGACGGGCGGCATCGGTCCGACGCACGACGATATCACGGTGGACGCGATCGCAGCCGCCTTCGGTGTTCCCGTGGTGGTTCACCCGGAGGCGCGGAAGATCCTGGAGGATTATTACCGCGATCGGCCGGGCGGGCTCACCGATTCGCGCTTGAGGATGGCGCGGACACCCGAAGGCGCGGAGCTCCTCCGCAACCCTTATTCCGGCGCTCCGGGCGTCAAGATTGACAATGTCTACATCCTTGCCGGTGTGCCCGACATCGCCGCGAGCATGCTTGAGGCGCTGACGGGGAAGCTCCAGGGCGGCCGCTCGGTCGTCTCCGTGACGGTCGGCGCGCGCGCTGCGGAAAGCGACGTCGCCGATCTCCTTCGCGAGACCGAGGAAGCGCACCCCGGCGTCGCCATCGGCAGCTATCCCTTCTTCAAGGACGGGCGGTACGGCGCGAACTTCGTGATCCGCTCCGAGGATGAAGAGCTGGTGAGGAATTGGCGCAGCGGCTGCGCGAAGCCGGCTACGAGCCGGTCGAAGGCGGCATCTAGAACCTCGGCAGTCAGCGCGCGATGCCGGATTGATCGCCGTCAAATCCGAATTCTACCATTGGGCAGTGGATGGAGCGCAGTCTTAGGCAAGATTGTTCTAGCCGCGCATGATCCGCGTTGTATCCCTCAAGAAGGCCGTCGCAGCCGGCGTAGCCGGAGCCGTGGCGATGGAGATTTTCTCCCTCGCAGGGAGGGCTGCTGGTTTCGCAACCGTCGACCTCGTGAGCGAACTCGCTTCGGTCGATTTCCCGAACTCGGCTGTGCTCGCAAATTTAATTGCGGTCGTCGCGCACGTCAGCATCGGCGTCTGCTGGGCCGTGTTCTACGCCTTCTTCTTTTGGGGCCGATTCCGCCTAAGGCCGCCACTTCAGGGACTGCTCTTTGCGCTGATTCCGGCCGCTCTCGCGATCTTGTTCGTTTACCCCGAGCTGGCGCTGATGAAGAGCAATGCCGACAGCGTAGCGCTCGACGTCGGGACGTATTTCCGGCCGCTATCGCTGCCTGCTGTCGCGAGCCTACTCATCAGTCATGCTTTGTTCGGGCTAACCATGGGCTCGATCTACCGCAAGCCGGTCGGATATCCGGCAGGACACAAGCCTTCGCCACCGGTCCCGTGGCGCCAGGACGGCAGCAAGTTCAGGCGCAATGAAGGTTCGGCCCGCTTCATGTTCGCGACCGGGGTCGAGTGCAGCTACCCCACGATCGAGCAGGGGAAGTGGCGGCGGGACGAGATGCAGTCCACCGGCCACTACGAGCAGTGGCAGCATGATTTCGAGCTCGCCCGGATGATCGGGATCACACACATTCGCTACGGCCCGCCGCTCCACCTGATCTTCACGGGGCCTGGGCGCTACGATTGGGATTATTGCGACCCGCAGATGGAGGAGCTGCGCGATCATGGCCCCGAGCCGATCGTCGACCTCTGCCATTTCGGGGTGCCGTCGTGGCTCGGCAACTTTCAGAACCCCGATATCTCAGCTGCGCTTCAGGAATATGCGGCTGCCTTTGCGGAGCGGTATCCGTGGGTTCGCTTCTATACGCCGGTCAACGAGATGTACGTCTGCGCGCGAATGAGCGCGCTCAACGGCATTTGGAACGAGCAGCTCCATGACGAGTCGGCTTACGCCCGCGCGGCGTGGAACCTCGCGAGCGCAAGCATCGCCATGAGCGATGAAATCCTTAAAGCTCGCGATGACGCCGTGTTCATCAACAGCGAAAGCGGCGAATTCTACCAGCCGTGCTGCCCGGACGAGCACATCCAGAAGATCGCGGAGGAGGCAAATGCCCGGCGCTTCCTGCCGCTCGACCTGATCTACGCCCATCCGCTCACGAAGAGCATGCACGACCTGCTGACGAGCCAGGGAATTTCGCAGTCGGACATCGACCGGCTCGCGCAGCGCGAAGTGCCCAAGCGCTCGATCCTCGGTGTTGATTATTACGAGTGGAATGAGCGGCTGATCGACCGCGAAGGCAAGGCGCTCGCGCTCGGTGAGCTGTTCGGCTGGTACGTGATCGCCGACCAATATTGGCAGCGCTACCGCCGGCCGATGATGCACACCGAGACCAACAAGATGGACGCCGACGGCGCGCCTCGGTGGTTGTGGCGGCAGTGGCACAACGTGCAGCTGCTGGCGAAGGCGGGCGTCCCGCTCGTCGGCTTCACCTGGTACAGCCTGACCGATCAGATCGACTGGAGCATCGCGATGAGCGAGCCCTTGGGGATCGTTTATCCGGTGGGGCTGTTCGACCTCAACCGTGAGACGCGCACCGTCGGCCTCGCCTACAAGCACCTCATCGAATTGTACCGCGACTTGCCCGAGTTCCGGGAATGCAAGCCGCTGAAGGAGCTGATCGCATAATGGCGACCTTCCTCTCAGCTCACGGATATGATCCCGGGCCAAGTCAGCGGCCGCTTCTTTCAGGCGCGATCTCGGGAGTCCTCGCGACGATCCCAGCGATCGGCGTTCTCGTGTGGTTCGGCTCGCTGAAGGTCGAAGCGGAGATCCTGGGCTTCTCGACCTTGATTACCTTGTGCCTCGGCTGGGCAGTCATGGCGGCCGCAGGGGCGATTTACGCGCGCATGTTCGGGCGGGCGGCTAATCACGTGCGCGGAGCCTGGCTCTTCGGCATGGCGTTTGGCTTCGGCCTCTGGGCGGCGGGCGCGGTTCTCGTGCTCCCGATCGCAGGCTCAGGACGCGCGGCTGCAGGAAGCGCTGCGCTGGGTCTTGCAGCGGCAATGCTGGTCTGGGGCGTTGCGCTTGGGATTCTGGTCCCGTTTGTCCACCGGCCCCTTCACGAGAGCCTCGAGAGCGGATCGAAGCGTGCCGAAGTCGGCCCAAGCGCGGCAGCAGGCAAGCAGCGGCCGATCAAGCAGCAGCGGCAGGACGATCGCGGCTAAGCTTCAAAGTGCGTGGACTCCGAGCTCGTTCTCGCGCTTGCCCGGGTAGGGGTCGGGGCCGCAGAACGCCTCGGCCTTTTCGCGATCGACGACGATGATCTGGCGGCCGCGGACTCGAAGGCCGTTCTGCCCCAGCACCTGAAGCGTCCGCGACAGCGTCTCCGGCTGCATCCCGACTCGTGCTGCGAGTTGGCGCTTGGCGATCGGGATTTGCGCAACTGCTCCGGCAGGGCAGGCGTCGTGTAGGCGGAGGAGGAACGCCGCCAGCCGCTGCGAAGGCGACCGGCACTTGAGATCTAGGATGATCCTCAGCGCGATCCGCCAGTGGCCGGCCAGAATGCGGGCTATCGAAAACGCCAGTTCGGGCGTTCGCTTGGCTTCCTCGCGCACCAGCTCGGCATCGAGCTTCATGATGCGGCACTGGGTAAGTGTCTCCGCAGAGACGAGATAAGGCTCGCTGTAGAGCGGCGATCCGAGCATCAGCACGTCGCCCGACGTCATCAGCATCGCCGTGCAATGCTTCCCGCGATATTTGGACGCGATATCGATCATTCCGCGCAGCAGCACGTGAATGTCTTCGGCATGCTCGCCGGCTTCGAAGAGTGCGACATTTGCCGGCACTCGCTCGATCCGGGCCGCGTCGAGGAGTCGCCTCCGGCTCGCCTCGCCGAGCGAGGAAAAGAGCGGGATGTCAGTTATCTCCCGGCTGGGAGCTTGAACCGTGGAACTTCCACCAAGTGCTGGAATCGTATCCATACGCCGCGCGCGTCATGCCAGAATTGACCGCAGATCAAAATTAATTTCGCGCAGGCGAGTTCCAAATAAGGATAAGCGAGATTTAGGGAGCGCGACTGTCGCCGCCTCACTGCGTTCGGTGCGCTCCAAAAATCGAAACACCTACTGGATGTTCGCTTTGTCGCCGCTCGCGGCGCTCGCGCGCTCCAGCTGTACGGCAGTCCCCCGGACTGCCTACGCTGGAGCGGGTAGCGGGAATCGAACCCGCGCGTTCAGCTTGGGAAGCTGACAGGCTACCATTACATCATACCCGCGGTGCCGGCGGGTGAGTTAGGTCGCGGCCAATCGTCCGTCAACGAGGCGCTCAGCCGACCTCATTGCGATATTCGTACAGGTGATGCTCGGAATAGAGTCCGGCCCGTAGATAGGGGCTGTTCTCGACCAGTGCTTCGGCCGCGGCGCGACCCTCGGCTTCGAAGATCATCAGCATCGCCGCGCGCCGACCGTGCGCGTCGCAGAGCGGCCCGACGGAATGGATCGTCAAATAGGGCTGTTGCAGGAAATCGTTGGCGGCCTGGTTGACCTCCTGCGGAATCGTTTCGTCACCGGCTTTAATGAAACCCATCCAGGCGAAGAGCATTTTCCGAAGTCTCCTGCAGCGCGGCCGAGTCCGCCGCCAACTACACCAAAACGCGGAACGAAGCTGCGGTTTAGGTGTTGCTTAATATAAGCACGCTTACTATATCGGTTGCTCGACGCAACGGGAATCGAAAAAGGTGGAAACGCTCCCATTCGAGATCGGCGAGACGGCGCACGCACTGCGCAAGGCGTTCGACCGCAGGGCGGTCGGGCTAGGCGTCACGCGCGCTCAATGGAAAGTGCTGTTTCGTTTGGCTCGGCACCCCGGCATGCGGCAGATCGACCTTGCCGACATGCTCGATATCGAGCCGATCACGCTGTCGCGCATCGTTGACCGCCTCGAGGAAGGTGGTCTCGTCGAACGGGTCGCGGATCCGTCGGACCGCCGGGCATGGCGGCTTCACGTCACCGTACGCGCACAGCCGCTCATCGCGAAGCTTCGAGCGATCGCCGACGACCTCATCGCTGACGCGTTTGCGGGGATTGACCGGAAAGACATTGAAATCACGCGGCAAGTACTGGGCAAGGCGCGCGAAAACGCATCCCGCGCAATGCCGATGAACAAGGCTTCGAATCAATGAACAAGATGCAGACCGAACCGATCACTGCCGGCGAAGAAGCTGAGCAGCCGAAGCGCAAGCGCAGGATCAAGGTCGAGAAGGGCGGCTTTCTCCGCACCTTCCTGATGCTCGTCGTCCCCGCGCTGCTGATCGTCGGCGGCGGCTATTACTGGCTGACCAGCGGCAAGAGCGTCTCGACCGATGATGCGCAGGTCAAGCAGGACATCGTCTCGGTTAGCCCGCAGGTGAACGGGCAGGTGGTTCAGGTGCTCGTCCGCAACGGCATGCACGTGAAGCGAGGCGACGTGCTGTTCCGCATTGACTCGCAACCCTATCAGGTCGCGCTCGAGCAGGCGCAGGCGCAGCTCGCTGCCGCCCGGCTCCAGACGACTCAGCTGAAGACGACAGCCGCCGGGACCGGCGCCGACATCACCGGCTCCGAGGCCAATCTCAAGATCAAGCAGAATGCGCTGGCTCGCCAGTCGGCGCTGATAAAGCAGGGCTTCACCACGCGCGCCGACTATGAGGATGCGATCAATGAGGTGAAGACGGCCGAGCAGCAGCTCGCCGACGCCAAGGCCCGCGCCGCCAATGCGCATGCCGCGATCGCTCCGGGCGAGCAGCCCTCGATTGCGCAGGCGCAGGCGGCGATCGACAAGGCGAAGCTCGACCTCGAGCGCACGGCGATCCGTGCGCCGATGGACGGCGTGGTCGAGAATGCCGACGACCTCCAGGTCGGCAAGATGGCCGTCCTCGGCGTCGGCGCTATGTCGATCGTGCACAGCTCCACCGCATGGGTCGAGGCGAACTTCAAGGAGAAGGACGTCGGCCGAATGGTGCCGGGCCAGCGCGCGGAAATCACCGTCGACGCCTATCCGGGAGTCAAATTCCCGGCGCATGTGCAGAGCATCGGCGCGGGCACGGGCAGCGAATTCTCATTGCTCCCGGCGCAGAACGCCAACGGCAACTGGGTGAAGGTCACCCAGCGCGTGCCCGTAAGGATCGCGTTCAATCAAACGCCGTCGAAGCCGATGATCGCCGGCCTCTCCGTAAACGCGACCGTCTACTTCGACAACAAATAGGCGCTGCAGCGCGATGGCCGAAGCCGCAACCCATGAACTGCCGACCGGCCGGCGGCTGATCGTCACCGTCGGGGTGATGGCAGCGGTGCTGCTGCAGGTTCTCGACACGACCATCGCCAACGTCGCGCTGCCGCACATGCAGGCGAGCCTCAGCGCGACGCAGGACACGATCAACTGGGTGCTGACGAGCTACATCGTCGCCTCGGCGATCGCGCTTCCGATCAGCGGCTGGCTGGCAGACCGGGTCGGACGGAAGCGGCTGCTCCTGATCTCGGTCGTCGTCTTCACGGCGGCATCTGTGGCCTGCGCTACGGCGACCTCGCTCAGCGAAATGGTGCTGTTCCGCGCGCTCCAGGGCGTCGGCGGCGCGTTCATCGTGCCGCTCGCCCAGGCGACCTTGTTCGATATCAACCCGCGCGAAAAGCACGGCCAGGCGATGGCCTTGTTCGGCGGCGGCGTGATGATCGGCCCAATCCTTGGCCCGGTGCTCGGTGGTTGGCTGACCGACAATTACAACTGGCGCTGGGTGTTCCTGGTGAACCTGCCGGTCGGGATCCTCTGCATCCTCATCATGATGCGGTTCATGCCGACGACCGAGACGCACAAGCGCAAGTTCGATATGTTCGGCTTCGCGCTCCTCGCAATCGCGTTGGCATCGCTTCAATTCTGTCTCGACCGCGGCCAACAAAAGGACTGGTTCTCGAGCTGGGAGATCATCCTCGAGGCGGGCCTCGCCATCGCGACTGGCTGGATGTTCTTGGTCCACATGATCACGTCCAACCATCCTTTATTCGACCGGCAGATGTTCAAGGACCGCAATTTCGCGACCAGCCTGGTCTTCATGGCGGTGACGGGCGTGCTGCTCCTCGCCGGCCTCGCGCTGCTGCCGCCGCTACTGCAAAACATGTACGGCTATTCGGTATTGCAGTCGGGATTCCTGACCGCGCCGCGCGGACTCGGCACGTTGTTCTCAATGCTCATCGCGGGCCGGCTAACCGGCAAGGTCGACTCGCGGCTGCTGGTTGGAATCGGCGTCCTCTGCATGGGAACCTCGCTCTACATGATGACCGGCTTCGCCATCGACCAGCCGTCGCGGCCGGTGATCATGAGCGGCGTCGTCCAGGGGCTCGGTCTCGGTCTGATCTTCGTGCCGCTCCAGACGCTCGCGTTCGAGACCTTGCCGGCGAAGGCGCGGACCACGGGCGCCGCGCTCCTCAACCTGTCGCGGAACATCGGCGGCTCGGTCGGCATCTCGGTAGTAAGCACCGAGCTCGTACGCCTAACCCAGGTCAGCCACGCCGACATGGCAGCGCAGATCACACAGAACACGATCCCGACCGCGGACCCGACTCTCCTCCAGACGGTTGCGCCTGTCGCGGGACCAGCCGCGCTCGCCTACATCAACGCTATCATCACCAAGCAGGCTTTGTTCATTGCCTATCTCGATGATTTCAAGCTGATGATGATCATCACCTTCGCGATCCTGCCGCTGCTGTTCTTCATGAAGCGCGGGAGCAAGGCGGACGACACGCCGATGGTGCACATGGATTAGAAAAAAGGAGACGAGCATGTTCGAGATCGGCAAGCGGCGCCTTGGAGCCAATGGTCCGGAAGTTTCGGCGATCGGCCTCGGCTGCATGGGTATGAGCGAATTCTACGGATCCGGAAACGAGCAGGAGTCGATCGCGACGATCCATCACGCGCTCGATCGCGGCGTGACCTTCCTCGACACCGCCGACATGTACGGCTGGGGAAAGAATGAGGAGCTGGTGGGCAAAGCGATTGCGGACCGCCGCGACGCGGTGTTCCTTGCCACCAAGTTCGGCAATGTCCGCGGTCCGGCCGGTGAGTTCCTCGGCGTCCGCGGCGACGCCGAATACGTCCGCTCCGCCTGCGAGGCGAGCCTAAAGCGCCTCAACATCGATGTCATCGACCTCTACTACCAGCACCGCGTCGACACCAAGGTACCGATCGAGGATACGGTCGGCGAGATGGTGCGCCTGAAGGAAGAGGGGAAGATCCGCTTCCTCGGCCTTTCGGAAGCAGCGCCGCAGACGATCCGACGCGCCGCCGCAGTCCATGAGATCACGGCGGTCCAGACCGAGCTGTCGCTCTGGAGCCGGGACGCAGAAGCCGACGTGCTTCCGACGGTGCGCGAGCTCGGCATCGGCTATGTCGCTTATTCGCCGCTCGGTCGCGGGTTCCTGAGCGGCCGCTTCAAGTCGCCGGACGACTTCCCCGATGACGATTTCCGCAAGTTCCATCCGCGATTCCAGGGCGAGAATTTCGAGAAGAACATCCAGCTCGTCCGCGAGGTCGAGAAGATGGCCGAGAAGAAGGGCTGCACGACCGCTCAGCTGGCGCTCGCGTGGGTGCTGGCGCAGGGCGAGGACGTCGTGCCGATCCCAGGCACCAAGCATGTTCGCTACCTCGATGAGAATATCGGCGCACTCGAGGTGAAGCTCAGCGACGAAGACTTGAAGCGGCTCGACGAGATCCTGCCTCCGGGCGCTGCAGCCGGCGAGCGCTATCACGCCCGCGGCATGGAGACCGTGAATCGATAATCAGGTCGTTGGTTGCCCAGTATCGGGCAGGATCCGGAGCGGTCCCGCGTTGGAACCCGATTCCAGGCGCCAAATGATCGGTTGGTAGACTCCGCGGCATGCGTTTGCTTTGCCGTCGCGCGTGGGCGCGATGTAGCGCACCGTCGTTAGACCTTTGTCGCTTGCTTCATCAAAGAGCCCGGACGGAATCGAGTACAGAATCCGGTGCCTTCCAACGTCGCCCGTCGAGGTCACGTCGAAATCGTACAATACCGCTCCCTGCTGATCGCCTAGTACGAGTTCCTGCGGATAATCGCCGTAAGAGAAATGATGCTCGAGAAGCTTTGGCGGCTGAAACGTCGCGACGCAGAGGTCAGGCGCCAATTGCGCCGACACGAGGGTTGCTGCGGCCTCGCTATCCCTCAACAGCGTGCGCTGTGCCTTCGCGAGCATGAGGAGCCAGGATTGACGCTCGATGCCGCTGAGCGCCGGAGTGATCCTTGGGCTCATATCGATGACGAACTGCGCGGCGGCTCCCGGCCATTCGTTTGGCAGATTGTTCATCATCAGGGCGATGACCGGTCGTGCGAGTTCGGGTGGCATTTCGCGCAGCGGTTCGAGCGCGATCTGAGAATGGGCTTCCCCGTTGTCTTCGGTATTGGCCGGCTGGAGCAACCGCGCACGCGCCTTTACGGGCGAAGCCA
Source organism: Sphingomonas sp. (assembly GCA_025936675.1). Next base: position 14,176 of record JAICSX010000019.1, read on the forward strand.
GCCAGTCAGGTGCGCCGCGGCGTCGCAATCCGGCGACGAACTCCGCGGTCAAGTCCGTAAATTGAGCGACAGGCACCGGGTCGCCGGCCCGAACGCGTGCTTCCAGCAATAATAGCTGCTGCCACCGTGGTCCGATCAGCAGCGGGCTATCCTTGCCATATTTTGCAACGAGCGCATCGACCCGATTTGCAACCGCCTTGAGGTGCTGGTCGTCGGATTCGAAGCTCGCCGAGACCGGGTAGAGTCCTTGCCCGACTAACCAGTCGAGCAGCGGACTGCGATTTAGGGGCTTTGTCAGGACACTGGCACTGACGACGGTGCGGCAAGCTACCGTGAAGACGGTTCCGAACGGCGCGCGGCTATCCGCGCCCGCCTTTACCGGCACGGTGAGCGACAGCGCATCGTTGAACGCGCGGACGATCTCGGGCCGGCTCGCGCTAATGGGGATCAGCTGCCGAATGCCGTAAGGGCCGCTGTCATAGCCGAAAATCACAAAATCGGAGGGTCGCACTCCCCCGGTTCCGCAAACGGGTAGTTGGTCGCTAAGCGCCGCATTGGCTGTAACCGCCAAGCCGCCGGCGGAGGTCAGCATCGCTCGCTCCAAGCGGGTGTCGTGACGCGCTGCTGCAATACCGGCGCGGAGCACGGAGACTTGCAAGGGCGCCAAGCTTTCGACCGGCGCAATGTTCGCGTCCGCCCAAGCATCGCGCGCTGCTCGATCCGCGCTGCCGAGATCCCCTTGGAGCGAGCTTGCTGCAGCGACGATGGCCTGGGCCTCCCAACGCCGCGGTGTAGCGGGACCAGTTGCAATATTGCTGACCTGCGCCTTCGCCGCAGCAGGATTATCGGGCAAGATTGCGCGCGCGATGCTCAACGCCGCCTCTTCCTTGTCGACGTCACTGGAACTTGCAGCAAAGGCTTCGCGGTACGCCGCCAGGGCGTTCGTTTTCCGATTGCTTCCAGCGCTTTGCCATACGCAAGGCCAGTTTCGGCTCTTAGCGGCAGCGGAAGGGCTCCCAGGGGAGCATTGTCGAGATACGCTGCGGCGCCTTCGAAGTTATTGGATGCGAGGGCTACGCGGCCGATGAGCGCGTTTAGCAGCGGGTCGGGTTTGGGCTTGCCATTGGACGGCATCCGCTCCGCGATTAGCTTGTCGATAATGACTGTCGCATCCGTTACGTGCCCGACCGCGAGCGCCTGATCGAACGACTCTACTTCCGTCTGCGGAGGCGCCTCTGCGGTGAGTGCCGTCGTCGCAATGAGCAGAATCAAACTACGCATACATGAACTCCCTCGGTAACTCGGTTCAGCCCCCGTGCTTGCGCATCCACAGCGCGAAGAGATCGGGCCAGCGCGAGCCGGGCAAATCCTTCGGAAGATGCAAGCCGAACCCGTGGCCGCCGTCGGCGAAGAGATGCGCTTCGACGTTTGCCTTGGCGGCGAGGCAGGCGTTGATCCAATGCTGGCTGTTGGGCGGCAGCACGAGCCCATCATCCATCGCCGCCGCGATGAAGCTCGGCGGCGTGTGCTTCGTGACGTGCAATGCGGGTGAGCGCGCAGCGACCAGCTGCGGTGAAGGATTGGGGCCGAGGAGGTTCGGACCGGAAACACCGTTCGTTTCCTTCGGGTCGAGGCTGATTACAGGGTAGACGAGCCCGACGAACGCCGGACGCGCCGATAGCTGATCGGCGGCATCGACGCGCGAATAGACGCGCGCGCCATGCGACACGGCGAGGTCCGCGGCGAGATGGCCGCCGGCAGAGAAGCCCAGTGCTCCGAGCCGCGCCGGATCGATGCGGAAATCGGCTGCACGGGCGCGGATCAGCCGCACCGCCCGCTGCGCATCCTGAAGGGCGACGAGCGAGCGGTCCGACCAACCTTCGACCGGCAGGCGATAGGCGAGGATGAAGCAGGTCGTGCGTTCTGCGTTGAAGCGTTCGGCTGGGTCGAGGCCCTCGTTCTGCACCGACAGGAACTCGTAGCCGCCGCCCGGAAGCACCAGCAAGGATGAGCCGTCTGGACGGGCAGGACGGTAGACGTGCACTTCCGGGAACGGCACGCCGCGGATCCACAATTCCTGGTTGGGCGGCGGGTTGTTCATCGTCCAATTCGGAACGATCGGCTTGGCCGGAGCACCGGGCGGCTTGCCGGGCCAGAGCGGGAAGCGTTCTTTAGGCGGGAAGAACGGATTGCCTTCATAAGGCGTCGGCGCCTGAGCGGCTGCGGCACCGGCGAGCAGCGCAACGCCGCTGCCGAGGAAGGTTCTTCGTTCGATCTTCACGCTTACTGCCCCTCTACGGCTGGCGGACGACCTGGCCACCCTTCATGACGAAGTTCACATGCTCGGCGGCTGAGACGTCGCGCGTCGGGTCGCTGGGCATTGCGACGAGATCGGCAAGCAAGCCGGGCTTGATCGCGCCCCGGTCGGAGAGATGGAAGATCGACGCGTTACTGGAAGTAGCAGCGATCATCACTTGCGCTGCCGGCATTCCGGCGTGCTGCATCGCCTCCATCTCGAGCCAGTTCTTACCGTGCGCGAAAACTCCGACGTCGCCGCCCATGCAGATCTTCACCCCAGCCTGCATCGCCATTCGGAACGAGCGGCGGTTCTCCTGGACACTCTCGGGCGCAGGCTCCTGGCCGTTCCAGTTCTGGAAGTATCGCGCATAGGCTTCTGACGCGCCGAGCGTCGGGCACAGCGCGGTGCCGCGGTCATGCATCAGCTTGAACACTTCCGGCGTGCCGCCATAGCCATGCTCGACCGTGTCGACGCCGGCGAGGATCGCGCGGCGCATGCCTTCGGCGGTGGTCGCATGGGCGGCGGCCAGGCGGCCCGCATCGTGAGCGACGGCGACGCCCGCAGCCATCTCTGCTTCGGTCAGCGTCGGCCGGCTCGGCTCGCCCGGCAGGTAATGATAGTCGGCGTACATCTTGATGACGTCGGCGCCCGCGGCGATCTGGTCGCGCGCGGCCTTGGTCATCTCGTCGGCGCCGCTGACCTCCTCGGCGCCTTGCGGGATCTTCACGCCCGGCTCGAACCCCTTGGGGCCATAGGCGCCACGAGCGACATTGGCCTTCGTCGCGACGAGCATCCGCGGACCCGGGATGATCCCCTCGTTGATCGCCTGCTTGATGCCCACGTCGGCATAGCCCGCGCCCTCGGTGCCGAGGTCGCGCTCGGTGGTGAAACCGGCGTCGAGCGTCTTCCTGACATGGACCACGGCCCGCGCGGTCCGCAGCGCCAGCGGCTCGTGAAGGACCTGATCGTCCCACTTCGTCTCGTTGTACGGGTGCAGGAAGATATGCGAGTGGCCCTCGATCAGCCCGGGGGTCAGAGTCTCGCCGGGGAGGTCGATGACCTTCGCTCCCGCCGGAGCGGTGAGGCTCGGTCCGACCGCAGCGATCTTGTCGCCTTCGACGAGCACCTGCCAGCCGGGATGCGGCTGCGGATTCACGCCGTCGAACACCTGCGCGGGCCGAAGGAGGTATGTGTCGGCTGACGCCGGCATTGCGGAACTGGCGATGGCTGCAACCATGGCAATCAGAAAACGCATCACGGCCCTCCCGGTTTGCAGCAGCCTAGAATCGAAATGCAGGCAAGGGAAAGACCCGATCGTCATGCGGTTCGACCGGTCGGCGATGTTGCGCTATGTTACTAATCCGGGGGGCATCGTCGATGTTGATCAGGCGATCCGGAACGCAGGTTGTTGGCGAGAGGCAGACGCCCACGCTGCCGGGCCAGGTGGAGCTTGCCAAGGCCGAGGACTTCAACCTCGGATCGATCGTGGTCCGACCTTCGACGCTTCAGCTGGGCTACGGCGGAGCATCGCGAACGATCGAGCCGCGAGTCATGCAGGTTCTCGTGCTCCTCGCCAGTGAAGGCGGCAGCGTAGTCTCGCGCGACCGGATGATCGACTCCTGCTGGGGCGGGCGAATAGTTGGCGAGGACGCAATCAATCGCTGCATCGCCAAGGTCCGCCGCATTGGTGCCGATTCCAGCGCTTTCGAGGTCGAGACCATCCCGCGCGTCGGTTACCGGCTGGTTGAAAGAGGTGCCGAGGCGGGAAGGCCTGCGTCGGGCCGTGTCCGCCAGGCATGGGCCGGGCTCGCCATAGTCCTCAGCATCGGAATCGCGTTCGGTGCGTGGGTTTATTGGCAAAGCGCAAGCGAACCGCAGCAGCCGACGATCGCAGTCCTCCCGTTTACCGCGCTAAACGCTGATCCCGATGCAAAGAACTTCGCCGAAAGCGTCACTGGGACGATAGCGAGTGCGCTCGTGCAGACAGGTGCGCGCCTTCCGGACGAGCTTCGCACGACGGCTGATGCCCATAAGGCCGGTGCCGCATTGATGATCAGCGGAACGGTTCGCCGCGATGGGTCCTCCCTCCACCTGACAACCGACGTCATGTCGGCGAAGACGGGGACGACCCTCCTGTCGCACGAATTCGATGCCGAGGATGCCCGCACCCTCGCCGGCCAGGATGCCGCGTGGCTGGTGCCCGCCGTCCGCATGTGGTCCAGTTTTCTGCCGGTTGAGCGCGACGCTGCAGTCAATGACGAGATCATACGCATATTCCTGACGCGGACTGGCGGCGACCTCCTTCGAGCCTGGCAGCTTTCGAGCAAGCTCGCTGCCGCGAAACCCCGATCAGGCGCGGCGCAACTCGTTGCAGCGCTCCTGACGTCCGATGTTCTTGATCTGATCGCGCCCGATCAGCGGCAAACATCCATCGCCTCGGCGCGGCGTTCCGCTCTCGCCGCCAGGCGTCTCTTACCCGATCCAGCGCGACCGCTTGCCGTCTTCAATTGCCACCTTACTGCCCCTGGATGGCATATCCTGACACCGAACTGCGACCGGGCGAACCGCGCCGCGATTGCTGCCAATCCTGACGTGCCGCTTCTTCCGTTCCTGTTCGGCTGGGAGCTCGTCAACTCGGGCCGCTTCGCTGAGGCGGAAAAGGTTGCGGACATGGATTTGGCTCAAAGCCCGCTCGGACCCGGGCAGATCCTGCTGCGCGTCGTCGCTACCCGAATGTCGCGCGAAGGCGATGCCGACGACGTCCTGCCGCAGCTTGAAGATCGCATGCGGCGCTACAACGGACCCGGATTAACAGCCTACGAGGATTTCCAAGTCGCTTTGGCCAACGGTGATGTGGAGGCCGCCGACACACTCCTTAACGGAAGCAACAACGCGGCGAACAACCCCAACGGGCACGCGTGGGATGCGATGAGCGCAATGCCAGCCGGGCAGCCGCGGGTCTTTGCTCAACTTGTCGTCCGCGCACTGAAGTCGAAACGGCCGGCGGACGTCGCCGAAATGCGCAGCCGCTGTACGCAATTGCCTGGTGGCGATTCGACACCGGAATCCGTCTTCGAGGCGTGCCTGATCGGTCTTGCGGCCGTGAATGATCTCGATGCCGTGTTCACGCTGGCCGACCAGGGTTACCGTGACGTCGAATGCTGTTCTCCAGCCGAGCAGGAGAAGCAGTGGCTCGCGACCGGCGGCCTCTATTTTTCACGCTGGCAACTGTTCGGAAAAGCGATGGCTCCAGTACGGGCCGACCCGCGCTTCATCGGGATCGCGCGTCGAACCGGGCTGCTGACGTACTGGAAGAGCGGGCATCCGCCCGACTTCTGCTCCTTTGAGCGGCCGCCGGTCTGCCGCCTTCTTCACTGAGCTAAGCCAGACAAAAACGGTTGGATGTTCGGGCGGGTGACCTGCCCCTTGCATCAACATGCAAATCATCCTAACAGTGAACCATATGGTTCAGTGTTTCGCCCCCACTCTGGATATTTCGTTCGCAGCGCTCTCCGACGCGACGCGGCGCGGCGTGATCGAGCAGCTCGGCCGAGAGGACGCATCGATCAGCGCTCTCGCGGACAAGTTCCACATGACCCTGACGGGCATGAAGAAGCACGTCGCCGTGCTCGAGCGGGCAGGGCTGGTCGTCACCGAGAAGATCGGGCGCGTGCGGACGTGCAGGCTCGGGAAGCGAAGCCTGGATGCGGAGGTCGAGTGGATGGAAGCCTATCGAAAGCTTTTCGAGGCGCGGTTCGACGCCTTGGACACGGTCATTTCCGAGATGAAAAAGGAGAAAGAAGATGGACCAGCCAACGACTAGTCACGCGGTCGCGCAAAACCGCACGAACGTAGAGCGCAAATCAGACCGCGAACTGGTCGTCACGCGCGTCTTCGATGCTCCGCCCAGCATGGTCTTCAAGGCGTGGAGCCAGGCCGACCTGTTCCGGCGCTGGTGGATGCCGAAGTCGGTCGAAGGCGTGTCGCTCGTCGGATGCGAAATGGATGTCCGTACCGGCGGCAAATACCGCCTCGAGTTCGGCACCGGCGGATCGGATGTGATGGCCTTTTACGGCAAATATCTCGACGTCGTTCCGAACGAGCGCATCGTCTGGACCAATGACGAAGGCAAGGAAGGCGCAGTGACCACGGTCACGTTCGAGGATCAGGCGGGGAAGACGCTGCTGACTTTCCACGAGATCTATCCCTCGAAGGAAGCGCTGGATGAGGCGATGATGGGCTCGGCGGCCGGGCTTCCGGAGCAGCTCGATCAGCTCGACGAACTGCTTTCGGGCGTCAGCGCTTAACCGCTGTGGTCGCAACAAGAAGGGCGGCTGGGAGATCCCACGCCCTTTCTTTGTTCGTCACTGCGAGCGCAGCGAAGCAATCCAGTCTGGATCGCCGCGCCGCGTCGCGTCGTTCCTCGGGATGCGTTCTAGCGCTTGCTGAACTGGAAGCTGCGGCGAGCCTTCGCCCGGCCGTACTTCTTGCGCTCGACGGCCCGGCTGTCGCGGGTGAGGAACCCGGCCTGCTTGACGACACCGCGGAGCGCAGGCTCGTAGCGGGTCAGCGCCTGGGCGATGCCGTGCTTCACGGCACCCGCTTGGCCCGAGAGGCCGCCGCCGACGACGGTCGCCTCGACGTCATACTGGCCCTCGCGCTCGGCAACGCCGAACGGCTGGTTGATGACCAGGCGAAGCGTCGGACGCGCGAAATAGACTTCCTGCTCGCGGCCGTTGACCATGATCTTGCCCGATCCCGGCTTTAGCCAGACGCGCGCGACGGCGTCCTTGCGGCGGCCGGTCGCATAAGCGCGGCCGTACTTGTCGAGCTGTTGTTCGCGGAGCGGCGCGGCCTCGACAGGCGGCTGGGGAGCAGCGGGAGCTTCAGCGGCGGGCGTCTCAGGAGCCGGAGCCTCGGGAGCCGGAGTGGCGCCGAGCTGGTCGGCGATGGATTCACGAGTGTCGGACATTAGGCGCCCACCTTGTTCTTACGGTTCATCGACGCAACGTCGAGGACTTGAGGGTTCTGGCCCGCATGCGGATGCTCGGTGCCGTTGTAGAGGTGCAGCGCACGCATCTGGTCGCGGCCCAGCGGACCGCGCGGGATCATGCGCTCGATTGCCTTTTCGAGCACGCGCTCGGGGAAGCGGCCCTCGAGCACCTTGCCCGCGGTGATCTCCTTGATCCCGCCGGCATAGCCGGTGTGCTTGTAATAGATCTTCTTTTCGAGCTTGCGGCCAGTGAAGCGGACCTTGTCGGCGTTGACGATGACGACGTGATCGCCGCAGTCGACGTGCGGCGTGAAGCTCGGCTTGTGCTTGCCGCGCAGGATATTGGCGACGATCGTCGCGAGCCGTCCAACGACCAGCCCGTCGGCATCGATCAGGTGCCACTTCTTGTCGACCTCGGCCGGCTTTGCCGACTTGGTCGTTTTCATCAGCGCCTTCATGGCGTCCTCTTTTCTAACGATAAAAGCGGCTCATCAGAGAGCCGCCGTCGCGGCGCTATTTGCGGGCGAAGCTCAGAAAGTCAAGCAAATCCGAGCATTTGCGGACGGGTAAAATAATACCGTCAAGCTATAGTCACGCTAGCGTAACGACTGGAACGAGACTCGGCTTCTCACCGTTTCTCTCCCAACACAAAAACGGGAGGTTAGCCATGTACATCGGTCTTGGCGGTTTATTGATTCTTATCCTGATTCTGTGGCTGCTCGGCGTCATCTAAAGCCGCAAACCAGTACTACGAATGCGCGACTGCAGGGCCGCCCAAAGCGGTCCTGCAGTCGTGTCATTTCGACCTTCTTTTCGTCGATTCAGCGTCGCGCGAACTGACGAAAATCAAAACGGCGGCGTAGCAATCTGCCGTTCAGGAAAGCGGCATAATTTCCTCCTCGTTCAGTAAGTTGACAAATGGAGGATGTTTTCGTGAGGAAGCTTCCTGCTTTCACTTTTGCCGGTATTGCCGCGGTCACGCTGGCCGGCACCGCTCTTGCGGCGACCGCAGATCACCATGTGATGAACGTGTCTCTGCCCGATGGGTCTGTCGCGCATGTCGAATATATCGGAAGTGTCGCACCCAAGGTCACGATCCAGCCGAGACCGCTCGGCGACTTCGGCTGGGCGCCGACTGCGCTGCCGTCCTTCGCCGAGTTTGACCGGATGATCGAACAGATGAACCGGGAGACCGAGGCGATGATGCGCCAGGCGCAACGGATCGCACATCAGCCGCCGGGCGCGGCGACGCGATACATCGCGTCCTACGGCAACATGCCCGCTGGCGCGACGAGCACCACGATCGTCTCCTACAGCAATGGTGGACGCACCTGCACGCGAACGACCGAGGCGGTCTCCCAGGGACCCGGCAAGGCTCCCAAGATCAACTCCAGCGTCACCGGCGATTGCGGGGCTGCATCGAACCCTCCGCCGGCGCGCGTAAATCGCACCTAAGCTTGAGAGCAACTGAACGCGGGAGCGGCGCACGCCGCCGCTCCCAACGGAAAAATTCGTCACCCATCGCGTTGCCTCGTTGAAACTCGCGGCCTAACTGCCGCGCCCTATCGGCGCCCCAGGATTCGCGTCGTTCAGTTCCACCCGCCGGAGTGCGCTCAACAGTGCCAAGACGCGTCAAGGATTTCATCGACATCAGCGAATATACGTCGCTGGACGATCTCATCCGTTATCTCGAGACCATTCGCGACAATTTGCCGAGCGACCACCAGGCGGAGCTCAAGATCCGTGGGGACGAGGTGTTCGGACGGCGGCTGACGATCACCTATTTCCGCGAGCAGACTCCGGACGAGGCCGAGCTCGAGTCGAAATATTCGGCGGCCGACGACGCTGATATCGAGGAGCTTCGCCGCAAGCTCGATGAGGTGCCGTACAAGCTTGGCAAGGCGAACGGCGGCTGATTCTATTGCGGCGTCTTGCCGGAGCGCCGCGAGCTGCTGATCAGCCGATCGCCGTCCCACAGTTCGAAGCGCGAGCCATCGACGCGCTCGTGCGCCTGCGTGAGTGCATCATCATCGGCGGCGGCCTCCAGCCAGTCCGCAGTCATGATGTTGCCGGCTCCGTCGAGCCGGTAAAGCCGATAGGATGGCAACGCAAACCCCCTGCGTGACGAGGCCAGTAAGTAGCAGGGGAGTGGCGAGCCGAAGCTATCGCAGATTAGCTTTTCGTTCCTTGTCATTGAAAAATATAAGCTATTTGCGTCGCCTATCCGACATTTTCCTCCACCCAATCACCGTACAAGCCGAGAATCTTGTCGGTAGGCCACGTGGCGATGCAGGGCACGTCATAGCTGTGCAGCGCCGCAATCCTTGTGATCAGGGCGCCGGCCTGTTCGTCGGTGGTCTTGAAGATCGCAGCAACTTCGTCGCTCGTCTCGATCGATTCCTTCCACCGGTAGATGGATCGAATCGACCCCAGGATGTTAACGCAGGCGGAGAGCCGCTCATCGACGATCTGCCGGCCAATGCGCTCCGCCTCCTCGCCGTCCGCGAACACCGCATAGACCGAGACGACGCTCATGCTCCCCTCCGGCCAAGCTCATGTGCACCCCATACCGTCGAGGCGAGAAGGAGGGCGCCGGTCGCCTGGTGAAGCACTGCGAGCCAGATCGCGATCCCGGACAGCACCGTCAGGATGCCGAGAATGATCTGTGTCCCGAACGCCGAGTGGATCGCGACCGACGCTGCCCGCGCTCCGTCGATTTTCCGGACCTTGCGGGCAAACAGCACCAGGACGGCCACGACGACCCACGCCCACCAGCGGTGCATGAAATGCAAGAGGTAGAGGTCGTGCGTCATCGCGAAGCCTGCTCCACGCGACCAGTCGATTCCCTCCGGCACGAAATGGCCGTTCATCAGCGGCCATGTGTTCGAGACATAGCCTGCGCGAAATCCCGCGACCCAGGCGCCGAGCATCAGCTGAATGAAGAGGATCGCGAGCGCCAAGAGGCCCCAGCCGGTCAGCCGCGCGGGCTTCGCGACCGCGTTCCTCGCAAGCTGGCGTAGATCGAGCGCAGTCCAGATCAGCGCCGAGAACAGGAACAGCGCGAACAGCAAATGAGCGGACAAGCGATAGGGGCTGACCTCGGTGCGGCCCTCGAGGCCCGACATCACCATGAACCAGCCGACCGCTCCCTGAAGCCCGCCGAGCACGAACAGCGATATCAGCCGCCACGAATAGCCCTTCGGGATTTCGCGCCGGATCGCGAACCAGCCCACCCCCACGAAAAAGATCAGTCCAATGATGCGCCCGAGGAAGCGGTGCACCCACTCCCAGAAGAAGATGAACTTGAAGCCGCTGAGCGTCATTCCAGCCGGGCCGGCGACTTCGCGATATTGCGGAGTTTGGCGGTAGAGCTGGAACTTCTGGACCCAGTCCGAGTGACTAAGCGGCGGGACGGCGCCGGTGACGACATTCCACTCGGTAATCGAGAGCCCGCTTTCGGTCAGCCGGGTGATTCCGCCGACGATGACCATCGCGAAAACGAGAGCAGCGACGATAAGCAGCAGGTTGGAGATCGCGCGCGGACGCTTGCGTTCGGCCGTCACGGCCGCCGGAGAGGCAATTGCTGTGTCCATGAGACGAGGCACCTATTCGCGTGCGGCGAGCCGCTCCGCAAGAGGCTCATCGCGGCCGATGATATATTGTCACGCCTCATATCGACCCCTATATGCCTCCACGCGATGGCATCCAGACCGCTGACAACTGGCCGGCTCGACCGGATTGCAATGGGCTTGTCGGGCCTCTGCGCGGTCCATTGCGTCGCAACCGCGGTCTTGCTGGGACTGGTCGCGTCCGCCGGCGGACTTCTCGGCAAGCCGGTCATCCACGAAGTTGGTCTCGCCCTGGCGATGATCCTCGGCGCCATCGCGCTCGGCCGCGGCATCCGCGAGCACGGATTTCTCCTGCCCTGCATGGTGGGCTTTTCGGGCCTCGCGATCATGGGCTTCGCGATGACGCTGCACGAAAGCGGCTTCGAGCCTGCAGTCACGATCCTTGGCGTTTCGGTCCTGGCGCTCGGCCACCGCCTCAACATGATGGCCAAGCAGCCGGCATTCTGATTGCTTGTCGCAACGGCGGCCGAGGTCTATCCCGCAGCGGAAACATTCATGGCGCAGCACGATCATCAACTCCACAAGGGAGACTCGCTGAAAGAAGCGGCGCGTGAGCGGCTTACCCACGAGGGCGAACAGTGGACCGACATGCGCGCGGCGGTGTTCGATGCCTTGGCCGGTTTCGAGAAGCCGGCGAGCGCCTATGACATTGCCGAGGAAGTTTCGAAGGCACAGGGACGGCGCGTAGCGGCCAACAGCGTGTACCGGATCCTCGACCTGTTCGTCGCCGCCAACCTGGCGCGGCGGGTGGAAAGCGCGAACGCCTATGTCGCGAACGAGCATCCGGCTTGCCTGCACGATTGCATCTTCCTCATTTGCGATACCTGCGGGCAGGCCGTGCATATCGACGACGATAGGCTGACCAGTGGCGTTCGCGACGCCGCCAAGAGCGCCGGATTTTCAGCGCCTCGACCCGTAATCGAGGTTCGCGGCACCTGCGGCGAGTGCGACCAGAACAACTGAGCATTTCGTGAGGAATCGCTGAAATCGCCGCAGGTTGGTGACTTCGCCGCCTGCTCCGCCTAAGTCCTCACGCGATGAGTGATCGTCCCATAACGCCGCTGCTAGACGAGGTGCAGTTCCCGGCAGAGCTACGCGCGCTGTCGAAGGAACAGCTGCCTCAGCTTGCCGACGAGCTCCGTCAGGAGACGATCTCGGCGGTGTCGGTGACCGGCGGCCATCTGGGTGCCGGCCTTGGCGTGATCGAGCTGACGGTCGCGCTCCATTATGTGTTCGACACGCCCAACGACAAGCTGATCTGGGACGTCGGCCACCAAGCCTATCCGCATAAGATCATCACTGGCCGCCGCGATCGCATCCGGACATTGCGCCAGGGCGGTGGCCTCAGCGGCTTCACCAAGCGGTCCGAAAGCGAATACGACCCGTTCGGCGCCGCGCACAGCTCGACCTCCATCTCCGCCGCGCTCGGATTCGCCATCGCCAACAAGCTGTCAGGCGATCCCGCCAAGGCGATCGCGGTTATCGGCGACGGCGCGCTCTCCGCCGGCATGGCCTATGAGGCGATGAACAATGCCGAGGCGGCCGGAAACCGGCTGATCGTCATCCTCAACGACAACGACATGTCGATCGCGCCGCCGGTCGGGTCGCTCCGGAACTCGCTCGCCCGATTGGTGTCGTCCGGCAAATATCTGGCGCCGCGCAAGCTCGCGCAGAAGCTGGCGCGCGCAATGCCCGATGGTCTTCACAGCTCACTTCGGCGGATGGAGGAATATGCGCGTGGGATGCTGACCGGCGGCACGCTCTTCGATGAACTGGGCTTCTATTATGTCGGCCCGATCGACGGGCATGACGTACGTGCGCTGGTCGAAGTGCTCGAGAACGTGCGCGACGCCGAAGTCGGGCCGATGCTCGTCCATGTCGTCACCAAGAAGGGCAAGGGCTACGCGCCGGCAGAGAATGCGGCCGACAAATATCACGGCGTGGTCAAGTTCGACGTGGTCTCAGGTGTGCAGGCCAAGGCCGCTCCGGGCGCCCCGAGCTATACCGCGGTCTATGCCAAGGCCCTCAGCGATGAGATGGGCCGCGACGACAAGGTCGTTGCGATTACCGCTGCGATGCCTTCGGGCACCGGCCTCGACAAGGTCGCCGAGAGGTTCCCGGACCGGACCTTCGACGTCGGCATTGCAGAGCAGCATGCGGTGACCTTTGCCGCGGGACTTGCGGCGCAAGGCTATCGGCCATTCGCGACGATCTACTCGACCTTCCTGCAGCGCGCCTATGACCAGGTGGTGCACGATGTCGCGATCCAGAACCTGCCCGTGCGCTTCGCGATGGATCGTGCGGGGCTGGTGGGCGCCGACGGTGCAACGCACGCCGGCTCATTCGACCTCGCTTATCTCTGCACGCTCCCGAATTTCGTGGTGATGGCCGCAGCCGATGAGTCCGAGCTTTGCCACATGGTGCACACCATGGCGCTGCACGACAGTGGTCCGATCGCGGTGCGCTATCCGCGCGGCGAGGGTAGGGGCGTCCCGCTTCCCGTGCAGCCGCAAGCGCTGGAGATCGGCAAGGGGAGGCTTGTCCGCGAGGGCAAGAAGCTCGCGATTCTCTCTCTCGGCACGCGCCTGGCGGAAGCCGAGAAAGCTGCCGACGAGCTCGAGGCCAAAGGTCTCTCGACCACCGTCGCCGACCTGCGCTTTGCCAAGCCGCTCGACGGCGAGCTGATCCGCCGGCTGATGACCACGCACGAGGTCGTCGTGACAGTTGAGGAAGCGGCGATCGGCGGGCTCGGCGCGCATGTGCTGACGCTCGCCAGCGACGAAGGACTCGTCGATGCCGGCCTCAAGATCCGCACCATGCGCCTGCCCGATCGCTTCCAGGACCAGGACAAGCCCGAGAAGCAATATGACGAAGCGGGGCTCAATGCTCCGCAGATCGTCGAGACGGTGCTGATGGCCCTGCGGGTCAACAGCGCCGGCGTCGAGGAGGTCCGGGCCTGACTCGCATCGGCGTCGGTGGGCTCACCGAACGCGAACGCGAGGTGCTACGGCTGCTCGCTCGCGGCCACGACATCAAGAGCATTGCTGGTGAGCTCGGCATCTCTGTTGCCGCCGCGAACGAGCGGTTGCGGTCGGCGAGACAGCGGCTCGGTGTCAGTAGCAGCCGCGAAGCTGCCCGCACGCTTGCCGCCAAGGAGGGGCACCCCACTCTTTCTGTGGACAGAAAAAAAGGGGTGCCCATTGCGACCATCGAATCCCAGCCTGACCGCCCTGTCTTGATATGGATTGGAGTGATCATGGGAGTCGCAGTCGCAATGACGATCGCACTGATGGCGCTCTTTGGTAGTCACACTGGGCACGCGAACGCGCCAAGGGTCGTGCGTACGAGTCCGTCGGTCGGCGCCGTGGTCCCACCGGGAGCGCTCAAGCTGTCGGTCACCTTCGACCGGCCGATGCAGACGGGGAGCTTCTCCTTCGTTCAGAAGGATGTCGGCACCTACCCGGATTGCGCAAACAATATGCCGAAACAATCGGCGGATGGCCGAACGATGACGCTGGCATGCACGGTGGCGCCTGATCGCCAATATGAAGTCTGGTTCAACAGCCCACCCTACATGAACTTCAAAGATGCACACGGAACGCCGGCGACGCCGTTCCAGCTAAAGTTTCGAACGAAGCCCAAGTGATCGGCTTTCCCGGTGCGCAGACGGACCGTATGCCAACCGCATGGGAAGAATCCGCGCCGACCAGCTGCTGGTGAGCCGCGGGCTCGCGGAGAGCCGCACTCGGGCGCAGGCGCTGATCATGGCGGGGGCGGTGTTCAGCGGCGAGAAGAAGCTCGCGAAGGCCGGCGACCTGCTCGCCGAGGATGCCCCGCTCGAGGTTCGCGGCAAGGACCATCCGTGGGTCTCACGCGGGGGGATCAAGCTCGACCATGGCCTGACGCATTTCCGCTTCGACGTGACCGGCGCGGTGGCGCTCGACGTTGGCAGCTCGACAGGCGGCTTCACCGACGTGCTGCTCAGCCGAGGGGCAAAGAAGGTTTATGCGGTCGATGTCGGGACCAATCAGCTCGCATGGAAGCTTCGGCAGGACCCGCGCGTCATCGTTCACGAGCAGACCAATGCCCGCGGCCTCGATGACAGCATCATCCCGGAGCCGGTCGACATCGTCGTCTGTGACGCGAGCTTCATTTCGCTTGCGAAGGTGCTCGAAGCGGCACTGAAGCTCGCAAAGCCACGCGCCAAGCTCGTGGCGCTCGTCAAGCCGCAGTTCGAGGCCGGACGTGACGAGGTAGGCAAGGGCGGGGTCGTGCGCGATCCTGCAGTCCATGAGCGCGTCTGTGCAGCCGCTTCCGATTGGGTACAGGCGCAAGGTTGGCAAGTCGTGGGAATTACGGAAAGCCCCATCACCGGCCCCGAGGGTAATATCGAGTTTCTGCTGGGAGCGGTGAAGAATGGCTGAAGCGACAAAACAGCGCGGCTTTTGGAAGATCGCGCTCGCGTGCGTGGTCCTTATCGAGGTGCTCGGCGGCCTCAGTGGCTGGCTCTCCAACTCAGGCTACGGCAACGGCTGGTTCGATACGCTCCGAAAGCCGATGTTCATGCCGCCCGGATGGGCATTCGGGGTAGTCTGGCCGATACTTTATGCGCTGATGGGCGTGGCACTCGCAATGGTGCTGGCCGATCGAACGTCAGATCGGCGGCGGTTTGCCCTGACCCTGTTTTTCATTCAGCTGGCATTGAACCTTTCCTGGTCGCCGATCTTTTTCGCGGCGCATGACATCACGCTTGCCAAATGGATCATTTTCGCCATGGCGATCTGCGCCGCCGGCGCGGCCGGGCAATTCCTGCGGATCAGGCAAGCCGCCGGGCTATTGATGCTTCCCTATCTCGCCTGGCTTATCTTCGCCGCCGTCCTCAACGTGACGATCGAGGCGCTCAATCCGGGGGCCGGCTCGTCGCTCTTCTGAGCGATATCTGGGGATATCTCAGGCAGTTGGGGATAGCTCCAGGGGCCGGGGTGGCGGAAATCCGGCCAACTCCCTATTTCCGCGCGGAAAGGGAGATAAGAAATGCAGTCCGAGAACAAGCTGTTCGACGACTTCGTGAAGATGGTGAACGGTTTTGCCGGGACTTTCGCGGGCGTGGGCCGCGAGGCCGAAAGCAGCGCACGCGAGAAGTTCAAGGAATGGATGGGGGGCGCGGACTTCGTCGGGCGCGACGAGTTCGAGGCCGTTAAAGCGATGGCCGCGGCAGCGCGCGACGAGAATGAGATCCTCAAAGCGCGCATCACCGCGCTCGAGGCGAAAGTTGCAGGTTCTGCGGCGGGAATCGCCAAGCGCGGCGGCAAGAAGGCCAGTCCGGGGGCGTGATCCTGAGCGAAGAAGATCTCCACGAGGAAGAGCGCGACGACGGCGCGCCGATCGAGGTTCTCGAGCAATATTTCGAGGCGCGCGGATGGGCCTGCGAGCGGACCGGTGAGGGCGAGATCGTCGCATCGGCGACCGGAAGCTGGGCGCAGTACGAACTTCGCGGCGTGTGGCGCCCCGAGGACCAGGTCCTGCAATTCCTCGCCTTTCCCGACATCAAGGTCGCGGCGGAAAAGCGAAGCGCGATCTTCGAATCGCTGAGTCTCATCAACGAGCAATTGTGGCTCGGCCATTTCGAGATCTGGTCGGGCTCGGGGCTGGTCGTTTTTCGGCATTCGACCATTCTCGACGGTGACGGGCTCAGCCTCGAGCAGGCGGAAGCCATCGCCGAAGCGGCGGTCGAGGAGTGCGAGCGCTTCTATCCGGTCTTCCAGTTCGTGCTGTGGGGCGGAAAGTCGCCCGGGGAAGCCATTGCGGCGGCGCTAATCGACACGCATGGTGAAGCTTAGAAACGGGGATTCATGAGCGAGCTTCAGATTCCGGCACCGACCTGGTTCGTCGGCTGCGGCAACATGGGAGGAGCCATCCTCGACGGCTGGCGAGTCGGCGGCCTCGACCTAGGCGCGGTCACGGTCATTCGCCCGAGCGGCAAACCGTTCGAAGGCACGCGGACGGTGACCAGCTTCGTCGATGCTGGAGCGCCGCCCAAGCTCGCCGTGCTCGCGTTCAAGCCGCAAAAGCTCGATGAAGTGGCGCCGGAGCTTCGCCGCTACTTTAGCGCGGGCACGGTTGTCGTTTCGCTGCTTGCGGGTGTTGAGATCGCGAGCCTGCGTCAACGTTTTCCCGGCGCAACCGCGATCGTCCGGGCCACGCCCAATCTTCCGGTTGCCGTCCGGCGTGGGGTGACTGGCCTCTTCAGCACCGACGCCGATCCGCAGACGCAGCAGCAGCTAAATGACCTTTTCTCGTCGTTGGGTTTTGCGATGTGGATGTCCGACGAAGGCAAGCTCGGCGCGCTTGGCGCGGTTGCGGGCGCAGGCCCGGCCTATGTCGCGCGCTTCATCGCCGCTTTGACGAACGCCGGCGAGAGGCGCGGCCTTTCCTATGAAATTGCCGCGACGATCGCCCGAGAGACGGTGCTCGGAACTGCCTGGATGGCGGCAAGCACGGGCGAGGACATGGCGTCGATCGCGCGGCGCGTCGCAAGCCCGAACGGCACGACCGAAGCTGGCCTCGCCGTGCTCGACCGCGAGCATGTGCTCGACGAGTTGATCGCAGTGACGATCGAAGCCGCCGCGCGGCGTGGCGCCGAACTCGCCGAGGAAGCCGCCGGTTCGCGATTGGCGAACGTTCCCGAGGCGTCCTAGGCCGCTAACTTGCCGATGGGGCGCGCGTGCCCTAGGCGCAATTCATGGCAGGCCCTGAACAGAGGACGTTTGACGACCGCGACGGCTGGATTTGGTTCGACGGAGAGATGGTTCCGTGGCGGGATGCGCGCGTCCATGTCCTCACCCACGCGCTCCATTATGCGAGCAGCGTCTTCGAGGGGCAACGCGCGTATAACGGCGAGATCTTCAAGCTTCGCGAGCATACCGAGCGGCTGCGGCGCAGCGCGCAATTGCTCGGCTTCGAGCTGCCGTGGACAAACGAAGAGATCAACGCCGCGTGCATCGAGGTCTTGAGCGTCAACGGCTTCACCGACGCTTACATGCGCCCGGTTGCATGGCGCGGGTCGGAATCGATGGGCGTCTCGCCCGGCAGAACCAAGCCGCATCTCGCGATCGCGGCGTGGGACTGGGGCAAATATTACGATCCGCGGATCTCGGAGCAGGGCATTCGTCTCGACATTGCGCCGTGGCGGCGACCTGCGCCCTACACGGCACCGACGGAGTCCAAGGCATCCGGCCTGTACATGATCTGCACCTTGTCGAAGCAGCGCGCAGAGGAGCGGGGCTTCAACGATGCCTTGATGTTCGACTGGCGCGGCCGCGTCGCCGAAGCGACCGGTGCGAACGTTTTCTTCGTTCGTGACGGCGAGCTCCACACGCCGACGCCCGACTGCTTCCTCGACGGGATCACGCGGCGCACGATCAAGGATCTGGCCGACCGCCGCGGCATCCACGTCAGCGAACGAGCGATCTGGCCCGAGGAGCTGGAAAGCTTCGAGCAGATGTTCCTGACCGGTACCGCGGTCGAGGTCACGCCGGTGAAGTCAGCTGGCCCTTGGAACTTCGAGGTCGGCGAGATGACGAAGCAGCTCTCGAAAGATTACGACGACCTGGTGCACGGTCGAATCCCGAACGCTTAAGCGCTTCCAACTCCCGATGCGGCGGTTATAAGCGCCGCTCCCCCGCAAAATCGCGGGCGCCTGCTGGGGCGTCGCCAAGTGGTAAGGCACCGGTTTTTGGTACCGGCATTCGCAGGTTCGAATCCTGCCGCCCCAGCCAAGCGGCGTTCCGTTGCGCCTAAATCGCGTGCGACTGCGAACGGATCTTTATTCTCGCGAGCACCTTGGACAGTGCGCCGGCGAGCAGCCGTTCCACCGGATCTGAGCTATCAGGCCGCCCTGATACCCATCGTTCGACGTTGCCGATTGAATCCGTGTCAGCATGCTTCCTGAAGGGACCGTTCAGATAATGGAGAACCCGGATGTCACGCGCTTCCTCTGGGAAATTCGCCAGATACTTGTCTTGCGACCAGAAGTTGTAGCGGAGCGGTAGCGCCGCGGCGTCGAGCTGGTGCCGTGCGATTGAAAGCCCGAGACCCGCTTGAGCCGCGAGGATGCTCTGCATGAATTCGTTGGCCGCCAGGTAATCCGAGTGGAACGTCTCACGGATCGCATTCATCGCTTCGTTCCGGCCAATAACGAAGCCGAAGTTGTAATAAGCGGGCGCTTTCGCGATGCCGGACAATGGATAGTGCGTGCCGTGGCCGGGAATGGGAAATTCGAAGGGCGGTGGCGTCAACCCGGCGGCCCGGTAGAGTTCGGGCCAGCGCGTCTCATCGTCGCCCTTGCCCCTGGCCGTGAACGGCGGCTTGGTGGCGATTACCCCTGCCACTGAACGAGAAGTCGGCAGATAGTCTGGAAGCTCGTCGAGCGAGCCGACGATAAGGATGTCGGCGTCGGCCATCAGCAAATAGTCGCACTCGAATGGCGCGGCCCATCGATCGAGGCCTGTAGCGAACCAGCTGTGCTTCCGGAATTGCTCCCGATCGGTCCAGCGCCACTCTATTCCGTAGCCTTTCAGCTCAGGACGCGCAGCTGCGATATCGAAGGGCTCCACGTCCTCGCCGACGCTGACCACGATCCTTGCGTCCGAGAACATGCCCGCGAATGAGCGGACGGACTCAGCGAACAGATGGACCATCGTGAAGAATGACGGCGTTGGACTGATGGGGACATGAATCTGCAGGCTCGGCATTCAGACGGTCAGTAGCGTTGCCGCTGCGGGCAGCAAGGGGCCAGCGGCTCACAGGATTCGACTAACGTTTCGATTGCAATACGAATTTTCGTTGATAACCTCTGTTGCTGCGCGTGGGGCTCGGGAGCGCGCCAGTAATACGGGGCATTGAACTCAATGTTGGTCGCGTGCGCCGGATCGCAGCTGAGCAACTTCGTCCGTTTGCCTTCGATGACGCCTGCCGCTGCGGGCGGAGAGCAGGGGAAACGGAATGGCGCAGTTCAACGGGAGCAACGGCAACGACATTTTCACTGGCGGCAGCGATAATGACACTGCAGTTGGCAATGGCGGCGACGACAGTCTCAGCGGCGGCGGCGGTAACGATATCCTCGTCGGCGGGGCCGGCGCCGACACGCTAAACGGCGGTGACGGCGACGACACGCTTTACTCCTACATCGTCGATCCGAACTACGCGGGCTTCCTGAACCGAGGCGTTTCGTATGACGTCTATGCAGAGCACGACACTCTCATCGGTGGTAACGGTGACGATTACATATTCGCCGGCTACGGCGATGATGTTGACGGTGGTGCGCAGAGTTCATTTGGAAACAGATTATATATTAGCTTCATGGGTTCTCCGACGGGCGTGGACGCGGATTTCAGAATATTACAATCGACCGGATCACTTACCATTGGCGGCGCGACCATCACCAATATCCAAAACATTGGTTACCTTGAAGGAAGCAACTACAACGACATTCTTGTACCCATAGATACTTACTATCCCAGCGGCGCAAATGTTTATGGTCGTGGTGGGGATGATACAATCATAGCCGATTATTATAGCGGCTGGGGCGGTAGCGGACTTTACGGCGACGATGGCAACGATATTATTGACGGGCGCCCGGCGGCCTATGGTCCTAGTCTCCACGGCGGGGCCGGTGACGATATTATCTATGGATCGACCGGCGAGAACTTCTCAATTGCTTACGGCGATGACGGCAACGACTCGATCGATTCCAACTACATCGCCTATGGTGGCACCGGCGACGACACAATCACACTAGAATTCGGTTATTATTCGAACGAGGCGTCCGGCGAGGCCGGCAATGACGCAATTTCGGCTTCGACGGCTGGAAGCACGATCTCGGGCGGTAGTGGTGCGGACGTCATAAATGGCAATTCCGGCAATGACTTGCTCGGGTCAGCCGATTTCGGAACTGCAGCCAACGGAAGCCTGACATTGGCCGACGATATGGGGTCGGAGCATGATGTGATCGCCGGCTCGGGCGGCAACGACATTATCGCTGCGGGTTATGGCGATGATGCAGACGGCGGTTCAGGCAATGATATCCTCCGGCTGTCGCTCGGCGGAGCACCGAGCGGGGTGACATTCGACACGGGCACGATTGCTTCCGGCGGCTTGGTCGTCTTCGCCGGCGGCACGATCCAGAACTTCGAGACTTTCGACTATCTGCGCGGCTCCGAATATTCCGACACTCTGAACGTCGCGACGCAGTCAACGCTCTTGACCGTGAATGCTGGTGCAGGCGACGACGTGATCACCAGCCACAACAGCTCGGTCGCGCTGAGCGGCGGCGATGGCAACGACATCTTCATCACCGGAGCAGCCGGCGATAGTTTCGATGGCGGCAACGGTATCGACGCGATCGATTATCGACAGGCGACTGGCGGAGTCACCGTCACGCTTGGGTTGAACGGCGCGACGGGGAGCGGCGCCGGCGGAGACCAGATCGTCAACGTAGAAAACGTCTACGCGACGAATTTCGATGACAATCTCACGGGCAACGAGCTTGGAAACGATCTTCGCGGTGAGGACGGCAACGACCATCTCAGCGGTCTGGCCGGAAATGACACGCTCGAAGGCGGCGTGGGTAATGACAGCCTCGACGGAGGTACTGGAGCCGACAGCATGATCGGCGGCGCCGGCGACGACGTCTATTTCGTCGACTCCTCCTCAGATGTCGTTCTCGAGAACCCCGGTGAGGGCACCGACCAAGTGTACGCAAGCGCCAGCTTCACACTGGGGGACGCCGTCGAGATCCTGACGCTGACGGGCAATGCGGCAATCAACGGCACCGGCAATTCCGGCGACAATGTGATCAACGGCAATGACGGGAACAATATTCTCATCGGCATGGGGGGAAATGACGTCATCAGCGGTTTCGGGGGCGATGATTCACTTAGCGGTGGCACCACCATGTTCGGCGGAACGGGCAATGACATTTACACCGTTTCGGCGGGCGAGACTGTTACCGAGCTCGCCGGCGAAGGCACTGACACCGTTTACGCCGAAGACAGCTACACGCTTACCGACAACGTCGAGAATTTAACGCTCGTCGGAATCGATGCCGTCAGCGGGACTGGCAACGGGCTGAATAACGTGATGTCAATCGGACAGAGCTATTCTGCTGCAAGCCTTTACGGTCTTGGCGGAAACGACACGCTGACGGGCAACATCCAGGATGACCATCTTGATGGCGGCGATGGAAATGATACCCTCACCGGCGGGGGCGGAAATGACAGCCTCTACGGTGGCGCTGACTCCGACACGCTCGATGGCGGCTACGGCAAGGATAGCCTTTACGGGGGCGACGGCGACGACTTGCTGATCGGCGTTTCGCCGGGCGCGCTCCTTGTAAGTGGTTTGGACAATGACGTGCTCGACGGCGGGGCGGGAAACGACACCGTCAGCTACGCAGCAGCGTCCAGCTACGTCTCGATCGACCTGTCGAACACGGCCGCGCAGAACACATTGGGTGGCGGAACGGACGCGCTGATCGGTATCGAGAATGTCATCGGTACGGCTTTCAATGACATCCTGATCGGCGACGCCGGCGCGAATACCCTCCAGGGCGCGGACGGCAACGACTTCATCCGGGGCGGCGACGGGAACGACGTCATCGATGGCGGCGCCGGGGTGGATACGGCCAGCTATGCGACAGCAGGCGCTGCTGTTCATGTCAGCCTCGCCGTCACCGGCGCTCAGGACACTGGCGGCGCCGGGAGCGATACGCTCGTCAGCATTGAGAACGTCAACGGCTCCGCGTTCAATGACATCCTGGTCGGGAACGGCGCCAACAATGTGCTGAACGGACTCGCCGGCAATGACAATTTGAATGGAGGACTGGGCGACGACACGCTGTCGGGCTGGGCCGGAAGCGACACGCTCACCGGTGGCGGAGGCAGCGATACATTCACGGACCGCGCAGCCGACCTCAATGGCGACACGATTACGGACTTCAGCTTTGACGACAAGATCGTGATCAGCGATGCGGACGCCTCGAACTTCGCATTTAGCCTTTCGGGCGACACGTTGTCGTTCACGGGCGGCTCAATGACGCTGACGAACGTTCCTTCAGGTCATTTTGTCGTCAGCAGTGCAGCGGGTGGAGGAGTTCAGCTGACGGTTGAGCCGCCGCCTGCGGCGCAGGCCGCCGACTTCAACGGCGATGGGTATGACGACGCGGTTTTGCGCAACGACAACGGTCAGATCACCTACTGGCTCGGCAATGCCAATGGCGGGCTTTCTGCCAATGCGGTGCTCGACAACAACCCGGGCACGGACTGGCACGTCGTCGGCTCCGGTGACTTCAACGGCGACGGCTTGGGCGATCTCCTGTGGCGCAACGACTCCGGCTCGATCGTCGATTTCCTGGGAGCGTCCAACGGATCATTCGTCGGCAACGTCAATTTCAACCTTAATCCCGGCCTCGATTGGCACGTCGTCGGTACTGGCGACTTCAATGGTGACGGGCGTTCCGATATCCTGTGGCGCAGCGACAGCGGCACGGTCATTGACCTGCTCGGAAACGCCAATGGCTCGTTCACCGGGAACGTCAATTTCAACCTCAATCCCGGTCTCGACTGGCACATCGAGGGGACCGGCGACTTCAACGGCGATGGGCGCGACGACATCCTGTGGCGCAACGACGCCGGCACGGTCATCGACCTCCTGGGCAATGCCAACGGATCGTTCACGGGCAACGTGAACTTCAATCTCAATCCCGGTCTCGACTGGCACATCGAGGGAACGGGGGACTTCAACGGCGACGGTTACGACGACATCCTGTGGCGCAAC
>JAICSX010000094.1 GCA_025936675.1 Sphingomonas sp.
ACATGCAACCGGGCGCGGACGTAGAAGTCCAGAAGCGAAACCCCGCGGTGACCGTCGTTCTGAAATTCTAGGATCAGCTGTTGAGCAAATCAGCATAGCGCCCTGCACGGCGGGTGCGCGTCACCTTCGAAAATGTCTTTTGAATGCTCTGAACCAGCGACGGGTGACGGACATCGGGCGGGTGAACTCCGATCCTGAGCACGTCGAGCCGGGCATTCCGCAGGACAGCGGCAGCGGCCAGCGATGATAGAAGCCGCAGTCGCGTCCGGCTCGCCCAGGTAATGACCGGCCCGCGCGCAAGCTGTTGTCCGTCGGAAGGCGACCAAACGCGAAAATGGTCTTCCGCCAGCGGAACAGAAGCCTGGCGAAGCGCCTCGAGCGTGCCCGTTCCATAAAGCCACGCAGGAGCAATAAAGCCGGTGGTGGGCCGTCCGATGACGTCTTCGACCAGCGAACGGCCCTGCGCGATGCGTTCTGCTGCGTCTTGCTCTGAAAGTCCGAGGAACTCGCCTTCCCCGGCAGTCATGAAACTCGCGCGCACGCGGTCGGCAACCCGGCCGTGCTCGGTCACGTCACGATGGTAGAATCCGTGGAGAAACATCTCGACGCCATTGTCGGCCCACTGGCGCAGGCGTGTGGCAAAGGCTGAGCCCGGAATCAGAGGAGAATCCCCCCAATGGTTCGGCACGACCAGCATCGCCAGCCGGTTACCAACATGCGTCTCGAGGAGCGCCATCAACTGGTCGACCTCGCTCTCGAAGCGCGGCGAAACATCGTGAATCGAAGCGAGCAGCAGACGGCGGGAAGCGGACATCAGCGCTATGTGCAGCCGCGAAGGGCGGCCCGCCAGCCCATTAACAAAGCTTCACTTGAAGTTCACTGCTGTGGCCCGTCACAAACGGTCCATGCGGATCGCCGACGTTTGCGCTTTTTATACGCCCGCCGGCGGCGGCGTGCGCACCTATGTGGAAGCAAAACTTCGCGCCGCTCCGCGCTTCGGCCACGAGATGATCGTGATCGCGCCTGGCGAGCGCCATGAAGTGATAAAGCGCGGCCCGGGCGCTTTCCTGGTGACGATTCCGTCTCCCCGTTTGCCGGTCGACGGGCGCTACCGCTACTTCGATGACGAGCAGGCGCTTCACGCCGTTCTCAACGCGTGGCAGCCCGATCACGTCGAAGCCTCTTCGCCCTGGTCGAGCGCGACGATGGTCGGGCGCTGGGACGGTCACGCCAGCCGTTCGCTCGTGATGCACGCCGACCCGCTCGCGGCTTACGCCTATCGCTGGCTTGGCGGCTTTGTTTCAACCGGACGCATCGACCGCATGTTTGGCTGGTTCTGGCGCCATCTTCGCGGGCTTGGGCGGATGTTCGACACGGTGGTTTGCGCCAATGCAAGCCTTACCGATCGGCTTCGCCAGGGCGGCCTCGCTAACAGCGAGACTGTCCGGATGGGGGTTGAGGCGGGGCTATTCTCTCCATCTCTCCGCTGCGCTGCGGTGCGCCGGGAAGCGCTTGCTGCGCTCGGGCTCGGGCCGGACGCGACCCTCCTCATCGGCATCGGCCGGTTCTCCGCGGAGAAGCGCTGGGACATGGTGATCAGGGCCGTTGCAACGGCGGCCCGGCGGCGCGAGGTCGGGCTCCTGCTCATTGGCGACGGGCCAAAGCTCCCGAGGCTCGAATCTTTGGCGGCTCGCACCGGCCGCGTCGCCGTCTTGCCCCGAATCAATGACCGGAACGAGTTGGCGCGGCTGATGGCGAGCGCCGATGCACTGGTGCATGGCTGCGAGGCTGAAACATTCTGCATGGTTGCCGCCGAAGCGCGAGCGAGCGGCATTCCACTGATCGTCCCGGACCGCGGGGCCGCGGCCGACCAGCTCCTGCCTGGAGCAGGTATGGTTTTTCGCTCCGCGAGCGAGGTTTCGCTTCACCGAGCCATCGGCCGCTTCGTCAACCGTGGACCGGAGCTACAGCGAGCGCTGGCCGCTCGGTCATGCCGGGTTCGCACGATGGACGAGCATTTCGCGGAATTGTTCTCCCGCTATGAATCGCTTGCCGCGCAGCATGTCGCGCAGGCAGGTCGCGTCATGCTGGCCGACGACGCGACCGAACTCGCGCTCGCCCATTCGGCAGTTCTCGGAAGCTGACTAGGGCGCCGCCTTCGCCAATTCGCGAGCGACGATTTTTTCGAATTCCTCGCCGGCGGGAAAGCCGGCTTTCAGCCACTGATCCTCGATCGAGCGAAGCGTCTTCGCCACAATTGGGCCTTCAGCTATCCCCCTCTTGATCAGCTGGCCACCGCTGATCGGAAGCCGGGGCCGGTGCCAGCTGGCGATTGCCGATATATCGCCCGGACGGCCGGCAAGCAGCAGACGATCGACCGCGCATTCGGCGCCGACGCGGTAAGCAAGCGCCTGGGGCGAAAATCCCAGATCTTCCGAGCCCGCGCAGGCAAGGCGTTTCCTTGCCTTGTTCGATAATCTGAGCCGTACCGCGATATCGTCGGCAAGCTCCTCTTGCCTCGGGAGAAGGGCGGTGAGACGTCGGAGTGGATTCGGCGCGGTTCCGGCCTCGCGCTCCGCGGTGATCAGCGCGCGCAGATTTGCGAGGCCCTTCATTTCGATCTCGGGCAAGATCGGCTTCAGGATCGCGCGATCGAGCATGATCTCGACCGTTCGGGAAGGATCCGGCAACTCGAGCAGCTTCAGCAGCTCATCGGCGATCCGTTCGCGGGAGAGCGCCATTAAGTCCTTTGCGCGTGCGGAACAGGCGTTCAGGGCCGCAGAATCCGGCTCTCCGGCGTCGAAGCGCGCATGGAAGCGGAAGAAGCGAAGGATACGCAGATGGTCCTCTGCGATGCGCTGCAGCGGATCGCCGATGAAGCGGATGTGCCGGTTCTCGAGGTCTGCCAGACCGCCGAAATAATCGAACAGCTCACCGGTGATCGGGTCGGCGGACAGGGCGTTGATCGTGAAATCGCGCCGCGCAGCATCCTCCTTCCAGTCGTCGGTGAAGGCGACCGTCGCCCGCCGGCCGTCGGTCGTGACGTCGCGGCGAAGGGTCGTGATTTCGAAGGGCTGACCGTCGCTCACAGCGGTGATGGTCCCATGATCGATGCCGGTCGGAACGGCTTTGATTCGTGCCTTCTCGAGGCGGTGGATGACCTCGTCAGGCGGGATTCGGGTCGCGAGGTCGACGTCGCTGACCGGCAACCCGAGGAGGTCGTCGCGCACGGCGCCCCCGACATAGCGCGTGAGACCCTCATCAGCCCCGAGCGCGCTCAGCAGGCGCCTGGTGCCGCGCTTCTTGCGCCACTTGGCGACGTCCAGGCTCAGCGCCATTGCAGCCTACGCGACAGGTTTACGATGATGGCTGCGGTCACCCCCCAGATCCTATGATCCTTCCAGATGATCTCGTAATAATGGCGTGTACGCCCTTGGAACAAGGCGGTTCGCTGCTGCTGATTGGTGGGGTCGAGAACGAAGTCCAGCGGCGCCTCGAACCAGCCGGCGACTTCATGCTCGTGCGGCTCCAACGGGAGATCGGGGGGCACGACGCCGAGTACGGGCGTGACGACGAAGCCCGTGACCGTGCGATATTGCTCGATGGAGCCGACGACCTCGACGACGGCGGGATCCAGAAGGATTTCCTCATTGGCTTCGCGGAGCGCGGCCTTCACGGCGTCCTCGCCCGGATCGACCCGACCTCCCGGAAAGGCGATTTGACCCGCGTGAGTGCGCAGATGCTCGCGGCGGACGGTGAGGATCAGGCCCGGCTCAGGACGATCGGTAGCGGCGATGAGCACAGCGGCGGGAGTGTCCGCCTTCGAGCGCTCGTCGGGGCGATCGCCTTCGAGCGGGCGATCAACGGCAGGTGCGGCAAGCGCTTGACGAAGGCGATCCGCAAGGCTCAATTCGTGGGCTCCAGCGGAAAGAAATGCCCGTCGCTCCATATGCCCTGCGGATTGGTAGCCTCCGCCAGCGCAATGTCGGCTAGCTCATAATATACCGGGCGTGTGAGCTCCGCTTCGAGGCCGTGTCTGACGACCATTCGAGGGGAGGGGCCGCTCTCGGTCTGAATGAGCCGCAGTGGGTGGTCGGCGCCGAGAATGACCGCATCGCCGCTGTCGAGGCTGAAGGCGATGCGCTGCTTTCGCCCAGATCCTTCCCGGTGAATGGCCACGGCTCGGAAGGCCGTCGCGTCGACATCGATGTCCAATTTCTCCGCCGGCGTGACCAGCACATGGCGTCCATCCGGCTCGCGGCGGAGGATCGTCGAGAAGAGCCGGACCATCTCCGGCCGCCGGATCGGCTCGCCTTCGTGGTACCAGGTGCCGTCGCGCGCGATGCGCATGTGGGAGTGCCCGCAGCGTTCGGGATTCCAGTGTTCTACCGGGGGCAGGCGCCGCTGATCGATGAGCTTGTGGAGCTCGGCAAGGCTGATCCCGTTCAGGTCGATGGGCGGCTGGC
>JAICSX010000041.1 GCA_025936675.1 Sphingomonas sp.
AGCTGTCGCGGTCGGTTTCGCCGCTGCGCTCGTCATTTCCCTGCTGATGCGGCCGACCTACAGGGCATGGGTGACGCTGGAAGCGAACCCGCCCACGTTCCAGGTCACTGACGAGAAGGACGGGGGCCAGCAGCAGTCGGCCGGGGGCGATGCCTTCGATTTCGTAGCCACGCAGGTCGGTCTGCTTTCCAGCCGAAGCGTCGCCGAACGGGCAGCGCAGGAGATCAACCTCGCGAACAATGCCGAGGTCGTGCCCCAGGCTGCGGACGCGTCGGCGCGGCTGCAGGCGGCCACGGCAGTTGTTTCGCGAAACCTGAAGGTAGTCCCGCCGCAAAGCGGCGAACTCATCAAGTTCAGCTATGATTCAACCTCACCGCAGCTTGCGGCGTCGGTAGCAAATGCGGTCGCCGATGGGTTCATCGATACGGCAATCCAGCGGCGTTACGAATCTTCGGCCTATGCGCGCAATTTCCTCGAGCGGCAGATCAACAAGACAAGGGGCGATCTCGAACGTTCCGAGCGGTCGCTGGTTGCCTATGCGCAGCAGCAGGGCATCATCAACACTGGTGGCGCCGACGGGCAGCAGAGCGGCGGCGATACGAATTCGCTGCAGGGCGAATCGCTGATCAAGCTCAACCAGGCTCTTGCCGACGCGACCGCTCGTCGGATCGCCGCCGAAGGCGCGTACCGGCAATCGCTTGCGAGCGGGCCGACGAGCGATGTGACCCAGAGCACCCAACCGCTGCAGCAGCAGCTCGCGCAGCTTCAGGCGGACTACCAGCAGAAGCGCACGTTCATGAAACCGGACCATCCGGAGATGGTGAGCCTCCGTTCGCAGATCACCGAACTTCAGCGGCAAATCGCCAAGGAGCAGTCGCAGGTGTCGTCGAGCCGGAGCAACAGCCTGCTGGCCGACTATCGAGCGGCGCTCTCCGCCGAGAATGCGCTGAAGGCGCGGGTCGGACAGCTCAAGGGTGACGTTCTCAATCTCCGCGGACGAAGCATTCGCTACACCATCCTTCAGCGCGAAGTGGACACCAACAGGGCACTCTACGACGCGCTTCTCAACCGCTACAAGCAGATTGGAGTCGCGGGCGGCATCGGAATCGCTCCCGTTTCGATCGTCGATCGGGCCAGCCCGCCCGACATGCCGTTCAGGCCCAATATCCTGCTCAATCTTCTGCTCGGTTTGGGACTGGGCCTTCTTGCGGGCATGGCCGGAGCAATCGGTCTGGAGTTCATCAACGACACGATCAAGAGCCGCGAAGACATCCGGAAGAAACTCGAGCTGCCCTGCCTTGGAGCGATCCCGCGCACGCCCTCGAAAGGCTTTGTCGACAACATCAAGGACCCCACCTCGATGGTGTCGGAATCCTATTCGGCAGTGGTCGCGGCGCTTCGGTTCAGCACGGAGTCCGGAATGCCGAAGGTGCTGCTGCTGACGAGCACCCGGTCCGGCGAAGGCAAATCCTCGTCGGCCCTTGCGCTTGCCGAAAACTTCGCAAGACGCGGGAAATCCGTTCTGTTGATCGACAGCGACTTGCGCAAGCCGGCTTTCAAGACTGAGAACGACGATGTCGGTTTGAGCAAGCTGCTGACGACCGACGGCAAGGTCGAGGACCATGTTGTCGAGACCCAGCACCCCAACTTGTGGCTGCTCCCGAGCGGTCCCATTCCTCCCAATCCTGCCGACCTGCTATCGACGGGGCGGGTTCGGAAGATCATTGCCGAAGCGAGCGAACGATTCGAGCTTGTGCTGATCGATGGACCGCCGACGTTGGGCCTCGCCGATGCGCCGTTGCTTGCGGCCGCGGCGGGCTGCGTCATCTTTGTCGTGGAGAGCGGAAAGACGCGGACGCGCGCTGCGATCGAGGCTCTCAATCGCCTGGAAGCGACCGGCGTCAGCGTCCTTGGTGCAATGCTCACCAAGGCGAACGAGTCGGGGCCGGGGTACGGTTACGGCCGCTACGGTTACGGCCACTATGGTTATGGCAAAGGCAAGCTGAAGCAAACCGAGATCCTGATGATTCCCCTCGGCGAGGACGATACGCCTCAAGCTGGAGCGGCCGGGGAGTCCGCGGCCTGAACAGCGCACGGGGGGAGCGGGCGTCGATCGGCCGCCAGGTGATCGTCTGTGCGATCGCGCTGCTGCTCGCCGTTCAGGTCATGCGCAATGCGGCCGTGGATGCGTTGGCGACACTTCATCCCGCGACCGCTGCGAAGATCTGGCCAGGCCATCCATCCGTCGAAATCTCACTAGGACTGGCAGAGATCGGAAACGCAGCGCGCGGCGGCAGGGCGGTTGACCCGCGCACCTTTGCGCTGATCGATAATGCGGCAGCGAAGGCGACGCTGTCGCCCGAGCCGTTCCTTGTGCGCGGCGTTCAGGCGCAAGTGAACGGCGACCGCAAAGCGGCCGCTCGGGCATTCCTCGCTGCGCAGTGGCGCGATCCCCGGTCACTGCCGGCCGCCTACTTTCTTGCGGAATACTATCTGCAGGCTGGGCGTCCCCTGGAGGGACTCGAACAAACCAGCCTTCTCGCACGGCTTTCGCCCGGAGGCGGAGCCGCGGCGGTGCCCTTTGTCGCCGCTTATGCGCGCGACCCGTCCAACTGGCCGGAAATGCGCGCCCTGTTCAGGTCGCAAGGCGGGCTTGAGGACGGAGTGCTCGCTGCGCTCGCACCCGATGCCCGTAACGCGGACGCGATTCTGGCGCTTGCCGATCGGGCGCATCGACAGCCCGGCAGCGAATGGCTTCCGATCCTGCTCTCGAGCCTGATCTCGAGCGGCGACTACGATCGCGCGCGAGCAATATGGTCGTCGATCGGCGGCGCTGACGCCGCCGGCGATCTTGTCTTCGATGCCACATTCAGCAACGACGGGCCGCCGCCGCCGTTCAACTGGTCGCTGGTCTCGTCGAACATAGGTCTTTCGGAGCGGCAGCCGGGCAAGCGTCTCCATGTGATCTTCTACGGCAATCAGGATGGCGTGCTAGCAAGCGAGCTGGTGTTGCTTCGGCCAGGTCCCTACCGGCTTCAGATGCAGCTCGCCGGATCCGCGGTGCATCCGGAGACGCTCAGCTGGTCTGTTCGGTGCGTGAAGTCGGACGCGCCCTTCGCGAGCGCAGCGGTCAACGAGATTGCGAACCGCGGATGGACCTTCGACGTGCCGGCGAATTGCCCCGCGGAATGGCTCGAGCTCTCGGGACGCTCGGGCGATGTCGCCCAGCAGTCGGACGTCGCAATCACTGGACTCCACCTGCAGCGTGTCACGGCGAATGGCTAGCAGCGCGCGCGCGATGGTGGCGCCGGCGTATCTATTCGCCTGCCTCATCCTCGGCGGAAGCGCCCAGGGCATCTGGGCGAACATGATCCTGCAACTCGGGGGGATCGCGATCGTCGCCTGGGCGGCAATGGCGAGAGTCGAGGATCGACTTTCCCCCGCCGGCAAGTATCTGCTCGTTCTAGCCGTCCTCTCCATCGCGCTCGTCGGCTTGCAGATGATACCGCTGCCGCCGTCGATCTGGACCACGCTCGGCCCCCGACAGAGGATTGCTGAAGGCTTTGCCATCCTCGGACTTCCCATTGCTTCCGAGCCGCTCTCGCTCACGCCCGCCGCTGGGCTGGACTCGCTCCTCGGGATCATTCCCCCGCTGGCCATCGTCTGCGCGATGCTTCGACTGAACGCGTACCGTCCGCAGTGGCTCGCGATCGCGCTGATCGCCGGCGCTGTGGGAGGGATCGGCCTTGGAGCGCTCCAGGTCGCAAGCGCCGACCCGGTCACTTCTCACTGGTACCTCTACGCGGACACAAATCCGGGCAAGGCGGTCGGCTTCTTCGCCAATGCGGATCACATGGCGATCCTTCTGGTCGTCACGATCCCGTTCCTGGCCGCGTTTGCAGCAGGGGGCAAGAGGGGAGGCATTCAGCGGCACGCCGCCACCGTGGCAGTCGCAGCAGCATTGGTGCTGCTGGTGCTGGTCGGGCTTGCACTGAACGGCTCGCTTGCCGGGTACGGCCTCGCGCTTCCAGTGATCGCCGCGAGCACGCTACTCGTCCTTCCGGCCCGCAGCCGGCTGCGTTCTCTGACAGCGCTGGTCGCAATGCTGCTCGCGGTCGGCGCGATCGCACTGGTGGAGATCACGCCGATCGGATCTGGCAAAATCGCGGGGCACGCGAGCAATGCGGTTCAGTCGCGAACCGAGATTGCTGCCACGGCGGCGCGCGCGACCGCGAAATTCATGCCGTTCGGATCCGGATTGGGCTCGTTCGACAAGGTTTACCGGCTTTACGAGCGGCCTGCGCAGGTGACGCCAATCTTTGTGGTCCACGCGCATGACGACTATCTCGAGCTGACGCTCGAGCTCGGGCTCGCCGGAGCTCTCCTCATCCTGCTCTTTCTGGCGTGGTGGGTCGTGGCAGTCTGGCGGGCGTGGAGAACGGCTGGAGCGGGGCCGTTCGCTCGAGCAGCCGCAATCGGCTCGGCCGCAATCCTGGTCCATAGCGCCGTGGATTTCCCGCTTCGAACGGCAGCGATTGCCGCCTGCTTCGGAATGTGTCTTGCGCTTCTCGCAGAGAGCCGGGCTGCCCCGCCGGTGGAGGAGGGAGAGCTCAGGTTCAGCCGGCACATCGTGATCTGACTTGTGGCGGACTCGGCAATATAGCGGCGCTAAACAGAAAGATGGATTCGGATTTTGGCAGTCTATTGGCTACTCTTCGCTTACTTCGCGATCGGAGCGATCATTGCCGGATCATTCGGCGAGGCCATTTCGCGAGCACGGCTCTTTCTGACAATTGGTGCGATTGTCATGACCGTGCTGATCGGCTTCAGATACGATGTCGGGGGTGACTGGCAGTCGTACCAGTTCATCTATTACCGAGCGGGACCGCTGGACTTTTCCGACGCACTGTCGCTCGGCGATCCGGCGTACCAGGGACTGAACTGGGTCGCATACCAGGTTGGTGCCGAAATCTGGCTCGTCAACCTGATCTGCGCAGCGATATTCGCCTGGGGGCTGTTCCGCTTCTGCCGGACACAGCCGGCACCCTGGCTCGCGGCGCTCGTGGCCGTTCCTTACCTCGTGATCGTCATTGCAATGGGCTATACCCGCCAGGCCGTAGCTTTAGGCATTCTCATGGCGGGCATCGCCTCCTTCGTGCGCGGAGGCTCGGCGCTGAAGTTCGGCGTGTACGTTGCTGCCGCGGCGCTTTTTCACAAGACCGCGATTGTCGCGTTCCCTGTCGTCGCGCTCGCGACCGACCGCAACCGTCTGATCAACATCCTAATCGTGTTCGCCGGTGCCGTGCTGCTCTACGATCTGTTCCTCGGCGATGCGATGGACAATTTCGTCCAGAACTACATTCGAGCCGCGTATTCGGCGCAGGGCGCAGCAATTCGAATCGCCATGAATATGCTCGCGGCAATCGTCCTTTGGGTCGCTCGGCGCCGCCTGGGATTCACGCAACTCGAATGGAAAATATGGAGGAACTATTCGATCGCTTCGGTCGGATCGTTGATCTTTCTCATCATGAGTCCCTCGTCGGCCGCCGTCGACCGCATTTCGCTCTATATAATTCCGCTGCAAGTGGCAGTGCTCGCGAGGATTCCCTTTATGTTCAAATCGCGACTGTTCGGGGCCGTGATCGTGGCGAGCTATTGTTTCATCGTGGAGTTCGTGTGGCTGAATTTTGCCCAGTTCGCCAATCTCTGGGTTCCCTATCAATTCTACCCTGTCTGACGGAGAGTCGGAACGAAATGATGTGTGTTGTCGGCCACGCGCATCAGCGGCCTTCGTTCTAGAGCGGCATCTCGTAGATGAGCCCGGCTCTACTCTACATTAGCTACGACGGAATGCTCGAGCCACTCGGGCAAAGCCAGGTCCTCGCCTATCTTGAGCGCCTCGCCCAAGCGCGGTGCATTCACCTGATCAGCTTCGAAAAAAGGGTGGATTGGGCGCAGGCCGATATCCGCGAGTCCGTGCGAGCGAGAATCGCCGGTTCCGGGATCCGGTGGCATCCGCTTCCATACCATAAGGCTCCGAGCGGCCCGGCAACTGCGTTCGATATCGCGGTGGGCACTGCAAAAGCGCTTGCCCTGGCGGTTAGCCACAGGGTCGGACTGATCCATGCACGAAGCTATGTTGCAGGAGTGATGGCTTTGGCAGTCAAACGCGCGACGGGCGCGCCGTTCCTGCTCGATATGCGCGGCCTCTGGGCGGACGAGAGGGTTGACGGCGGACTGTGGCCAGCAGGCGGCAGGCTCTATCGCGCAGCGAAGCGAGCGGAACGCTCGCTGCTCCTTGGAGCCGATCATGTGGTGACGCTCACGAATGCATCCAAAGAAGAGATTCTAGGGTTCGCGTACCTCGAGGGGCATGAGCCACCGATCCAAGTAATACCCACCTGCGCGGACCTCGACCGCTTCCATATCCAAGGTGCGCCCCGACGTCATCCGTTTGTGCTTGGGTACGTTGGCTCCGTCGGTACGTGGTATTTGCTCGACGAGATGCTGCGTTGCTTCAATTTCTTCCGGACACATGCTCCTGACGCACGTCTGGTGATCGTTAATAGAGGAGAGCACGAGCTTATTCGTAAACGTGCAGAAGAATTGGGGATCGGTTGCGAACAACTGGAAGTCGTGTCCGCTCTGTACCGTGACGTTCCGGCGCAGATCGCGCGCATGAGCGCCGCAATGGCGCTGATCAAACCAGCTTATTCGAAGCTTGCAAGTGCCCCGACGAAGATCGCAGAATATCTCGGCTGCGGAGTCCCGTGCCTTGGAAACCGCGGCATCGGAGACGTAGAGCAGCTGCTCGAGAGCGAGGGGGTTGGAGTCGCCGCAACGGGCATTTCCGATGCTGCTCTCGCAACTGCGACCCACCGGTTGTTTCAGCTGCTGCAGGAGCCGGGTCTCCAACAGCGGTGCCGCACAACCGCGGAGCAGATGTTTTCGCTTGATAGGGGGGCTGCAGCCTACGACGAAATCTACCGTTCGCTTCAGCGCCGACCACTGATAAGCAATCGCAAATGATAGATCAGCCGCGGCGGCTCCGTCTCCTTGTTGTCTGTCCTTACCCGGCCGGCGTTGCGCCAGGGCAGAGGCTCAAATTCGAGCAATATTATGGTGACTGGCGCGCGAACGGCTTCGACGTCGACGTTGCAGCGTTCATGGATCTGTCGCTGTGGCGCATCCTCTTCGAACGCGGCCATTTGGCGGGCAAACTCATGGGCGTGGCGAAGGGATATGTGCGGCGCGTTCGGGATCTATTGAGGGTGCGGCGCTACGATGTGGTCTATTGCCACATGTATGTGACGCCGCTCGGAACGACCTTCGCCGAGCGGATCCTCCGCTTGCTGGCGCGGAGGCTCGTTTATGACATCGAAGACAACGTCATGAGTCACGTGAACCGCGTCGGACGCGACCACCCGAATCCGCTGCTGCGCTTCCTTCGCGGTTCCGCCAAGTACCGCTACCTCATCCGGGTCGCGGATCATGTCGTAACCAGCTCGCCCGCGCTGAGCGACCGGTGCGCGGAGTTGAACCGAAATCGCGCAGCCACTTACGTGTCGTCCTCAATCGACGCCGACCGGTTCCAACCTGCCAGCCGTTACGATAACGACCATCTCGTGACGATCGGCTGGACTGGAACCTTCAGCACCCGACCCTATCTCGATCTCGTTCGTCAGGTTCTTCAGAAGCTGGCGAAAGTACGGCGCTTCCGCCTACGGGTGATCGGTAATTTCGATTATGAGCTGCCGGGCGTCGATCTCGAGGTAATCCGCTGGTCTGCCGAGCGCGAGGTCGAGGATCTGAGCGCGATCGACATAGGCATTTATCCGCTGCCCAACGATGAGTGGGTGAGCGGGAAGAGCGGCCTTAAAGCCATTCAGTACATGATGATGGGTCTGCCGTGCGTGGCAACGGGGGTCGGCACCACCCCGCTGATCATCGAGGACGGCCAGAACGGGCTTCTTGCTCGGGCCGACGATGAGTGGCTGGAAGCATTGGCAAGGCTCATCGACGACCCGGCCCTTCGGCGGCGCCTGGGAGATAAGGCGCGCAAGGATGCGGTAGCACGATACTCAACAGCCGTCGTGGCGGCTAAGTACCGGTCAATCCTCTCCAGCGTTGTCCGGAATTGAGCGGGATGGAAGCTGGAAAAAGAATCTATATCGCGGGCGCCGGAGGCATGCTCGGGGAAGCGTTCCAGCGCCTTTTCGGAGCGCAGCACACCCTTCGCTGCACCGACATCGACGTCAATGCGCCTTGGCTCTCCTATCTCGATTTCCGCGATTTCGATGCCTACCGCTCGGAGGTCCGCAATTTCCGGCCCGATTATCTTTTCCACCTCGGCGCACTGACGAGCCTAGAATATTGCGAAGAAAACCCGGAGGAGGCCTATTCGACAAACACTCTTGCAGTCGAACATGCCGCTCACATAGCGAACGAGCTCGGCATTCCTTTGCTCTACATCAGCACTGCGGGGATCTTTGATGGCGCTAAGGACACTTACGATGATTGGGACCAGCCAAACCCGCTCGGCCATTATGGGCGAAGCAAATATATGGGCGAGCGCTTCGTCGCGGAGAACGTAAGGGAGCATCTTGTTTGCCGCGCCGGATGGATGATGGGAGGCGGCCCGGCCAAGGACAAGAAGTTCGTGCAGAAGCTCATGAAGCAGCTCAAAGGCGGCACACGCGAACTCTTTGTCGTCGACGACAAGCTTGGAACCCCGACCTACACCGTCGACTTCGCGCGCAATGTCGAGCTACTGCTCGGCACCGGCTATTGGGGCATTTACAATATGGTTTGCCCCGGCGTGACGAGTCGGCTGGAAGTCGCCCGATGCCTGGTCGAGGCCCTGCGGCTGAACGAAGAAGTGACCGTGACGCCAGTTTCTTCAGACTATTTTGCCGAGGAGTATTTTGCTGCGCGGCCCGCATCCGAGCGACTAGTCACGAAGAAACTCGATCTCCGCGGTTTCAATGTTATGCGCGATTGGCGGACATGCCTCGATGAGTATCTTGCCGAGGCTTACGCCGACTATCTGGATCCCTCAGTCCTGCCCCAAGCCTAATGCGGATCGCGCTCCTGCTCCCGAACATGCGCGGCGGCGGCGCCGAGCGCGTGGCCCTTGCTCTGATCGACCATTTCGTGGCCGACGGACACCAGGTCGACCTCGTGCTGATGAAGGCACAAGGCGAGTTGCTGCCGCTGGTTCCCCATCAGGTCTCGGCCATCGATCTTGGCGCCGGTCGTATCCGCAACGCGCTTGGTCCGCTTACAGGCTATCTGAAGCGCAACGAGCCGGACGCTCTGCTTGCGTTCATGTGGCCGCTGACTGCCGTCGCCATCGTCGCGCACAAGCTCGCCCGGCAGAAGGGCCGGCTGATTGTCAGCGACCACATCGCCCTCTCGCAGCAGTATCGCCGCGGGCTGCAGCAGCTGGCGCTCAGGGCGACGACCCGGCTGCTCTACCCGCTGGCAAGCAGCCGAGTTGCGGTGTCCGAGGGCGCGGCAGATGACCTTGCCCGCCTGTCAGGTCTGGCCCGCCGGTCGATCACGGTGATCCACAACCCCTTGATCCTGCCGGCCGAAGTGAAGACTACCCCCGAAGCCGAGCATCTGTGGGGAGACGCGGACGCGCGAATACTGACTTTGGGAACCCTCAAAGCCCAAAAGAACCACGCCCTGTTGCTTCGGGCTTTTTCATTGTTACTCAGGCAGCGGCCCAGGGCGAGGCTGGCCATCGCTGGCGAAGGTGAGCTCCGTGCCGCGCTCAATCGGCTGGCGAGCGATCTCGGAATCAGCGAGCGCGTCGCGATGCCGGGTTTCCAGCTGGACCCTTGGCCATATTTGGCGTCGGCGGACCTGTTCGTCTTGTCGTCCGAACACGAGGGCTTTGGCAACGTCTTGGTCGAGGCGCTGCACGCGGGCACTGCCGTGGTCAGCACTGACTGCCCGTCAGGCCCATCCGAGGTCCTGGACGGTGGAAGGTTCGGCCGGCTGGTGCCGTCCGGGGATCCCGAAGCCCTTGCCGCGGCGATGCATGCAGCTCTCGACGAGCCCCGAGATCCGTCAGTGGGCCGCGGCCGTGCAAAGGCTCTGTCGCAGGGCAATGCGCTCGATCAATATGCCGAACTGATTGGCACTGTGGGCTGCAGCTAACCACGCCCGATTAGCGCCTTGAGCACCTGCGCCACCTGTTCGGTTCGATAGCCTCCCAAGACCCTGCTCAGCAGCCTGACCGGTGCAGAGCCCGCAATTGCGCCAGCTCCCCCAACGCTCGTTGCGAGGGCGAACAGCGCCTGCGCCTGCACGCCGAACCCGTTGCGGCTGGCATCCCGCGCGACGATCCAGATGAGTTTCGCGAAGGCGCTCCGCTCTCTTTGGTTGGATGGGGGATCGAACGATCGAATCACTTGCCACATCGTGGAAAAGCTCGTGATTTGCGCGTCGTAGAAGCGCGCGTCGCCGGAGCGAGACAGGCGCATGGAGCTATGCTCGCGGACTTCCACCGACGGCACCCCGACGCGATTGAACTTTGCACCTGCCGCGAGCGCGCGAATGGCGAGCTCCTGATCCTCGCTGATCCGCAGCCGCTCGTCGAAGCCGCCCAGCGATCGCAACAGCTCGGTTGGGTACAACGGCAGCCATGAGACCATGACACTGCCAAGCACAGTCGCGCGTGAAAGGGCGCCGATCGGCGACGAACCGAAGCCGTAGCCGCAGCTTGGAAGGTTTGCGCCCGATGCGTCGATGCTTTCGGCGTCGCCGACTGGGATTGTCAGAGATCCGGGTCCTTGGGAACTCTTCAGAAGGCAAGCCGTGCTGCCCTTGATGATGCGGTCATCGCTGTCGAGGAAGCGCAGGTACGCGCCGCGCGATTTGCTTATACCGAGGTTGCGGGCTGCCGACGGGCCGCGGTTGGCGGTCCGCAGCGATATCACTTGCGAATAGCGCCCGATGACATCGGCCGAGCCGTCGTCGGAACCATCGTCGATCACCATCACCTCGACATCTGCACCTTCGCTGAGCGCACTTTCGATGGCTTCGCCGACGAACTCTGCCCGGTTGAAGCACGGAATGACGATCGAAACTTTCACGAAGCT
Source organism: Sphingomonas sp. (assembly GCA_025936675.1). Next base: position 11,112 of record JAICSX010000041.1, read on the forward strand.
CTGCCTGCAGAAGCCCTATTGGATATCGGCAATGCGGCTCTCAATATGTCCTTGACGAGGGACTTCGGAGTCATCGTCCACCGGCGAGTGTAGGCGCCGCTTCGGACCAGCGCCGACAGTCGACGAAACCGGTCGGGGAAGGTGCTTGCAGCGTGCAGCGCGCTGCGTTGACCGAGATCCGCCGATTCCTGCCGGAAGAGCCGGGCCGCCGATCTCAGCTTTTCCGCGATGTTCGGGGCGACGTTCAAGTCCGCCAGCTCATCGAGCACTCTCGCTGTTTCGCCGTACCAACCGCTCAAGCGTGCGTATTCGCCGGCATGGCTTGCGGCCGCGCTCTTTGCCCTTGCCAGCAGCGGCTGGTGAACGATGTCGGTGATGGTGCCTCCGTGGCGTCGATAGAGCGCGAGCGGCTGCTTGATGACGAGGATGGTTCCCAGAGTGTTGGCAAGCAGCGGAACCCAGCTGTCGTGTGGGTAGCGGGCGACCTGCGGCATTTCACGATTCTCGTCGTGCGGGATTTCTGCGCGTGGCCATAGAGGAACCTGACGAACCAGCTCTGCTCGAAACACCTGGGTGAAACCTGCGGCAAACCATGTCCCCGGAAGCGTCAATGCGGAGAAGGTTCCCACCGGAAGATCATGGGCCGTCGCCCCGTCGTGACTGCCGTGTTCGTCAGCAATGAAGGCGTGATGGACGACGAGCTGCAGGTCCGGCGGCGCGTGGCGAATCGCACGCTCGCAACATTCAAGCTTGTCGGGCAACCACAGGTCATCCTGGTCGCAAAAGGCGATCCAGTCGCCGCTGCACCTGGCGGCCGACTGCAGGAAGTTCTCACCGTAGCCCAGTCGCTGGGGGTTGTGGTGCACGCGCACGGGGAAGGGGGCAGTCTTCGCGAACTCATCCAGTATCGGGATCGTGCCGTCCGAAGAGCCGTCGTCACCGACCACCAGCTCCAGGGGAAGCAGCGTCTGCCCGGCGAGGCTGTCGAGCTGCTCGCGAAGAAAGCGCTCGCCGTTGTACGTGGCCATCGCGATGGAGATGCGGGTCATACGTCCGAAGCTCGAATATTCGCATATGGCCGCAGTTCATCGCTCGAGGGACTACTCACGTTGAGAAGTCGAAAGTTCCCAAACTTCAAAGTTCCCCGCGTGCGCGCGCACCCGTGCGTGAAGCGCCAAGTCCTGGCGCGCTGAAGCGCGACGGCTGATCGAGGAGCGGTGTGCACGGTCTTCTTGGAGCATAAACGGTAGCCGATAGGAAAGCGGCTTGAGTTTACTCGTTCTTTTTCGCGATAGGGCCCCCGGTGAAGATCAGCGTTGCCATGTGCACCTATAACGGTGCCCGATTTCTCCAGGAGCAACTCGACAGCCTCGTCTCGCAAGCCCGTCAGCCCGATGAGGTCATCGTGCTCGATGACCGATCGGCCGATGATACCGCAGACGTGGTGCGCCGCTGGGAGCGGCGGGCTCCATTTTCCGTGAGAATCGAGGTCAATTCTGAGCGGTTGGGCTCGACGCGCAACTTCGACAAAGCAATCTCGATGTGCAGCGGCGATCTCGTGGCGCTTTGCGATCATGACGACGTCTGGCTGGAGCACAAGCTTGCCGAAGCTGAGTCAGCATTCGCTACACGACCACGACTGGGCATTTGGTTCACCGATGCTGCGCTGGCCGATGAACACCTTCAGCCATTGCCGCTGACGCTATGGGAAACCTTGTGCTTCAATTCGCGTCTGCAGCGCAGAATAGAGGGACCAGGAGCCTTTAACTTGCTGCTGAACCGACCGCTAGTGACCGGCGCCACGTTGGTATTTCCGACCCGCTTCAGGGAATTGATCCGACCGATTCCCTTAATACTCCCATCCTTTATCCACGATCGATGGATCGCCACCACCATCGCAGCCGTCGCTCCCGTGGCGTGCTCTTCGACGCCATCAATGCTGTACCGGCAGCATGCTCGCCAACAAATCGGTGTGAGCGCCGCATCGAAACGGCCCTCGTTCGCGGACGCCCTCCTCAGACGCTTGTCGGGCGAGCAGCAGCCTTATTTGGACGATTTGGTCATTGCGGAGACGCTGAAGGAGAGGCTGTCCGCTTCGACGTCCTTTCCGTCAGCCGCCGCAGCCGCCGCCTTCCTCGATGAGCGAATCCGGCTTCTAAAAATGCGCACACAACTGTCTTCGTCGCGGTGGCGGCGAGCCATTCCCATTGCTACGGCAGTGGTCAATGGCACCTATCGTCGACAGGCTCGTGGTATTCCCAGCGCTCTGAAAGATCTCATGATAACCCGCTCATGAGCGTCGCTCGCCATACCGCCTACAACTTGGCCGGTTACCTCTCTCCGCTGGCGGTGTCGCTCGTCACGGTTCCCATGTATCTGCGATACGTCGGCCTGGAGCGCTATGGCTTGCTGGCCATTTGCTGGACTTTGCTCGGCTTCATGAGCTTCCTCAGCCTCGGCATGGGGCCCGCGGTAACACAAAGGCTGGCAGCGGATCGAAGTTCATCAGCGAGAGATCGATCGCAGATCTTCTGGAGCGCTGCCCTTGTTAACTTTGCTATGGCGTGCGCCGGAGGGTTGATCATCTTCCTGCTCGGAAATCTTTACTTCAACACTGTCCAGGTTACGAACCCCCAACTTCGCATGGAGGTGCAGCAGGCCCTTCCATGGCTTGCGCTCGCGTTTGTCGTCAGCTTGGCGAGCGGGGTTCTGAACGGCACGCTCCAGGGGCGGCGCTGGTTCGGCGTACTGAATGGATTAGGTATCGCGACATCCATCGCAGCAGCGCTCTTGCCCCTGGCCGCGGCGATCATCCTCGGCGCCCACGTGCGAACCCTCGTGGTCGCGACGCTACTCGTCTCCGTTTGCTCATTCGCATTACAGTTTGCGGCCTGCGCGCGCGCGGTTCCACTAGTCGGCGTTCCCAGTCTATCGCGAGCCATCGTTCGTCAGCTTGCGTCCTACGGAGGCTGGATGACGATCACCTCATTGCTCGTTCCAGTTGTTATGCTCTCCGACCGCCTGGCGATCGGCAGTCGCCTCGGCTCAGCGGCAGTGCCGATTTACGTAATTCCCTACAATCTTGCCAGTAGGGTGCTCGCTTTGCCTGCAAGCGTGAGCAGCGCAACGCTGCCGAAGCTCGCGGCTGCCAATCCGGACGACGAACACGCTCTCAAATCGAGTGGATTGCGGGTGCTTCTCGCGGCCCTCACCCCGCTATGCGTCGCGGGAAACATGATCATGGGCTTGTTCTTGCATGTGTGGATTGGCGATGCGATCGCCGGACCGGCCACGATCGTCGGCTGCATCCTCGTCTTCGGGTTCTGGATGCACGGCGTTGGGCACATACCTTCGACGGTCCTGATGGGTCGCGGACGCCCCGACCTCATCGCCAAGCTCTACCTTAGCTATCTCGTGCCGTATTTCGCTGCGTTGTTCGGGCTTATGCATTTCTTCGGGATCACGGGGGCGGCGGTCGCTTGGTCGGTCCGTTCCAGCATGGACATGGTGTTGTTCCCTTTCACCGGAATCACTCGTCGTCAGGTTGTCGAGACGGCGAGCTGCGCTGTGCTGGTGCTCGCGTCCTCCGTCCTCGGCGCCATGATCGATTGGCATCGGCCGATTTTCCTGCCGTTGTTGATCCCACTGCTGGCGATTAGCGCATTCGTCGGTTGGAAGTTGGCTCCGCAGGGTTTGCTCACGCGACTCACCGTGGTGGTTCCGTGGCCCAAAGCCTCGCGAGCGAAGTGAAGGCATCATGGCAAATTTCATTCTTCCCCTTTTGCGCCGATCGGAGTTGCTGAAGAGGATTCTGCGACCACTCTATCACTGGGGCCCGAGACGTTGCTCTGCATGTGGGCGACATGCGCGAACGATACGCAGGAGCGTTCTTTGGGAATCGCTCGGGAAGGAGTGGGACCTCACGCCGGAACTGTATGAACAGATGGACCGTCGTGAAGGCGTGCTTTGTGCGATGTGCCTCAGCAATTGGCGAGTTAGACAATTGGCCGAAGCATTAGTCAATGATGTGCGCCTCAGGCGCGGAATTGATTGCAGGAGCGTTGCGCAACTGGCGCAGCGGGCCGAAGCTCGCGCCCTGCAGGTGGCGGAAATCAACGCGGTTGCAGGACTGCACCCGTTCTTGGCACCATTAGCCGGGCTTCGTTACTCGGAATACGGAAGCCGTGATCGCGACGTTCCGTCGGAGGACCTCTCGTCTCTCTCATACGAGGACGAAACATTCGACTACGTGCTGACGTCCGACACTTTGGAGCATGTGCCGGATTTCGACGACGCGATGCTGGAAATTCGGCGAGTACTAAAGCCCGGCGGCAAGCACATCTTCACAATCCCGGTAATTTGGGAACGGGCGACGCGGCGCAGGGCCGAGCTTACTGCCAACGGGATTAGGCATGACTTGCCGCCGAGCTATCATGCAGGACCACAACCCAATCAATCCGACTATCTTGTGTTCAATGAGTTCGGGGGTGATGTGGTCGAAAAAGTGCGGTCACTCGGCTTCGACCTGGACGTGATAACTGATAGTAAAAATCCGTTGGTGAGCGTCTTCGTCGCCGGCCGTGCGCGATCGGCCAAAGACGTTGGTGACCAGAACCGCTGATGCATTGGGCCCTTGTTGGTGACGATCCGGCTGGCCCAATTTGCTCAAGCAATGGAATCACTTCGTTTAGCGACGGAAGAGACGGCCGTGCTACAAAATATCGGTTTGCCGAACTCATCGCAGATTATGGCTCATGGTACTCATTTATCGGCTCATCGGCACTTGGCCTCTACTCCGGAAGCCCCATCAACTGCGGCTTGCGCTTTTTTCCCAATGATCTGCTAAGACTACGCTCATGTGTGGCATTGCCGGGATCTTTGGCAGCAGGGCCGCAGATCAGGATCTGTTGAGTCAGATAGGCGGAGCGCTCGCGCACCGCGGGCCAGACGACCAGGCCTTGTGGGTCGACACCAAAGCGGGGGTTGCCATGGTCCACCGTCGCCTAGCAATCGTAGATCTCTCCCCGGCGGGAAATCAGCCTATGGTGTCCGCAAATGGCCGCTTTGTGCTCTGTTTCAACGGTGAAATTTACAATCATTCCGAGATCCGCCAGCAGTTGGAGGAAAGTGGATGCGCGCGTCCTGGCGGGTGGCGCGGCCATTCCGATACCGAGACGCTGCTCGAGGCAATCGCGCACTGGGGCTTGGCAAGGGCTCTCGAGCGAGCGGTCGGCATGTTCGCCTTGGCCTTGTGGGACCGGAAGGAGCGCAAGCTCAGCCTCGTCCGCGACCGCTTCGGCGAGAAGCCGCTCTACTATGGGTGGGTTGGGACCGATTTTGTCTTCGCCTCGGAGCTGAAGGCGATCCGAGCGCATCCGGGGTTCGATTGCGCCATCGATCGGAAGGCGCTCAGCCTCTACGCCTCGCGAACCTACATTCCGGCACCCTACTCGATCTACAAACGCGTCTACAAGCTTCCGCCCGGCTGCGTTCTAACTGTTCCACTCCAAGCCTCGGCAGTGCCGCTCGACGAACCTCCGCGCGAGGACTCCCGCGGCCCGTTGCGGCTCGAGCGCTACTGGTCGTACCGCGAGGTGCTCCGCAGTGGCCTTGCCGATCCAATCGAAAGGGAGGTCGAGGCTCTTGGGGAACTCGACTCAGCACTCGCCCGAGCCGTGGCCGGCCAGTCGATCGCGGACGTGCCTGTGGGCATGTTCCTGTCCGGCGGCATCGACAGCTCGACGATTGCGGCCTTGTACCAGCGCAATTCGAGCCGGCCGGTGAGAACATTCTCGATCGGGTTCGATAATCCCAGGTACAACGAAGCGCCGTTCGCCCGGCGCATCGCCGAATATCTCGGGACCGTGCATCACGAGCAGATCGTGACCGAGCAGGATGCGATGCGCGTCATTCCTGAGTTGCCGGCCATCTACGACGAGCCGTTCGCCGACAGCTCGCAAATCCCGACGTTTCTGGTCAGCCGGATGGCTCGCTCCGATGTCACGGTGGCATTGACCGGCGATGGCGGGGACGAGCTGTTCGGCGGCTATTATCGCCATTTCTACGCACCGCGAATGTGGCGGCGGATAAGTAGGGTTCCGGCGCCGTTGCGCGCGATTGGAGCGCCGCTGAGCCGCATACCGACTCGGTTCTGGCAGGGTGCAGGCGCACTGCTCCGGGTTCACGGTTCCGCTCAAGTCGGCCGGAAGATTCAGAAGGGGCTACGCGTCGCCGCATCGGCCCGGACGATCGACGACGTCTATGCAAGCTTCCTCGACGAGTGGAGCTTTGCGCAACCGCCTGTCCTGCACTCCGCCAGCTCCAGCGGCCGGTGGGACCTCGAACTCGGCGGCGACGCTCCGGACGAAGCACGCATCATGTATTGCGACGCTGTTTCTTATTTGCCGGACGACATTCTGTGCAAGGTCGATCGCGCGGCGATGGCGGTGAGTCTCGAAACCCGGGTGCCGTTTCTCGACCATCGCGTGGCCGCTGTCGCGGCGCGCATCCCGACGGACATGAAAATTGCCGGCGGCGAGGGCAAAAGGATTATTCGGGAGCTCCTGTACCGGCAAGTGCCGCGCGAGTTGCTCGAGCGGCCGAAGGCGGGTTTTGCGGTGCCAGTCGGTGACTGGCTCAAGGGGGCGCTCCGGCCTTGGGCGGAAAGCCTGCTCGACGAAGCGCGTCTCAAATCGGAAGGATGGTTCGCGGTCGAAGCGGTTCGGCGGCGCTGGAACGACCATCTGAACGGCCGCCGCGACTCCACAGCGGCAATCTGGGCCATCTTGATGTTTCAGGCGTGGCTCGACGAGCAGCGCTCGCCAGCGCTCGCTGCCGCGTGAAAGTGGATCTCACCGCGAGCCGAAACCGGTCAGGATGGTCTTGACGGTTCGAACGAGGATCAGAAGGTCGAGCCAGGGCGAAAAGTATTTGATGTAGTAGAAATCGTACTGGAGCTTGCGGTGGACCTGCTCGACGTCCGCGACGTGGCCCTGGTTGACCTGGGCCCACCCTGAAATTCCCGGCTTTACGACGTGCCTATAGCGGTAGAAGGGGATCTCGCCCTGGTACCAACGCGATAGCACGTCGGCCTCCGGCCGCGGACCGATCCAGCTCATTTGGAATTTGAGGACGTTGAAGATCTGCGGAAGTTCGTCGAGCCTGAACTTGCGCAAGGCTTTGCCGACCTTGGTCACCCGCTCGTCGCCGTCGCCGGTGATCGCAGCCCGGCGGTCGTCCTCGACAGCGCTCTCGCGCATGGTTCGGAACTTGTACACGATGATTGGCTTTCCGGCATGGCCGACCCGCGTCTGGCGGAACAGCGCCGGGCCCTTGCTGTCGAGCCTGATCGCGATGGCAATGAGTCCCATGACAGGCAAGGCAATTGGGAGGAGCAGCAGCGCAAACAGGAAATCGGCGAGCGATTTGAGATAAAAGTAGCCGCGTGCCGGGACCAGTGAGCCGAAGCTGTTCTCGGATAATTGCTCGAGTTCGACGCGGCCCGTCAGCGATTCGGACAACGGCTTGACTTGATACACGATGCGTCCCGCGAGCGCCGCCTCGGCAAGAAAGGCCTCCCACTCCTCGGGAAGTTCAGCGTTGAAATCAGCGACGATTGCCTGGCAGCCGCGCGCGTCGTGCAGGCGCGCCCTCGACAGAATCAGCCAGTCGACGTCGGGAATGCGATGGAGGAGCTGGACGCGCCCGAATGGTACCACGGCGATCCGACGCCGGGCGCGGAGCTCGGTCGAGACGAAGATCGCATAGAGCCACGCCACATGCGCCAGAAATCCGAGCACGAGCGCCACGCGGTCGTAGGGCAGCCGGGTGAGCGCGAACCAGAGCAGCGCGAGACCGTGCCCGGTCAGCGCCGATGGAAGGATCACATAAGCCCGGCGGATGCCCGGATAGGATTCGATCGAAAGGCGCATCCAGAAGGCGAGCAGGACCGCGACGATATTGGCGAGGAATGTGTTGACCGCGGCGGACTCGAACGGCCTTCCCGGGAGGAACAGGGTGCGGACCAGCCATGGTGCTAGCGCCGCGATGATGATCGTCGTCGCAAGCTGGATGCGCCTGCGGGTCAGGAGCGAGCGGGCGGACGCTCCCGAGAAGCGTGCTCGCTCTGCGGTGTCGCCAGTGCGAAGCTCACGCGG
>JAICSX010000070.1 GCA_025936675.1 Sphingomonas sp.
CCTCGGTGGCGCCGCGCTCGCTCGAGCGCCCGCTAGTTAATGTTCCTGACATGTGCCGGACAGGTCGGGCGACTAGATTTGCGCGCCACGACACAAGAACGGGGAAAGCCGAGATGAAGATCACCAGGAGCATGCTTGTCGTCGCCGGGATGGTGGCGCTCGCCGCGTGCAACAAGAAGAGCCCTGAGCAGAATCAGGCGTCGCAGGTCGAGGCCAATGCCGACAACGAAGCGGAAAACGTCACTGCGGCGGCCAACAACGAAGCTTCGAACATCATGAACAAGGCCGAGAACAAGGCTGATGCGGTGAAAAATGCTGCGAGCAACGAAGCCTCGGCCATCAAGAACGAAGGCGAGAACAAGGCCGATGCGATGAAGAACTCGGCGGCCGCCAGCGGCAACGCGAGCGAGAACAAGGCTAAATAGTTCACGCGAGAGCACGCGTAGAGGCGAAGGGCGTCCGCGTTCCGGACGCCCTTTTCGCATATTAAGCGGAACTAACTGTCCGCGTTTTCCTTCGACACGAACTTGCTGAAGCGGCTGTCGCCCTCCGGATCGTAGAGGAAGGCGATGTCGTTCTGGTCGAAGGCCTTGAAGAACTCGTCCCAACTGATGCGGTGCAGGCGTGTGTCGTCGTTGCCGCCGGGTTCGTCATAGTCGATCCGCAGCAGTCCACCTGGCTGACCGTTGTTTTCGGTCGCCTTGACGACCGCCGGATGGCCGCCCCGCTGTTCGACCCATTTGCGAATCTGGTCATGGTTGGTGGTAGTTTTGGCGCTCGACATGTCCGTCTCCTTCGCAGGGCTGGATACAGGTCAAAAATGGTTGGGCGTCGCGTGCGGTTCCGCGCGCGGAAGGGGGTGGGCAGAGAGCGCCCGCCCCCTGAATTGCAGCGGCTAGCGCACCTGAACGCGGACGGTCGGCCGGACCCAGCCGCGCCGGAGCGGGGCATATTGCAGGCGGATCAGCCGAACGTCCCGGCGGTTGCCAGCCAGATCGACGTTGCGGGTGCAGGTGCCCGCGCGCATCAGGTTGCGCACACGCACGTCCTGATGACCGCCGTTGCGATAGCGCACGTCTACGTCGCGCATCTCGAGCGGGCCGCCGAAGACGCAGACGCGCATCTGTCGGTAGCGCGCGGTGCTCGGCAGCCGGATAGTGTCGGTGTCGCGGCCGTTCACCGCCGTGTAGCCGACCGTGCGCCAGGCGTTGGGATGGTAGCGCCGTGCGTCCGCAGGCGTGCTGACGACGACCGCGAGACCAGCAGCGGCGAGAAATATGGTGGGGTTCATTGTGCAGCTCCTTTCGCTCTGCCTGAAGAACGGGGAGCATCGCGCCTGTGTTCATCGGCTGGCGGCTGGAACGGCTCCGCTCGCCGTATGTGAACGTCAGCGAAACGAAGCCGCTACGGCCGAATGCCGCACTCGCTCCGAGAGGATCGCACCGACTTGCTTGGCATAAGTCGAGAACATCTCGACCACCGCATCATCGGTGACCTGGCGCGGCGCCGGATCGATCGCGCAGAGCGTCCCGAAGAAGCTGCCATCTTCGAGATAGACCGGGAATGAGCAGTAGCTCTTGAAACCATAGATGACCGGCACCGGGTGGCGCGACCATTTGATATCGTCGCTGGCATCGTCGAACACGACGGCTTGGCCGCTGTCGCGGATCTCGTCGCAAATGGTTTCGCGGATCTTGAGCTCGTCGCCGGGGTCGAGGCCGAATTCGATCTTGTCCTCGACCTGGCAGGCGATCCACTGGTGCTCGGTGACTCGAGCGACGGCGGCGAAGCCCATGCCGGTCGCGTCGCAAATCTCTCGGAGGATCGCGCGCAGCCGCTCGTCGTCGGCGAGCGCGAGGGCTTCAGCTTTCACTCCGGGCACGCGGCGACTCCTCTGCTCCCGCTCGTCGATTGCCGAGAAATCGACAGCGATACAAGGCGCTGAGCAAGCGGCGCCCGGAAGCCGATCATCTCCGAGGTCTCCCGTCAGCCTAACGCAAGCACACGCCGGAGCCGCCGGTCGCGGACAAGCGCGTGAACATGTCAGTCGGCGCGGTGCTGATGATGATCCCGTCTTGCGTGCAACGCCTGAGCTCGAAACGCACCTTGCGCGCCGCGAAATCGAGCGAAACGCGCCGGAACGTTTCCAGCAGATCGGTGCCGAGCAACAGTGCCGGCTGGTTGGCAAGCCCGAACAAGGCGAACGGCGGCACGTCGGCGAAGGCGATCGGAACGTCCTGCAGCGTGATCGGGCCGAGCTGAAGCTCGTCGATCCGCGCCATCTGCAGCTTGGTCTTGACGCCGGTGACGCCGACCGCCTCGACCTCCCAGAACTTCGCCCGGTTCTTGCTGATCAGCTTGTCGCGCAGGGCCAGGTTGCCGACCGTGACTTCGGATCCCGTGTCGATCACCGCGTCCAGGTGGAACCGCGAGGCCCTGACCTGCGTCAGGATCAATTGCCCACGGCGGCGCCTGGCCGTGATCACGATCGTGCCGGGCAGATATTGCACCGGGATCCGCGCGTCCTCGACCTTGATCAGATGCTTTTCGAAATCGAGCATCAGCCGCTGCTCGACCAGAGCGTCGATGCCGATCAGTCCGTCGCCGCCGAGGTCGACCTCGCGCAGCGCAGGCACTTCGAGATTATGGACGCTGCTCGGTCCAAGCGTCAGTTTGGCGACTTTCACCCGGTCGACCAGATCGCGAGAGGTCATGCCGTTGACGATCGCCGGCGTGCCCAGCGGCAGCTGCAGGTCATGGGCGATGCGCAGGCCGACCGCCGAGGTGTCGGCGCCGCTGTCGACGACGAAGCGGTAGGGGCCGCGGCCGTTCACTTTGACGTCGACGCTGAGGCGGGTGTCGACTTGGCGCGCCTTCACGTCTTCCCCGCCGATCGCGAGCGTGTTGTCGATCGTTGCCGGAGGAAGCGGAATGACCGTCGGTGCCGTTGCCGGAGCGGGCGTCGGCTTGCTGATCTGGGGCGCCTGGGCCGCGGCTCCGGCGCTGCCGAGCAGGGCTGCCGAGGCAAGAGCGAATGTCAGGAACATGATGCGAGGCGTGCGCAATGAGTCCTCCGTCAAACAGGACAGCATATCCCCTTGCCCGTGTCGATGCCGTTCTGCCTACGCCTTGTAGACGCGTGACCGGCCTGTTCGACCGGCGAATGCCCGCGGGGCGGCCAATAGCCGGGCTAGGTGCGGCGCTGCCGAACGGCTATGATGAGCGCAGGAGGCGCATCGGCGCCCCGCAGGAGAGCAGTCATGGCCAAGGGTCAGCAGAGATCGAACAAGGAAGCGCGCAAGCCGAAGAAGGAGAAAGCGAAGACCATCGCCGCCAATCCTTCGCAGAAGGGCGGCACCCGCGGCCTCGAGAACCTCAAGAACGACTAAGCGCCCGACCTCTCGGCGACCTTGCGAATTACGGCCTCCGAGGTCGCAACCGTGAGGCCGAACCGGCGGATCTTGGTGACGCTGCTTGCCGAGCCGTTGCCCGGCAGCGGCGCGAGCCATTGCTCGACGCTGAGGTTGCCCTTCATCGTGAAGCGGAAGCGGTAGCGATCGCCGGCCTTTTCGATCGTTACCGGGCCGCTGGCTTCCGACATCGTTCCAGCGAAGCGGCCGGGCCCTGTCCGATGGACTCGCCAGCGCCGATCGTGAGGCGGCTTGCCCTCGTCCTCAACCCGCTGGACCAGCGTCAGGCTGCCGTCGTGCTCGATCCGGCCGTAACCGACGCTGCTCGTCCGATAGGCCTTGTGGAACAGGACTTTGACGGTCCCGTGACTCTCCGTCCGCCCTTCGAAAAAGCGCAGCGGATCGACCTGCTGCTGCGCCGTCGCCGGAGACGCCAGGAGCAGGATTGCGGCAATTGGAACGGTGCGCAGGGCAGACATCGCAACTCGGTAGCGGCAGGGGAGCGGAAAGCGAGCGCTTTCGGCTGCACCGCGTGAACCGGGCCTGCACGCGCATCGGCATTGCGGCATAGAAGCGCCGATGAGCGACGTGCGAATCCTGGTCGACGCCGATGCCTGCCCGGTGAAAGAGGAGGTCTATCGCGTCGCCTTCCGACGTGAGGTGCCCGTCAAGGTGGTCAGCAACAGCTGGCTGCGGGTGCCCGATCATCCGCTGATCGAGCGGGTGGTGGTGTCGGACAAGTTTGACGCCGCCGACGACTGGATCGCGGAACAAGCGGACGCGAACACGGTGGTGATCACCGGCGACATCCTGCTGGCCGACCGCTGCCTGAAGGCGGGCGCGAGCGTGATCGGCCACAACGGCAAGCCCTTCACGGCCGCGAGCATCGGCGGCGCAATCGCGACGCGGGCGATCATGGCGGACTTGCGCGCCGGGGCGGGGGTGACCGGCGGTCCGGCGCCCTTCGCCAAGGCCGACCGCTCGCGCTTCTTGCAAGCGCTGGATCAGGCATTGGCGAGATTGGGGCGCAACGATTGACTTTTGTACGGAAATTCGTACATCAAACGATATGGAAACGATCAGCATCTCCGACACCCGCGCCAACCTCAAGGCGGTCGTCGATCGCGTTGTCGCCGACAAGGCGCCGATCGCGATTTCGCGCCAGAAGGGTGAGGGCGTGGTGATGATTTCGCAAAGCGAGTGGGAGTCGATCGAAGAGACTCTGTACCTGTTGAGCTCTCCGGCTAACGCCAAGCATCTGATGGACGGCATCGCGGAACTGAATGCCGGCCGCGGCGAGGAGCATGAGCTGATCGAGCCGTGAAGGTCGTCTTCACGTCCGCCGCCTGGGCCGACTACGGCCAGTGGCAAGCGGACGACGCGGCCATCACGGCCCGGATCAACCTGCTGATCGGCGAGTGCATGCGCCATCCGTTCACCGGCACGGGCAAACCGGAACCGCTCAAGCGCACCCTCGCCGGCTGGTGGTCGCGGCGGATCGACCGCGAGCACCGGCTGGTCTATCGAATTAGCGGCAAGGGGGATGCGCAGGCGGTCGAAGTCCTGTCGTGCCGCTATCATTATTGAAGGCGGATGGCGCGTGCTTCTCAACGCGCTGGTGCGGCTCGGCAAGTCCGCGCGCGGGGAACGTAAGGCCGCTCCGGATCGTTCATGACGGGAGCGAAATTTTTTAGGATCCCCATGCAAACCCAGAACATCATCGAGCGCGCCTTCCAGCTGGCGCGCGGCTCCGACAATATCGACGAGATTCGCAAGGTCCTCCGCCGCGAAGGCTATTCGAACGTCGACGCGCACCTCGGCGGCGCGTCGATCAAGGCGGACCTGAAGAAGCAGTTCGTCCGCTAGCTTCGGCTGGCGAGCCGCGGCGTCGCGGAAGATGCTGCAGCAGCTTGGCCCGGATTTGTGGATCGCAGAGGGCGGCACCGTTTCGTTCTTCGGTTTCGATTATCCGACGCGCATGGCAGTCGTGCGCCTGGCAGGGGGCGGGTTGTGGCTGTGGTCGCCGATCGCGCCGAGCGCCGAGCTGGTCGATGAACTGGGTGCGCTCGGACCGGCGCGGCACTTGGTCAGTCCGAACAAGCTTCATCACCTGTTCCTGGCCGCTTGGCGGGACAGGTTTCCCGAGGCGAAGCTGTGGGGCACCGCGTCCACCATCGCTCGGTCCAAGGACTTGAAATTTGCGGGAGTGCTGACTGACGTTCCGCCGCCCGACTGGGCCGGGCAGATCGACCAATATCATTTCACCAACTCGCGTTTCCTCGACGAAGTCACGTTCTTCCACCGCAAGTCGCGCACCGCGATCATGGCCGATCTGTCGCAGCCGTTCAGTGAGCATTTCCTCAAGCAGCACTGGCCGTGGTGGCTGCGGTGGATCGCGCGGAGGGCGCGCATGATCGAAGGCTGGGGCTATGCGCCCATCGAGCTCCGGTTCAGCTTCCGGCGACGGTCCGAAGCGCGGGCGAAGGTCCTAGCGCTGATCGCGGACCGGCCGGAGCGGGTAGTCGTCGCCCACGGCGAGATCGCCCGCAGCGGCGGCACAGCCTATCTCCGCCGTGCCTTCTCCTGGCTGCTCTAGCGCGCTGCCGCACAGCCGAGCACGCGCAGTCGGCCGGCCGGCGCCCTCCGCCGGGGTCAACTGCTTGCGACCACGGCTCAGCTGTTTTCGGCCTGCTCCGATTGGGCAGACCTGCGAGCGATGAATTCGGCGCGGCTGTTCTGCGATGGGAACGGCTCGGGCGGCACCGGCACGCCGAGGAATTCGCACAGCGGCTGCCAGCCTTCGTCCACTCGATAGACCAGCACCCGTTTGGGCTCGATCGACTGCCGGACCTCCTCTGTGTGGCGCTGGAAATAATCGATCAGGTACGAACGGTCGTGCAAATGATCGGCAAGCGGCGGCTTGATGAAACTGCGGAAGAACTGCCCGGGCAAGCTGTCGCCCTTCATCGCGCTGTTGGCGACCCCGCCTTCGCGGAAGATTGTCGCCTGGGTGGATTCGAACCACTCTTCGGGGTCGCGAACGGTGTGGATGATCTTCGAGCCCGGAAAGGCGGAGGCAAGCTCTCGCCAGTAAGCCGCGGTCGGATAATCGACAGCCGAGCGATAGCCCGCGAAGATCGCCGCCCAGTCGGGCTCGCCGAGCCCGGCGGCGATCCACAGCGGCATTGTCTCCGGGTGGCCGAACACTTCGACCATGTGATGGCAGGGGCCGAAACCGAGCAGCTCGAGCGCGCTTTGCAGCGACTTGGTGCCGGTCCGCCCGAGGCCGGAGCCAATCACGTCGAGAGCCATCGAGCCGCTCCTTCCAAGCGCATGTGGGGGCCGGGGTAGGCACCACGCGCCAGCGCGGCAAGGGAGGCGATGAGCGTGACAAGCGAGCACTGCAATCTCGCTCTCGCCCGCGTTGAAGAATTTCAGCGCGCAGTCATGCCGGCGTGCAGGGGCGAGCACTGGAATGTCGTACTGCAGCGTGCCGGTGTTCGTCGTGCGGACCATCCCCGCCCTCGTCGTAGAAGCACTCGCTCACGACACCGCCTCCGCCCGCAAATACCCGATCATGTGAGGCACGTAATCGGCCTTGCCGATCTCGACGCCTTCCTTCCGCAGGATCGCGTAGGCGGCCATGAGGTGGAAGTAGAATTGGCCGAGCGCCCAGTCGCGGGCGAACTGGGCTCGGGTGAGGTCGAACGTCATCCCCATCGGCAGGTCGAGGACCAGGGCTGAGTCTTCCGGCGCCTGGTCGAGCGCGTCGGCGCCGAGCGAGTCCACATAGGCCAGCGCCTGGCCGATGCGCGCCTTGGCTTCGGCCAGCGTGCCTGGATTGTCGCCGGCGTTGCGGCCTTCGTTGAGGATGGCTTCGACCTCTGGTGGATGCTCCTCGCCGAGCAGGCGGCGGGGGCCGTCGTACGCCTGGACCGCAGCGAAGCGGATCTGGGTGGAGAGCGGGAACATGTCGGGCGCCAGCCGCGCCGAGAGCAGCGCTTCGGCCTCGTCCGGGCCGAGCTGCGTTTCGGCTTTGTCGAGCAGCCCTTTCAGGGTCTGGAGCATGTTGCGGTAGGTGGGGATCAGGAGGTCGGTGAGGTTCATTTGCGTCCTTCGATACAGGCCTTCCTTCGAGACGGCCTTCGATACGCCGTTCCGGCCACTCAGCCCTC
>JAICSX010000086.1 GCA_025936675.1 Sphingomonas sp.
GGACTACGGCGTCGGCCTGCAGAAGCGCTTCTTCGGCTATTTCCTCAAGGGCGAGAGGAACGGCTGGGACAAGCAACCGAAGGTCCAGCTCAACGTCCGCCACCCCGGCGAACGCTTCGTCATCCGCCACGAAGACGCCTGGCCGCTGCCGTCGACCCAGTGGACCAAGTTCCACCTGGTCGCCGACAGCCACCGCCTCGAAGCCTCACCTGACAAAAATGCGAGCAAGGTCACCTTCGACGCGCTGAGCGACGGCGTCACCTTCCTCACTGAGCCGGTGGCCGAAGCAACCGAGATCACCGGCCCGGTTGCGGCGAAACTGAACGTGTCTTCCTCGACCGAGGACGCCGACATCTTCCTCGTGCTGCGCGTTTTCTCGCCGGACATGAAGGAGGTCGTTTTCCAGGGCGCGCTCGATCCGCATACGCCGATCGGACAGGGTTGGCTGCGCGCCTCGCACCGCAAGCTCGACAAGAAGCTGACGCTGCCGTTCCGGCCTTACCATACGCATGACGAGAAGCAGCCGCTCAAGCCGGGTGATGTCTATGAACTCGACATCGAGATCATCCCGACCTGTATCGTCGTGCCGAAGGGCTACCGCGTGGCCTTGAGCGTGCGCGGCTGCGATTATGTCTATCCCGGCGGCTCCGGCGGCAAGCTGTCGAACATGAAGAACGAGTTCACCGGCAACGGGCCGTTCCTGCACAACGATCCGCGCGATCGGCCGATCTCGATCTACGGCGGCAAGACCACGCTCCATCTTGGCGGCGGGCGCGAGAACTTCGTGCTGCTGCCGATCATTCCGGCGCGCAAGGCGCCGCCGGCAAAAGGGGCCAAGCCTGCGCGCCGCGCGGCGAAGAAGAAACGGAAATAGCCGGTCTTGCCGGCACAGGCTCAACGGAGACCCCGCGGGTACTGCGTGTCGTCGGCATGGCCTGCCCCCACGCCGCGCGAGAATTTGCCGGTGTGTGGCGCGTACTCCGACCGAGCCCGGCCCTCCATCAACGGCGCGACGGAGAGGCGCCGGAGCCGTCGATTTTAAGCAGTTTTTTCAGTCGCTTAAGGGGCTCAAACGCGGGGTCTTGAGGCGAGCGCAAGCCGGCGGCGAAGCGAACCGGGTGGCTTTGGATCGAGTGACCACTAGCTGACGGAGACGAGACCGCGAGCCCGGACGCTTATCGGACAGTCATCCGGACATGGCGGCGGAGGTCGGCCACGTGTACCGCTGGCGGCATCTTCCGCGTCGACGCGGCGGATATGGCTCGCGATCGTCTCGGCGATGGGCAAAGGATGAGTGAGCGGTCCCATATGGCCGCAGCCACTTGCCACGCTCACCTCGGCGAGCTGGATCGCTCTGGCAAGCGCCTCGATGATGAGCCGCGTAGGAAAAGGTGCGTTCTCACCACGAATGAGCACGGTCCGGCACTTCAGCGCCGCATATGCGGATAGCGGAGCCGAGGCTTGCATCAAGGCCCGAAAATCGAGCGGGATCTTAGGCGCCCATCGCACAAGCTTCGCTTGTACGCGCGGCGACATTGTCTTCCACGCTCCTGGCCCATTCCAGTAATTGATGAAGTGCGCGACGCTTTTGCGATAATCGCCGGCCAACACCCATTCACTCGCCTCGCTGGCAATGGCGGCGATTTCTGCGTGTGCGCCTGCGCCGTCCGCACCCATCTGCCTCAGCAGATGGAACGCGGTCGGCTCGTAAAGCGACAGGCTGGCAATTCTATTCGGCCGCTGGAGGGCAGCGTACAAAGCCACGCCGCCACCGTAAGAATGCCCAACGAGATGCATCGGATGATCGGACGCATCGATCAGCTCTATCGTGCGCTGCGCTTCGTCTTCAATTCCAAATGCGTGCTCTCCAGCCCAATGTCCAACCCGTTCGCAACCGAAATGCTCAGGCGTGTGCACACGGTAATCGATGCCAAGCGACTCCCCCAAGGGAAGCCACTGATCTCCGTCCGCTCCTGAACAGTGCAGAGCGACTACGGGCCGTGGCGTTCCCATGCGCGAGCGGCCGGGGGTCATGACGATAAATCCCTTGACGCGACAGCCACTTTGACACGGCCGCCAATGGTCGACCGCACGCGCAGCAGCGTCGCTGGCCGGATTGCTACTGAAGGGTGGCGAGCGCCGCCAGGACCCGTTGCAATTGCTTGTCGGTGATGAGGCCGGACAGCACCTTGCCGAAATGCGGGTGCTGCGCACCGGAGTGGATATATTGCCAACGGTAGGCCTTCAGGATTGAGGCCTCGATCGAACGCAATTCGGTCGCCTCGATCTTGCGGTGCACCGCGGTCGCGAAGTAACCGGCATCGGCTTTGGCCTGCGCCTGGAGAATGCCGTCCACCGCTGCGACGAGTTCGATAAACTCGTCAACCGCACGATCGCGCTGCTCTGGAGTCAGCGTTGCATCGTTCCGCACCCATTCGAGTTCGTCGAGGATCGCGTGCTGGCTCTCTTCCCGCCAATGGAACAGGAAAACGTCCTTGAAGAGTTCCGAAAGGCCGGGATTGGATTCGATGCTTTCGCGGTAGTGCGACTGCGTGAACAGCTCGATGTCGAGCGTGAGCGCCAGCACCGCCCAGGTGCTCTTTCCGAGCACGGCGTGGGCAACGCCGTTGGGGTCGATGTCGAAACGATAGCCGGCCGGCAAGACCTCGCCGATCATCGCGTCGATACGCCGAAACAATGCCTGGTGCTTGAGCTCTTCGTCGCTGAACCGGACCAGAGCTTCGAGCGCGATCTGGTCGCCGAACCAATGATCGTGGCTCAGCTCAAGCACCTTGGCATTGATGAACCGCTCGACCAGTCCGAATACGTTGGCGTAGGTGCGGCCCTGGATCTGACTCACCAGGCGCTTTTCGTCCGCCGAGAGAGTCGTGAATTCCTCCGCGAGCGATAGTCCGTCCGGGAGGAATTTTTGTGCAGTGTCGAACTTGCGGCCGCGGATGACGTCCTTCTCGATGTCCCAGCGCACCCGTTTCGATGTCTCGACGCACCGTTCATAGCGGTCATTGGCAGTGATCTTCTCTATGGCGTTCATCTTACATACTCTCGTTGCGCGCAAGTTATCGACAGCGCTGGACAGCCAGCAGATATGGCTAGCTACTTGGCCAAGCCGCCCTCGGTCCATGACCGGCACGCCGCGTCGCATGACCGAAACGCCGTATTCTGATACACCGTACCGATGGATGCCTTATCCGACGTCTTGAGGGTTTCGCATTTGACCGGCGGCGTGTTCTTGCGCGCCGACTTGTCGGCGCCGTGGTGCATGGCGCTCAATATTTTGCGTGAACATTGCGGTCCTTCGCTCGGTCCCGCTTCTCATCTAATGACGTACCACTACATTCTGGATGGTGAGCTCCGCATCCGGGTCGATGACCCGGACGAGAAGATGCAAACGATCGGCCGTGGCGAGGTCGTCATCCTGCCGCGCAACGATCCGCATTTGATAGGCAGCGACCTGGCAATTCCCGCCGTCTCGGGCGAGAACCTCGTCAGCCGGCCGATTGGTCCTGGCCTCTACTCGATCCGCTATGGCGGAGACGGCGAAAAGACAGAGATGATTTGCGGCTTCATCGGCTACGCCGGTGCCGAGGCCAATCCGCTCATAACGATGTTGCCTCGACTGCTCAAATTCAACGTCGAACAGGGCCCTGCTGCGGATTGGATTCGCTCGACATTTCAATACGCTGCGGCCGAGGTTGGCGCCGGGCGCCCGGGCTCGCAGACCGTCCTGGCAAAGCTCTCGGAGCTGCTGTTTGTCGAAACGGTCCGGCGTTACGTGGAATCCCTGCCCCAGAGCCATACAGGATGGCTTGCCGGCCTGCGCGAGCCGCACTTGGCCAAAGCCCTCGCGCTTCTGCACGGCGACATACGCCGACCTTGGACGGTCGACGATCTCGGACGCGAGGTCGGCCTGTCGCGATCGGCTCTGTCCGATCGTTTCCTGCGCCTTATCGGTGTGCCGCCAATCAATTACCTGACGAATTGGCGCATGCAGGTGGCGGCTGCAAAGGTACGCGGCACAAACGCAACTCTCGCCCAGGTTGCTCAGGACGTTGGTTACGAATCCGAAGCGGCATTCTCGCGCGCGTTCAAGAAAGCGTTCGGGATGGCCCCCGGCACCTGGCGGAGGCATGTCCCGCCGCCCCGGCACCCACGCTGATTTGGCGCTTCGAGCAACGAGTTCGGCGTCTCCGTCATTCGATTCCGCCCGCCGGACGCCTATGTCGGTGCGGAGCGAGACCGACCCTGCTTGCCGAAATCTTGTGTCCCGGCGGCCCATCTGCGGCTTCGCGTCCAGGAGCGCGCAGATCGTGCCGCCACTGCCGTTCACCCCGAGACTTCACTCCATGTCGCCTCACCGTTCGCATTTTTCCCCTGTGGCGTCGTTGGCCGTCGCAATCCTGCTTACAGCCTGCCAGGCCAAGACAGAAACGGCACAGCGCGCCGATCGCCCCGTTCAGGTTCAAAGCGTCCGCTATGAAGAGCAGGACGGGACGCGCGAATTCGTCGGTGTCGTACGAGCCCGACACGAATCCGGCCTCGGGTTCCGGGTTGGTGGCAAGATCCTCACGCGAGTGGCGAACGTCGGAGACAGTGTGCATGCCGGACAGGTGCTGGCGCAGCTGGATTCCGATGACCTGCGCCTGCAAGTCGAAACCGCCAGAGCCGAACTCACTGCGGCGCAAGTCAACCTCGACCAGGCCGTTGCCGATTTCGACCGCTATGCTGTTCTAAAAGCCCGAGGCTTCGCCTCCGCCGCCGATTACGATCGCAAATCTGCGGCCAAAGGCGAAGCGGAAGGACGGCGAGCCCGTGCGGCACGCGCGCTCGAACTGTCGCGCAAGCAGATCAGTTATGCCGATCTCGTCGCAGTGGCAGACGGCGTCATTACCGAGACGGCTGCAGAGCCCGGACAAATTGTGGCAGTCGGTCAGCCTGTCATGAAGCTCGCCCACGGCGGCGAGAAAGAAGCGCTGGTTTTTGTCCCC
>JAICSX010000075.1 GCA_025936675.1 Sphingomonas sp.
CGCGGATCTCGGCGCCATGGGCGAGGCGCTGCAGCTCATCGTCGTCAGCGGTCCGCAGCACGGGCACGCGCTGCTCTTCGGCGTGCTCGCGGTGCTGATGCAACTCTTCATTCCGTACCGCTATCTCGCGCCGATCCTCAAGTGGCTGACGCTGTCGCTCTTTGCTTATGTTGGCGTGCTGATTGCGGTCGACATTCCGTGGGTGAAGCTTTTCGCTGCGACGCTGATTCCGCCGGTCGAGCTCACGCGCGAATACCTGGTGCTGCTCGTCGCCGTGCTTGGTACGACGATCAGTCCGTATCTCTTCTTCTGGCAGGCGTCGCAGGAGGTCGAGGAGCAGCGCGCGACGCACGGCGACGAGCCGCTGCGCGAGTCGGCGAAGGGTGCACGTTCGCATCTGCAGCGGATCACCGTCGACACCTGGTTCGGCATGATTTTCTCGAACGCGATCGCGTTCGCAATCATGCTGACGACCGCCGTCACGCTGCACGATGCGGGTATCACCGACATCCAGACATCGGCGCAGGCGGCCCAGGCACTGCGGCCGATCGCGGGCAACCTTGCGTTCACGCTGTTCGCCGCAGGCATCATCGGCACCGGATTGCTGGCGATTCCGGTATTGGCGGGCTCGGCGGCCTACGCGGTCGCCGAGGCGATGAAGTGGCCGATCGGACTCGGCCTCGAGCCGCTCGAGGCGAAGGGCTTCTACGGCATCATCACGCTCGCAACGCTGCTCGGTGCGGGCATCGATTTCACGTCGATCGATCCGATCAAGGCGCTGATCTGGTCGGCGGTGTTGAACGGCGTCATCGCCGTCCCGATCATGGCGCTGATGATGCGCATGGCGGTGCGGCCGGACATCATGGGGCCGTTCGTGATCAAACGGAGGCTGCACCGGCTCGGATGGTTTGCAACGGCATTGATGGCGATCGCGGTCGTCGGGATGCTGTGGTCGTCGTTTGTTTGATGGTTGCTCGCACATAGAGGGACTCGCACGCGCCCGGACGGCGTAGCATTCGACAGGACATGGCTGGCTTCGACAATCCTCGCGAAACCTGGAACACGCGATATGCGGTTCCGGAATTCCTGTTCGGCGAAGCGCCGAACGCATTCCTCGTTCGGGCCGCGCAGCGGATAAAGCCGCGCGGAACGGTTCTGTGCATCGCCGACGGGGAAGGGCGCAACAGCGTCTGGCTGGCCGAGCAGGGGTTCGAGGTGACTGCATTCGATTTCGCGTCGAATGCCGTCGACAAGGCGCGAGCGTTCGCCGCGCGCCGCGGCGTGTCCTGCGATCATCGCCTGTGTGCCGTCGAGGACTGGGACTACGACGCCGGGCGCTACGACGCGGTCGTTGCGATCTTCATCCAGTTTCTTCCGCCGGAGACGCGAGACGCGACGTTTGCGCGTATGCAGTCGGCCGTGGCGCCCGGCGGCGTGTTCGTGCTCGAAGGCTATCGGCCCGAGCAGGTCGATTACAGAACCGGCGGTCCGCCGCGGCGCGAGCACATGTACACGCGCGAATGGATCGAGGCGCGATTCGCAGGCTGGGACATTCTGTCGCTAGATCTCTACGACGCGGAGATCCGCGAGGGTCGGGCGCACGGCGGCATGTCGGCGCTGATCGACGTCGTCGCGCGACGTCCCGGCTGACGCTGAACGTTGGCCTCGGCTCAGCGTAAAATCGCGGTCACGGAGAGGTGGATGAGCGGTTTAAGTCGCACGCCTGGAAAGCGTGTTTAGGGTAATACCCTAACGCGGGTTCGAATCCCGCCCTCTCCGCCAGTTTCGTGCTCGGTGTCATCTGAAGTTATCCCGAAACCCTGTCCAATCGGCGTGAGGCGGCGACGCCGGATATCAGGGGACTTGCAGTAGTCCCATTTTGGGACTACTATTCTGCAATGCGTGTCATTGCCCTTCGCACGATCAAGCATTTCGTTGACAGCAGACCGAAATACAGTGACGCTCGTGAACCCGCTTTAGCGTGGTACCGACAAGTGCTCAGGGCCGATTGGGCCTCACCGGCTGAGGTGAAGCGCGATATCGGCAGTGCGAGCATTTTGAAAGACGGCAGGGTGGTGTTCAACATCGGAGGGAACAAGTATCGAATCGTAGTGTGGATCAACTATCCATATCGCATCGTCTATGTCCGGTTCATTGGTACACACAGCGAGTACGATCGAATCGATGCGCAGACCGTTTAATGAAGCGAGGCATTGCAATGGACATCAAGCCAATCAAGACCAAACGAGATTACGAAACGGCGCTCAGGGCGATCGAGCCATTAATGTCGGCAAAACGCAATACGCCTGAAGGCGACAGACTGGACGTTCTAGTTACCTTGATTGAGGCATATGAGGCACGACATTTCCCGCTTGATCTCCCCGACCCGGTCGAAGCCATCAAGTTCGTGATGGAGCAGCGCAATCTCACAGTCAAAGATCTCGTCCCTTACATCGGCCGCCCCAACCGCGTTTACGAAGTTCTCAATCACAAGCGCCCGCTTACTATGGCCATGGCCTGGAACCTGCACAGGGGGTTGGGGATTCCAGCCGAGTCCTTAATCAAACAAGCAGCTTAGTTGGTGCATGGGCTCTAGCTATAGGGTCAAGCGGCAACGCTTTGTCCTTGCCCTGACTGGCAAGTCATCACAAGAACCGCGCGGGCAATTCGGGCCAGCTATCCACAGGTCTCGAAAAACTTTCGCATTTCGTTTGGTCACTTCTTGGTCACAAAACCTCAGAGAACCGCATCCAGCCTAGCGGTGAGGCGGGTTCGAATCCCGCCCGTTCAAAGACAGCTATCCATCTCGGCGCCGGGTCGTGCGGCTCGAGTTCATCTCAGATCAGTTCCGGTCGATGCGTCTTGAGCCACGTGGTCGCTGTCTCATGCAGTGCCTCCGCCTGCGACACGCATTCCGCAACCGTCGCTGCGGGCACCCTGTCGCCGGTGTATTCGGTCAGGTTGCGTAGCTTTCGCAGGGCGTCAAGTCGAACGATGACTTGTGGATTCACGCCTAATGTCAACGGCAGTGTTTGGATCGCTGTTTGATGATGTCCGGGCTTGTCAATGTCCGACAGCCATGAGCATGCAGTCCGACGTCGGAAGCCGGCTTACCGACGCAGGTCTCGCCTCGGTTCCCATCCCGGACGCTGTCCGCGAGCGCGTGCGCTGGTTCGACTTGGGGATCAGTCCCGATCTCAAGCGCGAGCTGTGTCCTACCGGCGTGATCGTGTTCAGCCGACAGGCTTCCTGCTTGTTCGTCACCTGCTTGTCAAGCGGCGCTTTACTTTGACTTCGGCGATGCCTAGTATGTTAGGCATTATGAGGCTTAGTGCCTAAAATAATGGTCGTTCATAGGATGCTTCCCGGCGAAGTCGCCGCTCGCGTCCAGGAACTGGGTTATCGACTGCGCCTCGCCAGAACGCGCCGCGGAATGTCGATCGCCGAACTGGCCGCCAAGGCGGACATCAACCGTAACACCCTCAACGCGTTGGAGCTCGGCAAGCCTGGCGTAGCGCTGGGCGCTTACGTCACCGTGCTGTGGGCCCTCGGTCTCGACGAAACGCTGGATGGCGCGGCCCATCCCGACGCCGATACGCACGGAACGACGCTCGAGGCTTCGCGTCGACCCGAACGCGTTCGCAAGATTCGGAAGCAGAAGAACGAGTATGACTTCTGAACGCCAGGCGTACGTCTACGTGCAGCTGCCCGGCACGTTGAGGACGGTCCCGGCAGCACTGCTGAAAGTCAAAAAGCTGCGTGACGCGACATTCGTCGGCCGCTTTCGTTACGGTGATCGCTACCTCGAGCGCAAGGACGCGGTCGCGTTCGATCCGTTCCAGGTGCCGCTTGGTAACGGGGTCTACGAGTTCACCAAGCTGAAAGGGATTCCCGGCGCAGTGCGTGACGCCGGCCCCGACGCCTGGGGACGGCGAGTCATCGAGCACAAGCTCGAGCGCAGTCCCGCCGATTTGGAAGAGCTCGATTATCTCTTGCACGGACCGCAAGATGGCGCCGGCTACCTGACCTTCGGCGACACGGTCGAGCCTCGTGCCTCGAAGCATCGGTACAACCGCACGCATCAACTGGCAGATCTTGTTGCGGCCGCAGAAGCAATCGAAGAGGGCAGGCAGGTGCCGGAGCACATTCTCGAACAGCTCGAGCCCGGCACTTCGATGGGTGGTGCGAGGCCCAAGGCGACGATCGAGGACGGCGACCGTCTTTGGGTAGGCAAGTTTCCGCAAAAGGACGACCGCTTCAATCTCCAGCGAGTGGAACACGCGACGCTCCAGCTGGCGCGTCGATGCGGAGTCGACGTCTGCACCTCACGTCTGCAGTCGATGGGAGGCAGGGAAGTGTTGATGATCGAGCGTTTCGATCGCCGACACACCGAGAGTGGCTACCTGCGCTTTGGGCTGGTCAGCGCATTTACCATGCTCGATGCCGATGAGTACCATCTCGACCGCGATCGATGGTCCTATCCTCTCCTGGCAGATCAGCTTCGGCGCTGGTCGGAGAAACCGAATGAGGATCGAATCGAGCTATTCCGCCGGATGGTTTTCAACGCAGCCATTACCAACAACGACGATCATCCGCGCAACCACGCAGTGCGCAGGACCGCGCACGGCTGGCTTCTGACGCCCGCCTACGATCTAGTTCCCGTTTCGTTGGTCAATCCGGAGCGTCGCGATCTTGCGATGATTGTCGGCAAGTATGGGCGCACAGCAAGCATCTACAACCTGCTCTCCCAATGCGAGCGCTTTGGGCTGACCGTCGAGGCTGCCAGGCGCGAAATCGACGCCATCGTCGCTACTGTCCGGGCGTGGCGCGATCACTTTCGCGCATCGGGAGTATCAGCGAAGGATGTCGAATACATTGCTCACGCGCTCCTTCCGCAATGCTTCTTTTTCGAAAAGCCTGTAGGTGACTGAAATTCTCGCCGGGGCGGCACAGCCATGAAGATCTGGGTTGCCGTCACTGACAAGAACTGGTACGAGCACCTGGTCCGCCTCGCACCCGAAGAGGTCAACTTCTGGCAACCAAGCGGGTCGAAAACCTTCCGTGTCTTGCAAGCTGGCGAGCCTTTCCTCTTTAAGCTGCACAGCCCGGAGAACTTCATCGTGGGTGGCGGCTTCTTCGTTCGCTATTCCGCATTACCAGCGTCTTTGGCCTGGGAAGCTTTTGAGCGGAAGAACGGCGTGGATTCCCTGAACGACTTGATACTGAGGGTACGGCGATATCGAGTCGATGATCAGTCAGTTGATCCCATCATCGGATGCAACGTTCTCGCCGAGCCGTTCTTCTTCCCTCGCCGCGAATGGATTCCGGTGCCGCCAACATGGGCGGCAAATATCGTCCAGGGCAAGACTTACGAGTCGGAATCAGAGGCGGGCCAAAAACTGTGGGATGCCGTGCAAGAAAGAATTAATCTCGGCCTGCGCATCCGAGATACCGGGTCGATAGAGCCCGTCGATGCCGAGCACCGCTTCGGCGCTGAGTACCTCGCTCGTGGGCGCCTTGGTCAGGGAGCATTTCGAGTTCTGGTAACCGATGCATACATGCGCAGATGCGCTGTCACGGGTGAGAAGACCCTGCCGGTGCTCGAGGCGGCACACATCAAACCGTACGCTGCAAAGGGCCCGCATTCGATCGAGAATGGAATTCTCCTGAGGTCAGACCTGCACAAGTTGTTCGATCTCGGGTATGTAACGGTCACCCCATCGCTAGTGCTAGAGGTGAGCCCTCGACTGAAGGAGGAATGGGAGAACGGCCGCGAATACTATGCATACCATGGGAAAGAGCTCAGATGCCGTCCGATTGAAGCTGCAGAGTTTCCCGGCAGGGAATATCTTCAATGGCACAACGAAAACACATTCAAGGCATGAGCGGTGAAAACGCAGGCGCGGAAGGAATCGCGCTGACACGACTTCGTGACTGCCTACGGGATTTCGCCGCAGCTCGGAATTGGAACCAATTCCATTCGCCGAAGAATCTCGCGATTGCACTGAGCGTTGAAGCTGCCGAGCTGCTCGAGCATTTTCAATGGATGTCCGACAAGGACCCGCTGACAATGTCGCCCGAAAAGCGGGCCAGGGTCGACGAAGAAATAGCCGACGTATTTCTGTATCTCATACGCCTTGCGGATATGTTGAACGTCGACCTGATCCAGGCAGCAGACAGAAAGATCGCAACGAATGCGCGGAAATACCCTGTAGAAAAAGCCCGCGGGACTGCCAAGAAGTACACCGAGCTTTGATATGCGCCTCTACGCCGGCATGTCGACCGAATTCGTAAGCGATACGACACACAATCGCATCGCCGAGAAGCTGACCGACGCCTTCATTCACTACTACCGCTACCGACCATCGCCGAGCGAAATTGGCTCATGGCGAAACTCGCTTCGAGCGATGTCGCTTATCGTGACCGACGCACAGCTCGACGATCATGGCGTCATGCTCGAGTACCAGCTTCCGATGAGCTCCAGGCGCTTGGATTTCCTTGTTTGTGCCAAGGACCGCGAGCAGCGCGATCGAGCGGTAATTGTGGAGCTGAAGCAGTGGGAAGCTTGCGAGGAATCAGATGCCGACGACTTGGTCTGCTCACGACTGGGCGGCCGCATGCGAGACGTTTTGCATCCATCCGTCCAGGTCGGACAGTATCAGCAGTACCTCGAGGACAATAACTCCGCGTTCCATGACGAGCCCGATTCGGTCGGGCTGGACGCATGCTGCTATTTGCATAACTACACTGCGCGTCAAGGTGACGTCCTTCTCGCTCCGAAATTCGAGAAGGCGCTAGCCGAATATAAACTGTTTGATTCTACACAGTCGGAAGATTTGTCCGCGTTCCTCGCGACCAGGCTGTCGAAGGGCTCCGGAAAAGCCGTGCTTGCCAGGGTGGAAGACGGCAAATCGCGCGCGAGCCGAAAGCTGATGGAGCACTTGAGTGGCGCCATTCGCCAGCACGCACCTTGGGTCCTCCTCGACGAGCAGATGGTCGTATATCAGAAGATTCGCCGTGCCGTAAGAC
>JAICSX010000012.1 GCA_025936675.1 Sphingomonas sp.
GACCGTGCGCGCGATGACCAGACGATGCTCGTCGTCGTTCAGCGTCGCGACCTCGCCGGTGGTGCCGCAAGGGACCAGCGCATTCGAGCCCTCGCCGATCTGCCATTCGACGAACTCGGCAAATGTGTTCTCAGCGACACGGCCGCCTGCAAATGGCGTGACCAGCGCCGGAATCGAGCCGAAAAACATGAACTTACCTCCCGCACAACGGGTTTTTCTGTGGACAAGTCGACCGTGTTCACTGGCTGATAAGGAGGGGCGAGGCATTATGTCCAGCATGTGGCGTGCCCTCGCCCTCGTGCCAGTCTTGCTGGCCACCGCGCCGTCGAGTTCGGCGCAATATGCCGCGCCTACGAACTATGCTGCCCCTAACAGCACCCAGAGCATCGCCTCCGCTCTCGATCAGTGGCGGACGCTACGGCAGAGCAGCAATTACCGCTTTTCCGATTATGCCAGTTTCCTGATCGCAAACCCCGACTGGCCCGACTCTGACCGGATGCGGGGTTGGGCCGAAAAGGCAATGCAGCCGGGCGAAAATGCACAGACCGTCCTTGCCTTCTTCTCGAAGGACAAGCCCACGTCGGGCAACGGCTGGGCACGCCTTGCCGAAGCTTATTCGTCTACGGGGCGGCCGACGGAAGCGTTGAATGCTGCGCGCGAGGCATGGGCATCGTCCGACCTCAGCGGCAATGATGAACAGCGGATGTGGGAACGCTTCGGCGCCGGCTTTACCCGCACGGACACCGATCGACGGGTCGATTGGCTTCTCTTCGGCAAGCGGCCCGACGACGCGGCTCGCTTCCTCGCGATGACGAGCCCGGAGCGGCAGGCGGCGTTCGGTGCGCGCATCGCCATGCAGCAGGACAGTACCGATGCCGACGATCGCTATCAGGCGGTCGCCGGCACCGTGACCAGCGATGCCGGTTTGATGATGGACCGGCTGCGCTACCTCCGTGGTCACAATTACGAATCCGCCGCCGAGGATCTTGCCGCTCGCGAGCACAATTTTTCCATCAAGCCCGCCGATGTCGAGCGCTTCTACGACATGCTGATCGAGCTTGCCGGCAATGCCGCTCAGGACCGGGACTGGAAGACGGCCTATAATATCGCGAGTCAGATCGACGACGCGCTCCCCGCCGGCGCCGACGTCTCCGCTCAGCCTCTCGGAATCCGCGACGACTATACGACGCTCGCCTGGCTCGCGGGAAGCGTCGCCCTCGACCGAATGCACAGCTCCACGAACGCCATCGCGATGTTTGCCCGCTATGCGCGCGGCGGCCAATCCGTGCAGGTGCTCACCAAGGGCGATTATTGGGCAGGTCGCGCAGCCCTCTCTGCCGGCAAGTTCCAGCTCGCCAATAGCTATTTCGCTGAGGCGGCCGCTCATCCGGGGCTCTTCTATGGGCAGCTTGCACTCGAGCGGCGAGGCCGATCGGTGCCCGCGCCCCAGACCGCGCTGCCGCAATATGTGACGACGCAGTTTCAGCGCACCGCCTTCAACAGCCGCCGGCTGGTTCAGGCCCTGAAGCTGCTTGGGCAGCAGGGCCGCTCGACCGAGCAGGCGCTGTTCGTCCGGGCGCTCGCCGAATCGCTCGACAATGACGCCGATCGAAACCTCGCCGTCGAGCTTGGCCAGGAAATCGGCAGACCCGACCTTGCGGTTTGGACGGCCCGGATGGCGCGGGTGAAGGGCTCAAGCTTCTACGTCCGCCAGGCCTATCCGCTGTTGGCGGCGTCGGTCGCGAGCAATCTGTGGTCGTTGGCCGAGGGCATCAGCCGGCAGGAAAGCTCGTTCGATCCCTACGCCGTGAGCCACGCCGGCGCGCGCGGGATGATGCAGCTGATGACCGGGACGGCCCGAGAGCAGGCCGGCAAGCTCGGAGTCGGCTTCGACAGCTACAAGCTGATCAGCGACCCCAATTACAATGTCATGATCGGCTCGGCCTATTTCAAACGGCTGCTCGACAGCTGGGGCGGTAGCGTTCCGCTGGCGGTCGCGGCCTACAACGCCGGCAGTGGCAACGTCCGCAAATGGGTGGACCGCTACGGCGACCCCCGGAGCGATGTCGACATGCTGAAGTGGATCGAGGCGATCCCATACACCGAGACCCGCGCCTATGTTCAGCGGGTGATCGAGAACAGCGTCGTCTATGATTCCATACGGAGCAGCAGCGCCGGCTCGCAGCAAACCGCGATGCATGTCTCGCGCTATCTTGGGAAGGATCGCCCGGGCTGATAGTCCAGGCGCGTGAGCGACCGCTACATCACTCCTGAGGGTCTCGCGCGAATTCGCGCCGAATATGACGAGCTGTTTGCCGTCGAACGGCCAAAAATCGTCGAGACGGTCTCCTGGGCGGCATCGCTCGGCGACCGCTCTGAGAATGCCGATTACATCTATGGCAAGCGCCGGTTGCGCGAGATCGACCGGCGTCTCGCCTATCTCGGACGGATCATGAAGCATGCGAAGGTGGTCGATCCTTCCAAGCAGCAGGCGCGCGACCAGGTGCGCTTCGGGGCGAGGGTCGAGCTTGCCGACCAGGACGACAATCGCCGCACCGTGACCATCGTCGGCGATGACGAAACCGACGCCTCGGCGGGCCGAATCGGCTGGAGCGCTCCCCTTGCCCGAGCGCTGATCGGCGCTCGCGTCGGGGAAGAGCGCATCGTGCGCCTGCCCGCTGGCGAGAAGAGCTACGAGGTGGTCTCGATCAGCTACCCCGACTAAGCGGAGCGCGAGCCGGAGATCAGCTGCGGCGGCTCGGCCGGCATCGCTTTCGACCAGGCGTCGGCAATCGCTTCGAGAGTGGCGATGGCTCCCTGCTGCTCGTCGTCTGCATCGATTGTGCGCCACGGCGACCAGCGTGTGTCCGTGTTGGTTCGAAGCTCGGCGAGCGCATTCTGATAGGCGGGCTCATCGGCCCGAATGAACTCGTCCTGCGCTTGGCGCGGACGCCACGGGCTGAGCCGCCGCTGCGCGACACGCTGCTCCTGGACGTCGGCGCTAACGTCGAAGTAGAGCTTCACGAGCAAGGTGCCGTAATCGCGCTGCTGGGCTTCGAACTCGTTGATTTCATCGAACACCCGCGGGATCGATTCTTCCGCCGTCCGCCCCAGGACGCGGTCGTCGAGAACTCGGCGGTACCAGCTGCGGAGCATGATGCTCGTATTTCCGGCGCTCGGAAGCTGGCGCCAGAAGCGCGCAAGCCAATGGCCCTCGCTCGACTCGCGCCGGTCGTAATCGATGCAATGGACCGCGAAATGACAAGGATCGAAAGCCGCGGCGATCTGCCGCAGGGCGTTTTTCTTCCCCGCTCCCTCGAGGCCTTCCAACAGGATGATCGCCCGCCTGCCATAGGCGATCTGCGGCAGCTGCAGTTCTGCGACATGCTCGCGGAGCGCTGTGAGTCCCGAGTTCACGTCATTTCGATCGATCGCCATATAGCGAAAACGTAGCGCGATTGGCGGCCCACACAACGCCTAAGCGAAGGCTAAGCGCGGCCGTTTGTCCCGCGATGGCGCGCGTCAACTCGGCTCGACGACCTTGATGTGCAACTCCTTGAGCTGCTTCGGCATGACCTCCGCCGGCGCGTTCATCATCAGATCCTCTGCCTTCTGGTTCATCGGGAAGAGGATCACTTCGCGAATGTTGGGCTCGTCCGCAATCAGCATGACGATGCGGTCGATGCCGGGCGCGGAGCCGCCGTGCGGAGGAGCGCCGAACTTGAAGGCATTGATCATTCCGGCGAAGTTCGTGTCGACCTCCGCCTGGCTGTAGCCGGCGATCTCGAACGCCTTGTACATGATGTCCGGCCGGTGGTTACGGATCGCGCCGCTCGACAGCTCCACGCCGTTGCAGACGATGTCATACTGCCAGGCGAGGATGTCGAGCGGGTCTTGGGTCTCAAGCGCCTCGAGCCCGCCTTGCGGCATCGAGAATGGGTTGTGGCTGAAGTCGATCTTCTTCCGCTCCTCGTCATATTCGTACATCGGGAAGTCGACTATCCAGCAGAAGCGGAAGGCGCCCTGCTCGATGAGCCCGAGCTGCTCACCGACACGCGTGCGGGCGAGGCCGGCGAGCTTGGCCGCATCCTCCTCCTTGCCGGCCGCGAAGAAGATGCCGTCGTCAGGCCCGAGTGCCGTCGCTTCGGCGATGCGGTTCATTCCTTCGTCCCCGTGGTTCTTGGCGATGGGGCCGCCCCACTCGCCGCCCTTCCGCGTCGCATAGCCGAGGCCGGCGAACCCCTCGCTCCGCGCCCATTCGTTCATGTCGTCGAAGAACTTGCGGCTCTTCTCCGCGGTGCCGGGCGCCGGAACCGCGCGTACGACGGCGCCCTTTTCGACGAGACCGGCGAAGAGCCCGAAGCCGGAGCCTTTGAACTGGTCCGTGACGTCGGTAATCACCACCGGATTCCTGAGGTCCGGCTTGTCGGTGCCATATTTCAGCAGCGCTTCCTTGTAAGGGATGCGCGGAAATTCGCCCGCTGGCGTAACTGTGCGGCCGTTCGCGAACTCCTTGAACACCCCCGTCAGCACGGGCTCGATCGCATTGAAGACGTCATCCTGGGTGACGAAGCTCATCTCGAAGTCGAGCTGGTAGAACTCGCCGGGGCTGCGGTCGGCGCGTGCGTCCTCGTCGCGGAAGCAGGGCGCGATCTGGAAGTAGCGGTCGAAGCCGGCGACCATGATCAGCTGCTTGAACATCTGCGGCGCCTGCGGGAGCGCGTAGAACTTGCCGGGATGGACGCGGCTGGGAACGAGATAATCGCGCGCTCCCTCGGGCGAGCTCGCAGTCAGGATCGGCGTCTGGAACTCGGTGAATCCCTGCTCGAGCATGCGCCGGCGGATCGACGCGATGACCGCGGCACGTAGCATGATGTTGCGGTGCGCCTGCTCGCGCCGCAGGTCGAGGTAGCGGTACTTGAGGCGAATTTCCTCCGGATAATCGGCATCGACCGAGACGGGCATCGGCAGCTCGGCTGCCTCCGAAAGCACTGTGACTTCACCCGCGCGGACTTCGATCTCACCCGTGTCGAGGTTGGAGTTCACCGTTTCGGCTGAGCGCGCGACGACTTCACCTTCGACCGTCACGACGGACTCCAGCCTCAGCCGGTCGAGCGTCCTGAATGCCGGCGAATCCGTATCCGCCACCACTTGCGTGATTCCATAATGGTCGCGCAGGTCGACGAACAGCAGATGGCCATGGTCGCGCTTGCGGTGGACCCATCCCGAAAGGCGGACCGTTTGGCCGACGTTGCTGAGGCGAAGCTCGGCGCAGCTATGGGTGCGATAGGCGTGCATGATGATCGGCTCTGCTCAGGCGGAAATTTTGTGGAAAAAGTCGCGCCGCGCTTCACTGGCGCAAAGCTTTTTGTCAACCCGCGAGGCCCGAGCTAAAGCCCTTTAAGACTCATGCGTATCCATCCTTTGATTACCAAGTCGGACGACCTAAAGGCCCTTACCGACCGCCTCTCACAGCAGCCGTTCGTCGCCGTGGACACCGAGTTCATGCGCGAGAACACCTATTGGCCGGACCTTTGTCTGATCCAGGTCGCGAGCAGCGAGGAAGCGGCCGCGATTGATCCCAAGGCGGACGGCATCGATTTGAAGCCGCTGCTCGACCTGTTCGTCAGGAATGAGGATGTCCTCAAGGTTTTCCACGCCGGCGGCCAGGATCTCGAGATCATCCATAATTTGACCGGCAAGGTCCCCCACCCTTTGTTCGATACGCAGATCGCGGCAATGGCGCTCGGCCACGGAGAGCAGATTGGCTATTCGAACCTGATCGAGAGCCTGCTCGGCCACAGTCTCGACAAGGGCGCGCGGTTCACGGACTGGAGCCGCCGCCCCCTCGACAAACGCCAGATCGACTATGCGATCGCCGACGTCACTCATCTCGCGACGGTCTTTCCGCGAATGGTCGAGAAGCTGAAGAAAACGGGTCGCGGCGCGTGGCTCGACGAGGAGATGGAGCGGCTCGCCGATCCCTCCAGCTTCGCTTTTCCGCCCGAAGATGCGTGGAAGCGCCTCAAGCTGCCGAGCCGCAACCCAGCCATTCTAGGCCGCCTCAAGGCGCTTGCAGCCTGGCGCGAGGTCGAAGCTCGCGGCAAGAACCTCCCGCGCGGCCGAATCATCAAGGACGATACGCTGAACGAGATCGTCCTTCACCCGCCCAAGAACCAGGAAGACCTCGGCCGAGTCCGCGGCCTGTCCGCCGGCTGGAAGACGAACGACATCGGAGCACGGCTCATGGCTGCAATCCATAATTCGAAGCCGCTCTCACAGGACGAGATGCCCGATCGCGAGCCGCGACGTCCCGGTCTAACCAAGGATGCCGCGTTGGTTAGCGACCTCCTGAAATTGCTACTCAAGATTCGGGCCAAGGAAACTGGGGTCGCCGCTCGCCTGATCGCCCGTGCCGACGATCTCGAGGCACTAGCCGCGGGCGTGCGACGCAACCTCAATATCCTGGCCGGTTGGCGCTACGACGAGTTCGGCAAGGATGCGCTCGACCTGGTCGAAGGGCGGCTCGCCTTCGCAATCGAGGACGGAAAGCTCAAGATGAGCCGCGTTGCGAAGCCGGAGACAGTCGATGCGTAAGGTGACTGTTCTCGTCGCGTGCTTGCTCACTGGCTGCTCGACCAATCCGCCGCCGTCCAACATCCCGGCTCCCCCGACTCCTCCGGTCACAGCGGAAAGCGCGGGTGCGATCGATCCGACGCCGGTCCACGGCATCACTCCAGGGCACAAGTGTACAACCGCTGAAACAGATCGGTTTATTGGCCTGCGCGGCAACAGCGCGATTGGTGCGGCAATCAAGCATGCTTCGAACGCAGCAGTGCTCCGCTGGTCTCCGCCGAATACCATGCTGACGATGGATTATCGCGAGGATCGCGTGACGGTCTGGATCGATGCGGCGAAGAAGATCGCCAAAATACGATGCGGCTGAGCAGTCAGGCCGCTTCGCCAATCATTCGCGAATCGATCAGCGCCCGGCGAACGGTCGGAAGCGACAAGCGCGCGCGTTCCGAGATCGCATAGCGGTCCACTGCCTCGACAGCGCGCTCCACGGTCCAATAATCGCGGTGCAACCGTTCGCTCATGAATCGCACTGCCTCGGCGGGAATGTGGAGGCCGCGGTCAGCGAAATGGAGCTGGATCAGCGCCGAAAACAGCGAATCGTCGGGGTGGTCGATCTTCGTCACCGGAGTGATCGCAAGCCGTGTCTTCAAATCGGGCAAGCGCGGAGTCCAAGACGGTGGCGCGTCATCGGCAATCATGACCAGCGGGCGGCCGCTATCCTGTGCCTGGTTCCAGGCGTGGAATAGCTCTTCTTCGTTGCGCTGGTCGGCGTCGTCGAACAACCGTCCGCCAACACGCTCGACGAAGCTTCGGCCGAGCAAGGTCCGGCCCGACCGACGCGGGCCTGTCAGGATCGTCGCCTTCACCGGCCACATGCTGAAACGGCGAAAATGATCGAAGGCTTCCCGATTGGCATCCGAGACGATGAAGCGGGCGTCTCCATCGCTTTGCGGCCAGTCGAGCGGAAGCGCGATCTGGTCGGGGCGCTGCTTCACTCTGTCGCCTTTGGCGGCTGAGTGGCAGGCTGGGCGGCAGGTGGCGCCGGAGCCGCCGGCTGCGGCGGGACTGGCGGCGGCGGCGGGATCGCCGGCGGCTTGTCGCCGCTCGCGTGAATCTTAACTACGGTTCCGCTGACCTCGACGACCCAGCCTCTGCCGCTTAGCGCCGCTCCGAGGTCTGCGATGCTGCCCTTGTAGGCAACGAGAATATAGCTCGTTCCGCCCGGGTTGATCTGCTGTGGAGTCGCCGACTGCACGCCCGGAATCGTCCGCAGGTGCGCCATCGCGAAATTGTAGAAGTTGACGTTGTTGCCCGTGACCTGAACCTGGATCGGGGTGAACTGATTGACGGGCGCCGCGACAGGTTTCTGAACCGGCTGCGGGAGAACGGGCGGCGGCGGCAAGTTCAGCGACGGGTCGCGGCTCAGCCGGCCACTCGCGAGCGCGTTGGCGAAGATCTGGTCGATGCGCTGCGCTCCCTCGGCCATCATCGCCGGGATCGCCTCGCTGTTCGGCGCCGTCAGCGTAAATCCGCCAACAATCTCGTTGTCCGGGCCATGCCGGGCGATGAACCGCCCGCGCGCCGGCCCGCCGGGATAAAGCCGCTGAAGCTGGACCTCGGCGATCAGGATGTCGCTCGCGCCGTACATGTCGATGAGGTTGCGCCACCAGCCGCGTCCGGGTCGGTGGGTCTGCGCTGCATTGATCAATAGCGGGTCGACGCCCATGCCGCTCACACGGACGTAAGAAATGGGACTTTGCGCGGTATGGAACTGCGCCCAGGCACGCTGCCACGCATTCTTGAGCTCGACGCTCGTCGCAGTGCCCGCGGAAACTGTGATCGGGATGAGCAGCATCGGCGGCGAATGCTCGACTGCTCCCCCCTCGACCCCAAGGAATGGAGCCGCCTTGTCGCGGTCGAACTGGATGCCGAGGTCGGCGATGTAACGATTGGGTCCGATGAGATCATGCTCGACGTCGATCGAGCTCACGATCTGGTCGAGCGTGGAGTCGGGCAGGTTCGGCGCCTGGCTCACCCGCGCGTTATGCATCTTCGCCCAGAGCATCTTGAATCCCTGGCGCTGTGCGATCCGCCAACCCGCGAACCTCGCACTCTGCGCATCGGGACCGCCGACGTCGACGTGGATGCCGGTGATCTCGAGGCTGTTCGATGTATCCAGCGGAAGAATTCCCCGGTCCGCGGAATCGAGCTGCGCGTAAACCACACCGCCGATAGCGACGGCGGCGAGGAGCAGGCTTGCAGGGATTGCGAAACGGCGAGCAGGCATTCGGATGCGTCTTTTGGCGACAACGGCGTGGAAATCCAAGCGGCTTGTCTCTAGGGCCGCTTCGAATGAGCCAGAAGCCGCTGACTTATGCCGATGCCGGCGTGTCGATCGCTGCCGGAAACGCGCTGGTCAAGGCCATCGGTCCGCTTGCCAAATCGACCTCCCGGCCGGGCGCAGATGCGGAGTTGGGCGGGTTCGGCGGCTTCTTCGACGTGAAAGCGGCGGGCTATTCCGACCCGCTGCTGGTTGCGGCGAACGATGGGGTCGGGACCAAGCTGAAGCTCGCAATCGAGACTGGCCGCCACGACGGCGTCGGGATCGACCTTGTCGCCATGTGCGCCAACGACCTCATCGTCCAGGGCGCGGAGCCGCTGTTCTTCCTCGACTATTATGCGAGCGGGAAGCTCGACAATGACGTGGCCGCGACCGTCATCGCCTCGATCGCCGAGGGATGCCGCAAGGCGGGCTGCGCACTGATCGGCGGCGAAACCGCCGAGATGCCCGGCATGTATGCCGCCGGCGATTACGACCTTGCAGGTTTCTGCGTGGGTGCGGTCGAACGTGACAAGGTTCTGACGGGGCGTGACATCAATCCGGGAGACCTCATCCTCGGCCTCGCCAGCTCTGGCGTGCACAGCAATGGTTTCTCGCTGGTGCGGCGGATCATCGAACAGGGAGGCTGGAACCTAAGCGAGCCGATGCCTGGAGAAGCTGGCCGGACGTTCGGCGAGGTGCTTCTCGAGCCGACGCGAATTTACGTGCGCTCGCTCCTGCCGCTGGTCCAGCAAGGTCTGATCAAAGGCCTCGCACACATCACCGGCGGCGGACTTCTCGAAAATATTCCACGGGTTCTGCCCGACAGCTGTCATGCCGTCGTACAAGCTTCGCGGTGGCAGTTGCCGTCGGTGTTTGCGCTCCTCCAGAATGGGGGCCGCATCGATCCGGAGGAGATGGCCCGGACTTTCAACTGCGGCGTTGGGATGGCCATAATCGTGTCGGAAGAGAACGCAGGCAGTGTAACCGCTCAGCTTGAGCGAGCAGGCGAACAGCCGTTCGAAATCGGGCAAATCGAAGAGGGTCGCCGAGGCTGCACCGTTAGCAGCCAAACCAGCGTTTGGAACTCGGACAAGGATTGGTCCGCGACGCACAATGCGTGACCCCAAGCGCGTCGCAATCCTGATCTCGGGCCGCGGAAGCAACATGCGCGCGCTTGTCGAGCAAGCAAAGGGCTACGAGGTAGTGCTGGTCGCCTCGAACAAACCCGATGCAGCGGGTCTTGCCTGGGCAAAGGATCGCCGCCTGCAGACCTGGAGCATGGAAAGCAAAGCTCTCGGCAAAGAGGAATATGACCGATTATTGAGCGCTGCGCTGGACGAATTCTGCATCGGCACCATCGCGCTTGCCGGCTTCATGCGGATTCTCTCGCCCTGGTTCGTTGGAGAATGGGTCGAACGGATCGTCAACATTCACCCTTCCCTGCTCCCGAAATATCGCGGCCTCGACACGCACGCCCGGGCCATCGAGGCCGGCGACGATGTGAGCGGCTGCTCCGTCCACATCGTCACGGAAGAGCTCGACGCTGGCGAAGTGCTGGGCCAGGCCGAGGTACCGATAGAACTCGGCGACACACCCGCAACCCTGGAGCAGCGCGTGCTTGCCGCGGAACATCTTCTATATCCACGAGTGTTGAGCGAGTTCGTACGCCGATGACCGACCCATTGCAGAAGATCCGCGAGGCCGCGCTCGAGCTGCCCGAGACCGAGGAGCGCCTGTCGCACGGGCAGCCGACCTTCTTCGTCGCCGGCAAGCAGTTCGCGCAGTTCCGGAATAATCACCATTGTGACGGCAAGACCGTCGTCTGCGTCCGCGTCAGCAGCGTCGACGAGCAAGCAATGCTGCTTGAAGCAGACCCGGAGACCTATTCGAGGCCGGCGTACATGCCGAGCTGGCTCGGCATCAATATCGCAGGGACTGATGTCGACTGGGACCATGTCGCCGATCGAATCGCCACGAGCTGGGAGCTTGCGGCGCCGCGGCGGCTGTTGGAAGCTGGCGGACGATGAACGAATCCGAACGCCGCCGCTGGATCAATCTTGGCGAACTGATCGCGCTTGCGGCGCTGATCGTCTCCGCGCTGGGCGTTTGGATCGCGTGGAAGAGCAGCAACCAGGACAAGCCGACCCGCGTGGTCGAGCAGCGCACTCCGGTGCCGCTGACGCTTCGCGCGAAGAGGGAAGATGACGGTGAAAGGCTCGCGGTTAGCCCGGTCGAGGACAGCCAGGCACTCGAATCGCTCACTGTGACCCTTCCGGGCGCGTCGCCCATTCAGGTCGGAAGCGATGGCGAGCTCGCTGCGAGCGACGTGCAGGCTGCCCTCAAGGGTCGCGACAACGAGCCGAAGGACCGCACGCTCTCGGTTAGGGCGCGGATGGACGCCCATTACGTCGAATTGGGGAAAGACCGGACAGCCAGCGGCACCTACACCTTGCGCTACATGTGGAAAGGCGGTGGCCTCTTCGGAGGCCGATCGCTCCATCTCGTCGCGCTTAGCCGCTGATTGCTGGACAGCCGCGCCGCAATATGCGGCATAGGCGGCAATGGACTGGGAAGCACTTAGCGGGGCCTGCATTTTCGCAGCCGACGCGGCGACTGCAGCGCGCGCCCTGCTTCGGCCGCACCGGGAGCCTGCTTCCCGCCTGGCCTGGATCATTGCGGTCTTTGCGTTGCCGATCGCGGGAGTGATCCTGTATCTGCTGCTCGGGGAGACGCGCATCAGCGGCCCACGACGCACGCGCGGCAAAGAGGTGAATGCGCGGCTGCCGCGTCCTCCAGGCAATCATAAGTGCACCACGAAGAACTGCGACAGCGCACATT
Source organism: Sphingomonas sp. (assembly GCA_025936675.1). The sequence goes on from JAICSX010000012.1 coordinate 11,741, forward strand.
GGTCGCCCTTCGCGCTCGCACGAACAGTCAACCATCTGGATCCGACTCGCGACAATAGCGCGCGGCTCGCCGGCGACAGCAATGCCGCGGTCGACGAGATGGTGGCCGATATCGATGCCGCGCACGAGACAATCCACGGCTGCTTCTACATCTGGCTTGCAGACAACAACGGCCTAAAGCTGAAGGACGCGTTCATCCGCGCAGCGAAACGTGGCGTTCAGGTCCGGCTGCTCGCCGACGCGCTCGGCTCACGCAGGCTCATCCGATCAAAGCATTGGCGAGAGATGCAGCAGGGAGGATGTGCGGTCCGCGTAGCGCTGCCTGTTGGAAATCCACTCTGGACCGCCATTCGCGGCCGCGTCGACCTTCGCAACCATCGCAAGCTGATGGTCGTCGACAACAAAGTCGCTTGGTGCGGAAGCCAGAACTGCGCCGATCCCGAGTTCCGGATCAAGCCGCACTATGCGCCATGGGTGGACGTCATGAGCCGCTGGCAGGGGCCGATAGCACTCCACTGCCAGTATCTCTTCGTATCCGACTGGATCGCCGAAGGCGGTGACGAGATTAGCGATCTGCTGTGCGGTCCGCTGCCCGAGGGGAACGGCGACATCGTCGCTCAAGTTCTCGGGACCGGTCCGACGGCCGAGTTCGACGCCATGCCGGCCTGCTTCTCCGAGCTTATCCACTCCGCTCGCGAGGAGCTGGTGGTGACGACGCCCTATTTTGTGCCCGACGAGCAATTGCTGTTCGCCCTTACCTCCGCGGGTCGCCGCGGAGTCCGGACATTGATGCTGATGCCCAAGCGGAACGACAACTGGATCGTCGCTGCCGCGAGCCGCAGCTATTACAAGGACCTGATCGACGCCGGAGTGGAGATCTTCGAGTACCGACCCGGGCTGCTCCACGCTAAGACCATGGTCGTCGATCGCTGCACGGGCCTGATCGGCAGCGCCAACCTTGACCGCCGCAGCTTCGAGCTCAACTTCGAAAACAACATCCTGTTCGAAGACCCAGGCTTCGCCGCGACGCTGAGAGCCCGGCAAGACGAATATCTGGCAGACTGCGACCGCATCACGAGTGAGGATGTGGGTCGCTACGGACTAGCGCTACGGCTGTGGCAAAATCTGCTCGCGACGCTCAGTCCGATGCTTTGACGTTCAGCCTACGATCTCGTCAGGCTTGAAGAAGAAGTCGATCTCGATCTTCGCGTTCTCGTCACTGTCGGAGCCATGGACCGAGTTGGCCTCGATCGATTCCGCATAGGTCTTGCGGATCGTGCCTTCGGCCGCCTGCGCTGGATTGGTGGCGCCCATGATCTCGCGATTGCGGGTTACGGCATCCTCTCCTTCGAGAACCTGAACCACGACGGGACCCGAAGTCATGAAGGTGCAGAGGTCGTTGAAGAATGGCCGTTCCTCGTGGACCGCGTAGAAGCCTTCCGCCTGGTCGCGGCTCATGCGGATGCGCTTGGATGCAACGACGCGAAGGCCGGCTTCCTCCAGCATCTTGGTGACGGCACCGGTGAGGTTGCGGCGGGTGGCATCGGGTTTGATGATCGAAAAGGTGCGCGTCACGGACATGACGGGCTGGTCTCCTGCAGAAATTGGTGGAATTCGGTGAGCCGCCTAGCCGGGCCGACTGGCGCGGGCAAGCCTCAGCCCTTCTTCACCCACTTGCCGTTCTCGTTGGCCCAGTAGCGACGCTCAACCCCTTCCCTCCCGGCGAGGAGCTTCCAAGCGAGACGGGCACCTTCGAGCGTATCACTGTCGAACAGATAGAAGCTGCGGTCGTAGCTCAGCGCGGCTTCGCGCCAGGTGCCATCTGCGATTAGCATGTTGCGCGCCTGGTTGGGAGCGTCGGGATGCGTCGAAAGCAGGATCGGCTGGCGCGAATCGTCCGCGCCACCGGCAAGTCCGTGCGGAAGGAAGCTTGGCCCATCGCTCCACAGCTGGCGATCGAGCCGCGCGAGATACGCTTGGTCCTCCGAAACCACCAGCAACCGCCCCTCGCCCTCCAGCACCTTCTCGGCGATGCTCGCGATCACCTGCTCGGCGGCCGTTCCTGAAAGCTGATAGAAGTCGACCTGCACCTGCAGCCGCGCTTAGCGCTCCAGGACATCCGCGACATATTGGTCGAGAAGCCGGACGCCGTATCCGGTCGCGCCCTTCTCGTAGGTCGAGCCCGCCTTGTCCGACCATGCCTTCCCGGCCATGTCGATGTGCGCCCACTTGGTGCCGGGGTCGACGAAGCGCTGGATGAACTGCGCAGCGGTGATCGAACCACCCTCGCGCGGGCCGACATTCTTCATGTCCGCGATCGGCGAGTCGATGAGCCGATCGAACGATTCCGCGAGCGGCATGCGCCACAACTTGTCGCCCGATTCTTCGCCGGCGCGCTGCAGCTTCCCTGCAAGATCCTCGTCATTGGAAAAGAGCCCAGCCCACTCATGGCCGAGGCTGATCAGGATCGCGCCCGTAAGGGTTGCGAGGTCGATGACAGTGGAGGGCTTGAACTTGCGCTGCACGTAGCAGACCGCGTCGGCGAGGACGAGGCGGCCCTCGGCGTCGGTATTGATCACTTCCACCGTCTGGCCAGACATCGTCGTGACCACGTCGCCAGGTCGCTGTGCGTTTCCGCCTGGCATGTTCTCGACCAGCCCGCAAATGCCGATGATATTCGCCTTGGCTTTGCGCAGCGCGAGGGCCTTCATCGCGCCTGCAACCGCGCCCGCGCCGCCCATGTCCCACTTCATCGCTTCCATGCCGGCAGCGGGCTTGATGGAGATGCCGCCCGTATCGAAGGTCACGCCCTTGCCGACGAATGCAGTCGGCTGGCGAGTCTTGCCGCCGCCGTTCCACTTGAGGACGAGCAGGCGCGCCTCGCGGACGGAACCCTGCGCAACGCCGAGCAATGCACCCATGCCGAGCTTCTGCATTGCGGCACGGTCGAGCACGTCGACTTCCAGGCCCGAACCTTTGACCGCGGCTTGCACACGGTCGACGAAGGTCTCCGGATAAATGATGTTCGCCGGCTCGGTCACGAGCTCGCGGGTCAGGGAAACGCCTTCGACGACCGGAGCCCAGCGTTGCTCGTAGCGCTTGCCCGCGCCGGAGCCGCCGCCGACAATGACGATCTCGTCGAGCGTCGGCTTCTGGTTGTCCTTGAGCTTCGTCCTGTAGCGGTCGTACCGCCATGAGCGCAGCGCAGCGCCGAGGCCAACGCGCGCCGCTGCGTCAGCGTCGTACCCAAGACTAGCGAGATCGATGACGGCCTTCTTCTCCCCGGAAGTCTGCAGACGCGCGGCGGCCGTACCGCCAAGCTTCTCGGCCGCGTCGTCCGACGTTCCTGTCCCGGTGCCAATCACCAGCAGACGTCGCGATGTTCCCGCGTCGTCGATGAACTGTTCTGAGACGCTCGAGCCTTCGCCTTCGAAGCGCTGGCGGTCGAGCGCAGCGGCTACCGATTGTTGCGAGTTACCGAGCGCGCCGAGCGATTTCCTGTCCTTGCCTGCGACCGGCAGGACAAGCGCATAATCTCCCTTGGGTCGAGCGTCGGCAAAACGAATCTGCATATGTGGCAATCCTGTAACGGCGAACATTCGCTGAGGTCTTTAGGGTGCAAGCCAAAGCTTGGCAAAACCGCGCCGGAAAGCGCCGCCCAAGCGATTGCCGCCACTCTCCTGAGGTGCGATAGGCGCGCGAAGACACGAGGCTTTCAAGGGCGGGCAGCGAGCGTTGCGGACGAAATTTGTCTGGTGGTCAGCGCTCCCAATGCTTCTAGCCGTCCCAACGGCCGCAATGGCGCAATCCGCGCCGACACTTCCAGCGGCTCCGCCCACCGTCCAAGACCAGATCGTGAATTTCAGCGCCGACGAGGTCACGTACGACAATGATGCCGATGTCGTGACCGCAAGCGGCGAGGTCCGCATGAACCGCGAGGGCAATTACCTCGCCGCCGACCAGGTCATCTGGGACCGGAAGTCGGGGCAGGTGTATGCCCGCGGGAATGTCGTGATGGTCACGCCCGAAGGCGACAAGATCGTCGGCGACAATGTCGAGCTTACCGACACCCTCAAGGACGGCGCGGTCGATAATCTGGCGGTTGCACTAGAAAGCGGCGGCCGGATCGCTGCAAAGCGAGGAACTCGCGTCAATGGTGTGCTGACCGCCTATGACGCGATCTACACGCCATGCCCGGTCACCACCGACAGCGGCTGCCCGAAGCGGCCGAGCTGGTCGATCACCGCGGTGAAAGTGATCGACGATCCGAAGAGTCCGAGGGTCCGCTTTGAAGGCGGGCGAATGCAGCTTTTCGGGATCAACATCCCGCTGCTCCCAGTTTTTCAGATCTCCCGCGGAACCGAAGGCACGACCGGCTGGCTCGTTCCCGAATTCTCGATCTCGAGCCGCAACGGCTTCTCGATCGGTGAGCCCTATCACTGGCAGATCGCGCCCAACCGCGACCTTACGCTCACGCCGCACGTCTACACGAGTGTGCTGCCGGCGATTGAAGCCAGGTATCGCGACCTCAGCAGCCTGGGCGCGTTCCAGGTCAGCGGATTTCTGACCTATGGCAGGATCGACAATCTCGACCCGAGCTCAACCGCGAACAATCACGCGTTTCGCGGTTACTTCGACAGCAACGGGAAGTGGCAGTTGAACCCGGAATGGAGCATCACCGAATCGCTCCGCTTCGCCACCGACAAGACCGTCACTCGCCGCTACGACCTCACCAACGATGACCGGCTACGAAGTCTGCTCAATGTCGAGCGGATCACTCCGGACAATTACATCTCGATCGCGGGCTGGGCCTTCCAAGGGCTGAGGATCGACGACAACCAGAAACAGATTCCGATCGCCCTTCCGGCGATCGACGCTCGGTTCCGCTTCAACGATGTCGCCGGAGGCCACCTCCAAATTCAGGGCAACAGCCTGTCGGTGCTGCGCATCGACGGCCAGGACACGCAGCGCGCCTTCGCAAGCGCCGAATGGGACTTGAGGCGCCTGACTCCGTGGGGACAGGAGGTTACGCTGACTGCCTACGGACGTGGGGACGTTTATCATACCGACGATGCCGAGGACACGAGCGTCGCCATTTATCGCGGGACCAACGGCTGGCATGCGCGAGCCATCGGAGCGCTCGCTGCGGATATTAAATGGCCGCTGATCGGGCCGTTCTTCGGAGGCCTGCAGCGCCTGACGCCGAGGGTGCAGGTCGTCCTCACGCCGCCAACCCCCAACATGGACATTCCGAACGAAGATGCGCGCGCAATCGACCTCGAGGACAGCAACCTCTTCGCGCTCAACCGCTTCCCCGGATACGACCGCTGGGAAGACGCATCCCGCGTCACCTATGGTCTCGACTGGTCGCTCGATCGCAAGAATCTTTCGATCGAAAGCAATGTCGGGCAGAGCTACCGGTTCGGCCGCCTGAGGAGCATCTTCCCTGAAGGCACCGGCCTCACCGGACGGATTTCCGATATCGTCGGCAGGACGAGCGTCCACTACGGACGCTTCATCGACCTCACCGAGCGCTATCGCCTCGACAAAGACACGCTCGCAGTCCGGCGAAACGAGATCGACCTCACGGTCGGCACGAAGCAGACCTACGCGCAGGTCGGGTACCTCCGGCTCAACCGGAACATCGATCCTTCGATCGAGGACCTACGCGACGTCGAAGAGCTTCGCGTGGCCGCGCGAATCCTGTTCCGCAAATATTGGTCGATCTTCGGTGCGAGCGTAATCGACCTCACCGATAAGCAGGAAGATCCACTGTCTGTCGCCGACGGATTCGAGCCGGTTCGTAACCGCCTCGGCATCGAATATGAGGACGAATGCATTCAGGTTGGTATTACCTGGCGCCGCGACTATGAGCGCATCGGGGCATTCCGCAAAGGCAATACCTTCTCAGTTCATTTGGCTTTCAAGGGGGTTAGCCGCTAAGCCTGCGTTCAGCGGGCCTCAACCATTGGCAATCATTGGGAAACTTAAGGAAAATCCAACAGTGGCAGCAGTTTTTCGAGTGAATCGGCCGCGACCGATCATCGCGGCGGGCGCGCTGGCGTTCCTCTTTGCTAGCGGAGCTGTCGCGCAAGATAGCAGCCAGAGCAGCGATCAGCCACAGGTCAACACGAGCGAATCACTCAAGCTGCCGCAGAACCCTCAGCTGTTCGGCAATGCCATGCCCTCGGTCGTCAAAGCGACGGCCATCGTGAATGGCGACGTCATCACCCAAACGGACGTGTTGCAGCGGCTGGCTCTCCTCGCACTCTCCAACGGAGGGGAGATTCCGCCAGACCAGATGCAGCCGCTCAGCGAGCAAGTGTTGAGGAACCTCATCGACGAGACGCTGGAGATCCAGGCCGCCAAGCAGGAGAAGATCGAGGTCAAGCAGTCGGACATCGACAAGACCGTCGAGCGCGTCGCTCAGAATGTAAAGCAGACGCCCGGACAGCTAGCCTCCTACCTCGAGGCACATGGCTCCAACATCAAGTCGCTTCGCCGCCAGGTCGAAGGGGAAATCGCCTGGCGACGGCTCCAGCAGGCGAAGATCGAGGACAGCGTCAGCGTCGGTGACGACGAGGTTAAGGCCGTCCTCGACAAGCTGAACGCGTCAAAGGGCACAGAGGAATATCGGGTCGGCGAGATCTGGGAAGCGGCAACGCCGGCGACCCAGACGCAGACGCTCGACAATATGAACAAGATCCTTGCGCAGCTTAGACAAGGCGCGTCGTTTGCCGGCTATGCGCGCGAATATTCGCAGTCATCGACCGCTTCCGTCGGCGGCGACCTCGGCTGGGTTCGTCCGGAACAGCTTCCGCCTGCCCTAGGCGACGTCTTGAGACAGATGGAAGCCGGCGCGATCAGCAACCCGATCCCAGTCGGCGGCGGCTATTCGATCATCGCAGTGCAGGACACGCGAAAGCTTGGCCTTCCCGATCCTCGAGACGCGATCCTCAGCCTCAAGCAGGTGTCGATCACCTTCCCCAAGGGGACGACGCGTGAAGCGGCCGAGCCGATCGTCTCGCGCTTTGCCGACGCCGTGAAGACCATCGGCGGCTGCGGCGGCGCCGAAAAGCTTGCAGCGGACTTCCACGGCGACGTGGTGACCAGCGATCAAGTGAAGATGCGCGACCTTCCGACCGCGTTGCAGCGGCTGATGCTGCCGATGCAGGTGGGCCAGGCAACGCAGCCATTCGGCTCGCTGGATGAGGGAGTCCGCACGCTCGTTATCTGCGGCCGCGACCAGGTTGAGCAGTCGGCGCCGAGCTACGACGACATCTACAACCAGATCAACGAGCAACGGGTCAATTCGCGCGCTCAGCGTTATCTTCGCGACTTGCGCCGCGACGCGGTGATCGAATTTCGCTGATCGCAGATTGGGCTTTGGCGGGGCGCCGCTGATGCTGCGCGCGGCCGTTGCGCCCCTTGCCGTATCGCTTGGCGATCCGGCGGGAATTGGCCCCGAAGTGATTGCGAAATGTTGGGATAATCGCGAGAGCTTTGCGCTGCCGTCTTTCGTCGCCATCGGCGACCCCCGGTCGCTTGCCGCGGTCTGGGACGGTCCGATCGAGGCCGTTGACGATCCAAGACAGGCGGATGCGGCGTTCGATTACGGATTGCCCGTTATCCAGCTAAATGCGCCGCAGGCAGACACCCCCGGTCACCCGAGCGTTGCCGGGGCGCATACATCGCTCGATTCGCTTGAGATCGCCGTCGGCCTCGCTCGCTCTGGCTCAGCTTCGGCGGTCGTCACCGGACCGGTCGCCAAGGAGCAATTGTACGCGATCGGGTTCCAACACCCTGGCCAGACCGAATTCGTGGCCGAGCGTTGCGGGGTTGCGCCGGGCAATGTCGTGATGATGCTTGCGGGTCCGACCCTCAGGACCGTGCCGGTCACCACGCATCTGCCGCTCGCGGACGTCCCGCAAGCACTGAGCAGCGCGTTGATCGAGTCACGGGGCCGAGCAGCGCTTCGCGGACTGCAGCGCAATTTCGGAATCCCCGAACCCCGCCTCGCCGTTTCTGGGCTGAACCCGCATTCGGGTGAAGGCGGCCAACTGGGGCGCGAGGAGATCGAGATCATCGAGCCGGCAATCGCGGCCCTCGCAGCCGAGGGCTGGCGGGTCAGCGGCCCGCATCCCGCCGACACCATGTTTCACGCCCGCGCACGTGCAGCCTACGATGCAGCGCTGTGCATGTACCACGACCAAGCGCTGATTCCGATCAAGGCCCTCCACTTCGAAGAGGCCGTGAACGTCACGCTTGGCCTGCCGATTGTGCGCACGGCGCCAGACCACGGCACCGCGTTCGATATCGCCGGCCAGGACCGCGCGGATCCGAGGCCGATGGCCGCGGCGATCAGGATGGCTGCGGAAAACGCGATGCAGCGCGCCGAAGCTGTCGCTTGAATTCTACACCCGAGCCGCTCCGTGAAGTCATCGCCCGGCACGGGCTCAGCGCGAGCAAGGCGCTTGGGCAGAATTTCATTCTCGATCGCCAACTGCTGGCACGCGTTGCCGCAATTCCCGGTTCGCTCGTGGGCGAGCGCGTCTATGAGGTCGGGCCAGGTCCCGGTGGGCTGACACGGGCATTGCTTGACGCTGGCGCGTCCGTGGTCGCCGTCGAACGCGACCGCCGCTGCCTTCCTGCACTCGCGGAGCTGCAGCAGAGGTTCGGAGAGCGGCTTCAGCTCATCGAGGCTGATGCCCTCAAGATCGACGAGCGGAGCGCTGTCGGCGAAGGCGCTCATGTCATCGCCAACCTGCCCTACAATATCGGGACCGCGCTGCTTTTGAAATGGCTCGCGGGAGATTGGCCGCCGTGGTGGCGGTCGCTGACTCTGATGTTTCAGAAGGAGGTCGCCGAGCGGATCGTCGCGCAGCCCGGAAGCGACGCCTACGGCCGCCTGTCTGTCGCCGCCCAATGGCGATCAAAGCCGCGGCTGGCGATGACGGTCAACCGCTCCGCGTTCGTGCCGCAGCCGAAGGTCACCTCTGCCGTGGTTCACATCATTCCGGCTGAGCAGCCGCGCGGTGTCGGTCCTCAAGTGATCGAGCACCTTACCCAGGCCGCGTTCGGCCAGCGGCGCAAGATGCTTCGCTCGAGCCTCAAGCAAGTTCCGGGCGCGTTAGCGGCTGTCGAATCTCTGGGAATGGACACTCAGCGACGCGCGGAAACCCTCAGCGTCAGCGAATGGGTCGACCTGGCGCGGGCGCTCAGTCCTTCTTCGGAGTCTCGGGCGCCTTAGCCGAAGCGACTGTCGGCCCGCGGCTGATCGCCGCCGAAAGCTCGGCGACCTGCGGACACGCCTTCGCGCCGCAGATCTGCTGCAGCTTCTGGAGGTTCGCCTGGGCGCGCGGGACCGCGCCGAGCTCGACCATGGCTTCGCCCTGGACGGCGATCGCATCGGGGTCGTTCGGCTCCATCAACAGCGCCTTGTTGGTCATCCGAATCGCCTTGCCGAACAAATGCTGTTTCTCGGCGACGCGAGCCATGTCGACGAAGGCGGTGCGATTGCGAGGATCGACAGCGAGAGCAGTCTCTAGCGCGTCCTCGGCCTGCTCGAGCTTGCCCGCCGCCATCAGCTCGCGTGCCTGACGCTGCAGCTCGACAGACTTGGGCGCGATCTGGTCGTCAGGCCGCTGGCCGGCGACCGGCGCCGCAAGAGCGACCGCGGTGATTCCGATGAGGAAGACACTGGGCAAGGACCGCATCAAAAACTCTCCACTTGTCGCCACCGGATTAGCACGGTCGGCGGAGTCGCGCGACGAAAAAGCCGTCGGTCCGGTCGTGGCCGGGCGTGAGCAACAGCCCCGCACCATCCGGACGCCCACCAGCAATGGGCGCAGCCTCACTAATCCACGATGAATGGTGATCGAGGAAGGCCGCAATTTGCCCTGCCCCTTCGCGGGACAGCAGCGAGCAAACGGCATAGACCAGGCGGCCGCCCGGCTTCACGAGCTCGGCGCCGATGTCGAGCAGGTGCTGCTGGAGAGAGACGAGACGCTCGAGCCTTTCCCGCGTGAGGCGCCAGCGGCCCTCGGGATTGCGTCGCCAGGTGCCGCTTCCCGAACATGGCGCATCAACGAGGACGAGGTCGGCTGACTCGCGCCAGTCGGCAAGCTCGTCGAGCTCGTGGGGCGGATTGAGGAGGCGGGTTTCGATTGAGGCCCCTGCCCGCTCGGCGCGCGGCCCGAGCTTGGACAAGCGGGCGCGGTTGCTGTCGGCGGCAAGGATGATGGCGTTCGGTGCGGCGGCACAAAGCGCGAGCGCCTTGCCACCAGCGCCAGCGCACAGATCTATGGTGCGCTCGCCGTCTCTTGCTTCGCAGACGATCGCTATCAGCTGGCTACCTTCGTCCTGCACTTCGACAAGGCCAGCCGCGAATCCCGGATGATCATCGACGCGACTGTCGGCCGGCAACCTGATCCCCCAGGGACTGAGGGGTGTCGGCTCAGACCCGGGAAATTCGGCGAGCATCTCTTCGCGCGATGTGCGAGCAACATTCACCCTGAGATCCAGCGGCGCGCGTTCGAGTAGCGCCGGCCATTCATCGGGCGTGACGAGTGGCGAAAGTTCCGGGATCAGCCACTCAGGGACGAAGCCTGTCGCCGACGCCTGCTCGCCCTCCTGCAGCGGCTCTGGTCCGCGCGGCTCGCCGAAGAGCTCGAGCAACGCCGGTTCCACTTCGGCAAGGCCTAGCACAGCCGCGCGGGCGCTCGCCGGACGGTCGGCCGATCGCCGGATAGCTCTGAACACCAGCTCCCGCACCGCCCGGCGATCCTTCGAGCCAGCATAGCGCCTCTGTTTGAAGTAGCGCGTGACGATGCTGTCCGCGGGAGGGCCGTCCTCACGCGTGGAGGCAATCACCAGATCGAGTATCTCGATCGCCGCCTGGAGCCGTGCGGCGGGAGTCATTGGTCAGCGCGACGGATAGTTCGGCGCCTCGCGCGTAATCGCGACGTCATGGACGTGACTCTCCGACAGGCCAGCATTGGTGATCCTGACAAACCTCGCCCTTTTCTGGAGCTCGGCGATCGTTTGCGATCCCGTATAGCCCATCGCCGCCTTCACGCCGCCGACCAGCTGATGGATGATCTCGCGGACGGGCCCCTTGTACGGCACCTGGCCCTCGATGCCCTCCGGCACCAGCTTCAGATGATCCTTGATGTCTTGCTGGAAGTAGCGGTCGGCCGAGCCGCGCGCCATCGCGCCCACCGAGCCCATGCCGCGGTACGATTTGTAGCTTCGGCCCTGGTAGAGGAAGATTTCGCCGGGCGCTTCCTCGGTGCCGGCAAGAAGCGATCCCACCATCACCGACGAAGCCCCGGCGGCAAGAGCCTTCGCCATGTCGCCGCTCGTCCGGATTCCGCCGTCTGCGATAACTGGCACGCCGTTCGCAGCTCGGGCAGCATCCATGACAGCTGTCAGCTGCGGCACGCCGACTCCGGCAACGATTCGCGTCGTGCAGATCGAACCGGGACCGATCCCGACCTTGATCGCGTCGGCGCCCGCATCGACCAGCGCCTTGGCTGCATCAGCCGTCGCGACATTGCCGGCAATGACCTGCACGGAGTTGGAGACGGTTTTCACCCGCTCCACGGCGGCGGCGACGTCGCGGTTATGGCCGTGTGCCGTGTCGATGACGACGCAGTCGCAACCAGCGTCAATCAGCGCCTGCGACCGTTCGAAGCCTTTGTCGCCGACCGTGGTGGCGGCGGCAACACGAAGCCGCCCTTCCGAATCCTTCGTCGCAAGCGGGGCGGCGACCGATTTCTCGATGTCCTTCACCGTGATGAGGCCGACACAATGGTCGTCCTTGTCGACCACCAGGAGCTTTTCGATCCGCCGCTGATGGAGAATCCTGCGCGCCTCGGCCTGGTCGGTCCCGATCGGTACTGTTGCGAGATTGTCCCGCGTCATGAGGTCGCTGACGGGTTGCTTCAAGTTCTCGGCGAACCGCACGTCGCGGTTGGTCAGGATTCCGCAGAGCTTTCCGGATTTCTCGACGATCGGGATGCCGCCAATCCGGTGAGTGGCCATGAGTTCGAGCGCTTCGGCAAGCGTCTGGTCAGGGGTCATGGTGATGGGGTTCACGACCATCCCGCTTTCGAAGCGCTTCACTTGGCGAACGGCCGCGGCCTGCTCCTCGATGGTGAGGTTACGGTGGAGGACGCCAATGCCCCCGAGCTGCGCGAGCGCGATCGCCATGTCGGCTTCGGTGACGGTGTCCATCGCCGAGGACAAGATCGGGATGTTGAGCGGAATCTCGCGGGTGAGGAATGTGCGGGTGTCGGCCTGACTCGGCAGGACCGTGGATTCGAGCGGCTGCAGGAGTACGTCGTCGAACGTCAGGCCTAAAGGAATGTCGGGAGCGTCGCTGAGTTGAGCCATATCGGCCCATGACAGGCTAAGCGCGATTCGCCAAGTCTCGCTAAGACTTGGCCCTCTCGAGCACGCGCTCGGCCGCCTCGACGTGCATGCGCTCAATCATCTCGTTGCCGAAGCGCTCGGCGCCGCCATGGAAGGCATCGACGAGCAACTTTGCCCGCGCAACCTCGGCAGCGCTCGGCGCGAAGGCGCCGTGGCAAGGCGCGATTTGGTTCGGGTGGATGAGGCTCTTCCCATCAAAGCCGAGCCGGCGACCGTCCTGTGCTTCGGCGAGGAATCCGGGGGGATCGTCGAGGCCGTTGAAGACCCCGTCGAACGCCGCGATGCCCGCTGCGCGCGCGGCCAGCACGATCAGCTGGAGCGACGCCGAGATAGGCTCGCGCGTCGCATCGAGCGGCAGCCGCAGGTCGGCTCGAAGATCGTTAGTCCCCGCGATGAGGCCGGCGCATTCTCTCGCGATCTCGGGGGCGGCTAGAACTCCGGCAGCGGTCTCGATCATTGCCAGCACCGGCCTAGCAACGGTCTCCGCGACGTCATGGACCAGATGAGCCGAGATGGCCCGGGGCACGACGACGAAGTCGGCCTTTGACCGGGCGACGGCATCGAGGTCGAGCGAGTGCCACTCGGTCCCCACTCCGTTGATCCGGATCGCTACAGGAACGAGCCAGGGATCCGCCACGGCTTCTACGGCCGCGTCACGTGCAGCAGACTTGACCTCGGACTTCACCGCATCTTCGAGGTCGAGGATGACAAGGTCCGCGCCCGCCTCCCGGGCTTTGGCGATCGCCCGCGGGTTTGACGCCGGCAAGAAAAGCAGCGACCGCACGGCGAACAGATCGATGTTCGTGTCGTTTTTTGCTTCCGCTTCCATCATCACCGTCGCATCATGCTCTTAACCGGGGAAATCGGGGAAGAGAAATGCTGACCATGTTCATGGCCGCCGTTGCGGTCCTTGTGCTGATTTACGTGATGACCGGCGTGAAGATCGTGCGCCAGGGCTACCGCTACACGATCGAACATTTCGGACGCTTCGTGCGGGTGGCCGAGCCCGGATTCAATTACGTGACGCCATTCTTCTACCGAGTCGGCCGGCGGATCAACATGATGGAGCAGGTGCTGGAAATCCCGGGTCAGGAGATCATCACCAAGGACAACGCGATGGTCGCGGTCGATGGCGTGGTCTTCTTCCAGGTGCTCGACGCCGCCAAGGCCGCGTACGAGGTCTATGATCTTTATAGTGCCATCACCGCTCTTTCTACGACGAACCTCAGAACCGTGATGGGGTCGATGGATCTTGATGAGACGCTATCCAGACGCGACGAGATTAACGTCAAGCTGCTTTCGGTGGTCGACCAGGCCACGGAATCTTGGGGCGTGAAGATCACGCGTGTCGAGCTCCGCGACATCCGTCCGCCGCAGGATATTGTGAATGCAATGACCCGGCAGATGAAGGCCGAGCGCGAGAAGCGCGCCGTGATCCTCGAGGCCGAGGGCTCGCGCCAATCCGCAATCCTCAAGGCGGAGGGGGAGAAACAAGCGGCGATCCTCTCGGCCGAAGGATCGCGCGAAGCCGCGTTCCGCGAGGCCGAAGCGCGTGAGCGTGCCGCACAGGCCGAGGCTACGGCGACCAAGGCGGTGAGCGACGCGATCGAGGGCGGAAGCGCCCAGGCGATCAACTATTTCGTCGCCCAAAAATATGTCGAAGCCGTCGCCGAATTCGCGCGCTCGCCCAATGCCAAGACAATCCTCTTCCCGGTCGAGGCAACCCAGCTGATCGGCACGCTCGGCGGGATCGGGGAGCTCGCGAAGGAAGCGATCGGAGGGATTGCGCCGAGTCCGGCAGTGGTCAGGGCGAAACCTGCTGCGAGCGTTCCCAAAGCGGGCGAATGAGCGGACTTCCCATCGATCCTGCGTGGCTATGGCTGATCGGCGGCATCGTACTGCTCATCGCCGAGCTCATCGCGCCTGGATTCTCGCTAGTCTTCATTGGCGGCGCGGCGATCGCGACAGGAGTGGCATCGCTCCTTCTGCCGTTTAGCGTAGCGCTGCAGCTTGCGATCTTCGCCGTACTCGCCTTTCTTGCCGTGCGGATCGGCGGCCGCACGGCTTATTCCATGCGGTACGATTATTCGGCCGATCCCTTGCTCAATGACCGCGGAAAACGGCTGCTGGGCAAGGTGGTCGTCGCAACCCAGCCGATCGATTCACATAACGGCCGGGTCCGCGTCGGCGACAGCGAATGGTCGGCTCGTGGCGGCCCCGCAGCAGTGGGCGAGCGGGTGCGCATCGTCGACGTCGACGGCAACTGCCTCAAGGTTGAGCCGGAGCACGTCCTTCCGCCGGCTTAGCCGACTGCGCCCGAATCCACGCATGCATCTGGGTCTCGAGGACGTTCAGCGGCACTGAACCCAGCGCAAGAATCGTGTCGTGAAAGTTCCGCTCGTCGAACTTCGACCCAAGCGTCGTCTCAGCCTCATGCCTCAGGCGAAGAATCGTAAGCTCGCCGAGCTTGTAGGCGAGCGCCTGGCCCGGCCAGCTGATGTAGCGGTCGACCTCGGTCTCGACCTCGTGCTGGCTCAGCGCCGTGTGGCTGGCGAGGTAATCGATCGCTTGTTGCCGCGACCAGCCGTACTGATGGATGCCCGTGTCGATCACCAGCCGGCAGGCCCGCCACATGTCGTAGCTTTCCTGGCCGAACTTTTCATAAGGCGTGCGGTAAATCCCTAATTCGTCGCCGAGCCATTCGCTGTAGAGTCCCCAGCCCTCGCCCATCCCCGAGAAATAGAGGTTGCGCCGGAACTTCGGCAGCGCCTTCTGCTCAACCGAGATCGCCTGCTGAAAACTGTGACCGGGCTCGCATTCGTGGAGCGTCAGCACCGGAATGTTATACAGCGGGCGAACCGGCAGGTCGTAGGTGTTCATCATGCAATTCTCGCGGCCGCCACGACCCGAGGTATAAAAGGGCGCAAGCGCCGGCGGCACGGGAATGATGCCGAACCGTCCCCGGGGCAGAAACCCGAAATGCTGGCCGATCACCCCATCGACGCGCTTGGCGACGTAGGATGAGACGCCAAGCAACTCGTCAGGTGTCTTCGCGACGAACCGCGGGTCTGTCTTCAGGAAGTGCAGGAACTCGGGCATCGTGCCCTTGAACCCGCTGTCGCGCATGGTCTTGTCCATCTCGGCCTGGATCCGGGCGACTTCCTGCAAGCCAACCTGGTGAATCTGCTGCGGAGTCATGTCGGTGGTCGTGAACTCACGCACCTGGGCGCGGTAGAAGGCATCTCCGTTGGGTAGGTCGTGCGCTGCAGTCGTCGTGCGCGTGTGCGGAATATATTCGTCGCGAATGAACGTGAGCAGCTTACGATAGGCCGGCATCACCGACTGCTCGATCGCAGCGCGTCCCTCGGCCTTGAGCGCCTGCTGCTCGGAAGCGGGAATGTTCGACGGGATATTGTCGAAAGCCTTGTAGAAGCTACTCTTCTCCGGATCGTCGACAATGAATGCCGCGACCGACTTGTCGCGTCCGTTGAGCGTCGCTTTCGGAACGCTGAAGCCGCGCGCCAGGCCTGCGCGCATGTTGACGATCTGCTCGTCAAAATAGGCGGGAATGTTCCTCAGTCGTGCGATGTAGCGGCGGTATCCGTCCGCATCCGTGAACGGCTGCTGCGCGTCGAGATAGGTCCAGAACGAGCTGTCGCTGTTGAAGGGCATTTCCCAGGTGCGGAACTGGTAGTCCGCGATATCCGCTTCGAGCACTGTGCGAAGGACGGCGGCGTTAACCTGCTCGTCCGAGGACAGCCGCGCGGTCGGAATATCGTTCAGTTGCGCGAGCACATCTTTCAGGTGAGCAGCACGGCGCAGCTGCGTCGGCTCGTCGACATGGGGGAGATAACCGGCGCGCTCCCGCTCCCCGCGCTTGTTGTCGAACTCGCCAGCTTCCTTCTCGGTCCAGTCGGCATAGGCCTCGTAAATTGCCTTCAGCCGTGAATCCGCGGAATTGGTCGCAGCCGCTTTAGCGGGGGTGGCAGTGACTGCAGAGGGAAGCGCGCCCAACGCCAAAAGAGCTGCACCAGCGCGCAAAATCATATGCATTGAATTCCCCCTCCTTGGCCTCAAGTCCCAGGTGCTGCAGTCGAACCATAATCCGATCGCAAGAAAGCGCGCCCGCGCTTCACCGTCATCACAACGGAACGGAAGTTTGCGACATCGTCCAGCGGGTTTTTCGACAACACGATCATATTCGCCAACTTGCCGGTCTCGATGCTTCCCATCTCCTTGTCGGCGCCGATCGCCTTTGCGCCGGTCAACGTTGCCGCCTGAATCACCGCCATCGGTGGAAGCCCTGCTGAATGGTGAAGCAGCTGAAGCTCGTCGAGCAAGGATGGCCAGGATTCACTAAGCGGCGTGTCGCCGTCGGTCCCACTCGAGATTTGTACACCTGCTCGATACGCCTGGTTCGTCAGTTTACCGGCCAGCACGAGGGTGCACAGAGGTGGCTTGTTCTGCTTTCGCGCCGCTGCTTCGACTTCGCGATAGACGTGAAGCGTCGCGTCGAGGATCGTCCCACGGCGCGCCATGTCGGCGAACAGTTCCTGCATGGCGGGATTGTCGTGCTCGAACATCGCAGCATCGACGGGGAAGCGATGCTGATAGGAGTCCGGCCGCTTCGCCATCGCCTGGTAGGCGAGGTAGCAGGTGTGCGAGACCGTATCGACGCCCGCATCGACCACCTCGAAGGGAGTCGCCGGGAAGACCATGCCGTGCGCCCAGACGCGCATGCCTTGCCGATGCGCCTCCCGCGTGATCTTCGCGACGAGATCGCCCGGCAAGTTGGCGTAGATCTTCACCGCCGTCGCATAGGTGCCCTTAGCTCGAGCGACAGCAAGCGGCATCTCGGTCGAAGCGTCGATCGCCTGTTCCCACGGGACCTTCCCGGCCACCGCCCCCTGCGCGATCGCCTGGGTTCGCGGGTCATCGAAGAAGCTTGGGCCCGCCATCAGCGCAGCATAAGCGATGTCCGGCGATGGCATTTCGCCGACACGCGCAGCGCGCGTTATGTCAGCCATCTGCCGAAGATCATCGGCCATGTCGCGAGTGGCGGTGATGCCGCTGTAGATGTCGCGCCTTAGCCGCGCTTCAGCCTCGGGGCGGTCCGGTGGAGTGGCCAGATGCTGGTGAGAATCGATAAGACCCGGCAGCAGATATTTGCCGGTGAGCTCGACCTGCCTGGCGCCCTGGAGCTGTGCCGGCGTCAGCTGCCCGTCGGGAACTACCGCGGAAATTTGTTCGCCATCGGTGATCACCGCCATGTCGCGCTCAAGCGCTCGGCCGGTGCCGTCTATCAGCGACGCATGACGATAGATTGCTCTAGTACCGACGTGCGGCGGCTCGAACGGCGCTGCGGCAATCAGCAAAAGACCGAGAAGCGAAGCGGAACGTTGGACCATCGGCCTTTCCTGCCCCGAACGGCCGCGTCAGGGAAGCGCCCGCAGATCCGGCTCAACGAATTTGCGCCGTGCCTCGACGGAAAACAGCAGCTCGCGAGAATAGAAGCGAAACGGCCAGTCCCTTTTGCCCATGGGCGACAGTAGAAGCTCGTTGACAAGTTCGTGCAGCGGTTCGCTCCTGTCCGCTTCCTCCAAGAACACCCGAACGCCGCGCAGGAAGACGCGGGTAATCGTCTCGTGATAGCCTTCGCTGTCGCTGTTCACGCCGCCGACGCTCTCGTTGTAACGGCGGATTAGGCCGGACAGCTCCCTGTCGAGGTCGATCTCCGGATGCTTCAGCAAGAGATAGGTCGTCGCGGCGAGATGCGCTTCGTGGGTCCATTCGGCTCGGGGCAAAGTACGCGTCAGCAATCCTTCGCCGACGCGCTCGACCCCGGTGTCGCTTTCAAAGAGTCTCGGTTGGTATTCGGTCATCGATCGGGTCCTTCATGGCCCGATCGGCGACCGGGCGTCTAAGCGGCTGTGGCTCGGCTGGCGCTTTGTTGAACTTGTTGCTGCGCCGTCTTGGGCGCCGCTTGCCGGACCCCCTCGTCCACCTGGTCAGCGAACTGCGCGAAATTCTCGACGAAGAGGTCGACGAGCTTCGCCGCCATTGCGTCATATTCGACCGGGTCCGACCAAGTACTGCGAGGATCGAGCAGCTTGCTGTCGACACCGGGCACCGACACCGGCACCTCGAAGCCAAAGTTCGGGTCCTTGCGGAACTCGACGTTCTTGAGACTGCCGTCGAGCGCCGCGTTCAGGAGCGCGCGCGTCTCCTTGATCGGCATGCGCTTTCCGACGCCGTATTTCCCGCCAGTCCAGCCAGTGTTGACCAGCCAGCAGTCGACGCCGCCCTTGGCGATCCGCTTCTTGAGCAGATTGCCGTAGATCGACGGATGGCGCGGCATGAACGGCGCACCGAAGCAGGTGGAGAAGGTCGCTTGCGGCTCGGTGACGCCGATCTCCGTCCCCGCGACCTTCGCCGTGTACCCCGAAAGGAAGTGGTACATCGCCTGGTCGGGCGTCAGCTTGGCGATCGGGGGAAGCACGCCGAACGCGTCCGCCGTCAGCATGACAACGTTCTTGGGCAGCGGACCCATGTTCCTTTCCGACGAGTTCGGAATGAAATCGATCGGGTAAGCCCCACGGCTGTTCTCAGCGAACTTGGCGTCATCGAGATCGAGCTCGCGGGTCTCGAGGTCGATCACGACATTTTCCAGCACCGTTCCGAACCGCTTGGTAGTTGCATAGATCTCGGGTTCAGATTCGGCCGAGAGGCGGATCATCTTGGCGTAGCAACCGCCCTCGAAGTTGAATACCGCCGTGTCAGACCAGCCATGCTCGTCGTCGCCAATCAGCGTGCGATTGGGATCGGCGGACAAAGTCGTCTTGCCGGTGCCGCTGAGCCCGAAGAAAATCGCGGTGTCGCCCTCGGGACCGATGTTCGCCGAGCAATGCATTGGCATGATGCCCTGCGGCGGCAGGATGAAGTTCAGGAGCCCAAACACGGACTTCTTCATCTCGCCCGCGTAGGCCGTGCCGCCGATCAGGATCAGCTTCTTCGAGAAGTTGACCGCGACCACCGTCTCGCTGCGCGAGCCATGGCGCTTCGGATCGGCGCGGAAGCTCGGCAGGTCGATGATCGTATATTCCGGCTTGAATCCGGGCAGCTCGTCTGTCTCGGGGCGAACGAGCAAGGTACGGATGAAGAGGTTATGCCACGCAAGCTCGTTAATCACTCGGACACGGACGCGATGCTCGGGCTGCGAGCCGCCGTAGAGATCCGCAACGTAGAGCTGCTCCTTGTCGGCGAGCGCGAGGAGGAAATCGTCGTGAAGCCGGTCGAATGCCTCCGGGTCCATCGGCTTGTTGCCGTTGTTCCACCAGATGACGTTCTCCGTGAGCGCGTCCTTGACCGTGAACTTGTCCTGCGCGCTCCGGCCAGTGTGCTTGCCCGTGCGCACGACCAGCGGGCCTTCCTTCGCAAGCAGGCCTTCGCCCCGGCGGACGGCATGCTCGACAAGCGGCGCGGTCGTGAAATTCCAGAAGATTTCGGCGCCTGTTGCGATACCTTGCGCCTCAAGTCCGCTGCTGGGAACGCGGTCACTCACGTCGAGATTGTCCTTCCTGAATGGTCAAAGCGGCGGCGACCGGTGGGCTGCCGCCGCATACGTATGCGTAAACGCGCCTATAACCCCGAAAATCTGACGTGGTCAAAACAACATAGCGCTTCAAACCATCGATCAAGCATGCGGTAGCGCTAACAATGTCCCGCATTCGAACATTCGCTCGATCAGAGCGCGAAAATGCCGCTCCGCTTGTTTGCATTCCAGCCTATGGCTATCGCAGCTGGGTCCATCGGCTGAGGCACGGATGAGCCAAGTGATCGCCCTGGTCGACGACGACCGCAACATCCTGACGTCGGTCTCGATCGCCCTCCAGCAGGAAGGTTTCGTCACGCGGGTCTATTCCGATCCGCAGCTTGCGCTGAAAGCGCTCGCCGACAATCCGCCCGACCTTGGCGTATTCGACATCAAGATGCCGTCGCTGGACGGGATGGAGCTCTTGCGCCGAGTTCGCGAGTTCAGCTCGCTTCCCGTGATCTTCCTGACCTCCAAGGACGACGAGCTGGACGAGGCACTCGGTCTCGCCATGGGCGCAGACGATTATATCTCCAAACCCTTCTCTCAGCGGCTGTTAATCGCGCGAATTCGGGCCATACTCCGACGACAGGAGCTCGAACGCGGCGAAGCAGTCGCGACCGATGGAGAGCCGGAGCCGGCGCGGATCGAACGCGGGCGTCTCGTCATGGATCCGGCGCGTCACAAGGTACAGTGGAGCGGCCGCGACGTCAGTCTCACCGTCACCGAGTTCCTGATCCTCGAGGCGCTGGCACAGCGTCCGGGGGTGGTCAAATCGCGCAACCAGTTGCTCGACGTCGCCTATAACGACGACATCTATGTCGACGACCGCACCATCGACAGCCACATCAAGCGCATTCGAAGAAAGTTTCGGGCGGTTGATCCGGAGTTCGACTCAATCGAGACCCTCTATGGCGTCGGCTATCGATTTGACGAGCAATAACGAGGAGCGGGATCTCCGCCTGAAGTGGTCCGGTCGCTGGACCCTGGCGCACCGCATCCTGACTCTGAACCTCATCACCGTGCTGCTGGTCGCGCTCAGCACCTTGTATCTCGACGTCTTCCGCAATCACCTCAGCAGGGAGCGCGTGCGCCAGACGCGGATCGAAGCGACGGCTACCGCGCTCGCGATCGAGGCCGCTGGGCCGGAAGACCGCGAAGCGATCCTCGCCAAGGTCACCAAGGCGACGGAAAGCCGGATGCGGCTGTTCGGACCTGACGGGCGGCTGATTGCCGACAGTTGGCATCTCACTGGCCCAACGTACGAGCTCAAGGATCCGAGCACGCAGGGCTGGACGAAGGAAGTTGCGCGTGCGCTCGACCGTGGCTTCAACTTCCTCGTCGGCGCCAAGCATCTCGACCAGTTCGTCGAACCGCCCGTCGACGAGCTACGTTACTGGCCTGAAGCAGTCCGCGCCAGGGAGACAGGGAAGACCGCGACTGCCGTCCGCAATGCGCCGGACCTCACACCGGTGATTTCTGCCGCCGTGCCGCTCGAAGGTGGGGTGCTGCTCAACACCGACAACGACCGTGCGTTCACCCGAACGGTGCACCGGCAGCGGGCGATCATCGTCGCCGCCATGGCAGTCCTCGTCATGTTTTCGGTGCTCTTGTCGCTGTTCCTGGCGCGGACGATCGTTCGGCCGCTGAGGAGGCTGGCGCTTGCGGCGCATCGCGTAAGACTCGGCAGATCGCGGGAGGTGAATGTGCCGCGCTTGCCGTCACGGAGCGATGAGATCGGGCTCCTCGCGCGGGCGGTGTCAGACATGAGCCAGTCGCTTCGCCACCGGATCGACAATATCGAAGCCTTCGCTGCGGACGTGACGCACGAGCTAAAGAACCCACTTGCCTCCCTCCGATCAGCCGTCGACGGGCTCGACCGGGTTGAAGACCCGGAGCTACGCGATAAACTTCGCAAGATCGTTCGCGAGGACGTGAAGCGCCTCGACCGGCTGATCAGCGACATCAGCGAGGCCGCGCGCACGGACGCGGAACTGGCGCGGGCGCAGTTCGAGCGCGTCGATCTCGGCGCGTTGATCGAGCAGCTCGTCCACAGCTGGGAGACGCGGCGCGAGACGGGCGACGCGCGGCTGGCCTTCGCAAGACCACGAAAGGACACGGCGGCGGTGATGGGCAAGCCAGACCGGCTCGCCCGGGCAATCAACGCAATCATCGACAATGCGGTGAGCTTTTCACCTCCCGGCGGCCTGGTCGAGATCGCCGTCGCCCGCGTCGGAGACGAAGTGAGGATCCGCGTCGACGACGAAGGACCTGGCGTCCCGCCGGAGGCTCGTGAGGCGATTTTTAACCGCTTCCATTCAGTACGGCCCGAAGGCGAGAATTTCGGCCGCCATTCCGGTCTTGGCCTGGCGATCGCTCAGGCCATCGTGAATGGCCATGACGGGGAGATTGACGTGCAGGATCGCGATGATGCTCCATCGGGCGCCCGCTTTACCATCCGGCTTCCGGCAGCTGACCGCGAATGAACCAGCTTAGCCCCACCCGCGGTCCGCGGCTTTCGGCCGAAACCATCCATGCCAGCACCGTCGCCAGCAACGGCCGCGCGGTGCTGATCACGGGCCCGTCAGGCTCCGGCAAATCTGATCTCGCGCTTCGGTTGCTCGAGCGCGGTTTCACGCTCGTCAGCGACGATCAGACGATCGTCAAGAAGGATGGCAACCTGCTGGTCGCTTCGGCACCACCGACGATCGCCGGCAAGCTCGAGGTACGTGGACTTGGCATCGTTGACATGGAACAGACGGAAAATGTGCCAGTCGCGCTCCTCGTAGAACTGACCAGCGACATCCAACGGATTCCCGACGACAGCCGGGAGCGGCCGCTGCTCGGCGTCAGGCTTCCGCTGATCAGCATCGATGCGATGACTGCGTCGGCGGCGGCAAAGGTCGCACTCGCCCTCGACCGAATGGGCCTCAAGCTTTAGGACTCGCGGCGGTGAATTCCCGCCGGCCCCTTCCCCGCCTGCTGCTCGTGACCGGCATGTCTGGTGCGGGCAAGTCGACCGTGCTCGACGCGCTCGAGGACATGGGCTGGGATACAGTGGACAATCTCCCCGCCGACCTGCTCGTGGAGTTCGTCCATGGGCGCGACCAGTGCCGGGCGACGAATGCGGCGGTGGGAATGGATGTCCGAAGCCGCGGCTTCGACCCCGAGACGCTCGGGGATACTTTCCATGCCGTCGAGGGCGTCGAGCCCGAGATCCTCTACCTCGATTGCTCGGGCGGGGAGCTGATCCGCCGTTATGACGAGACCCGCCGCCTTCACCCGCTCGCTCCCGACCGACCGCCGGAGGACGGGATTGCCCGCGAGCGCCAGTTCACCTGGGCGCTTCGGAGCGCGTCCGACAGCCTCATCGACACCACCGACCTCTCGCCCGCCGAGCTTCGCGACGAGCTCCGGCGAAGGTTCGGCGGCGATGCCGACCAGCCAGTCCTGACCATCTCCTCCTTCTCCTTTGCCCGCGGGATTTCGCGAACCGCGGACCTGGTCTTCGACCTGCGGTTCATCCCCAACCCGCACTGGGTGGAAGAGCTTCGCCCGTTGACCGGCGCCGACCAGCCGGTCCGTTCCTTTCTGGAACAGGAGCCGGTGTGGGGCGAGACGATGGACCGTATCGAATCGCTTCTCATCGACTGGATTCCCCGCTACTGGGCCGCGGGCAAAAGTTACGTGACCGTCGCATTTGGATGTACTGGAGGGCGGCACCGGTCGGTTGCCGCGGCTGTCGAGATGGCGGAACGGTTGCGTCGTGCCGGATTTGCACCGAATGTCCGTCACCGTGATCTGGCTTCGCCGCCGAGGGACACGATTGAGCGGCATCCCGGGCGCGCTCCGGCGAGCGAGGACGAGTTGAATCGATGATTGGATTAGTGCTGGTGACCCACGGCCGCCTCGCGGCCGCATTCGTCACTGCAATGGAACATGTGGTCGGTCCGCAGGAAGCGATTGAAGCGATCTGCATCGGCCCCGACGACGACATGGAACGCCGCCGCAAGGACATCGCCAAGGCGATCGGCAAGGTCGAGCAGGGCCAGGGCGTGATCATCCTCACCGACCTCTTCGGCGGAACGCCGTCGAACCTCGCGATCAGCCTCATGAAGAGCGAGAACATCGAGGTCATTGCGGGCGTAAACCTCCCGATGCTCATCCGCCTCGAGGGAGCACGCAAGGTGATGCCAGTCCACGCGGCTGTTGCCGCTGCGCGCGAGGCTGGCCGCAAATATATCTCAGTCGCAAGCGAGATCCTCGGCGAGGCCGCTGCTTGACGGCGGTCAGCCGCGAGGTCCTGATCGACAACCAGCGCGGCCTCCACGCCCGCGCAAGCGCCAAGTTCGTCAACGTCGCGAGCCAGATCGACGCCAAGGTGGAAGTCGAGAAGGACGGCCACCGGGTCTGCGGGACGTCGATCATGGGCCTGATGATGCTCGGCGCGGCCAAAGGCGATTCGATCGTCATTCATGTCGAGGGCGACCGTGCGGATGAAGCGCTGGCGACGCTTGTCCAGCTCGTCGAGGAGCGGTTCGGCGAAGTCTGATGGTTCGCCAGGTCACCGCCTTTTCCAATTCCACCGTCAAGCTGCTGCGCTCGCTTCGAGACAAGAAGGGGCGGCGTGCGGAGGGGCTTTTCCTCGCCGAGGGCCTCAGGATACTGACCGAGGCGCGCGACAGCGGCCTGCTTCCTGAAATCATCGCCTTTTCGCCAGAGGGCGCCAAGCATCCGCTGGCTGCCGAGATCATCGCGGCGACGGAAGCGGCCGGCGGGGACGCGATCGAAACGACTGCGGACATCCTTTCCAAGATGAGCGGCAAGGACAATCCGCAGATGCTGCTCGGTGCCTACCGGCAGCCGGAGACCTCGCTCGAAGCGATCGATCGAGCCAAGGCACCGCTGTGGATCGTTGCCCAGGCGCTCCGCGACCCCGGCAATATCGGGACGATACTCAGGACCGGGGACGCCGTCGGCGCCGGCGGATTGATCCTGATCGATGATTGTGCCGATCCTTTCTCGGTCGAGGCAGTTCGTGCCTCGATGGGTGCGATCTTCACTCAGCCGGTCGCGACAGCGCGCTGGAGCGAGTTCATGGCCTGGCTTCGCGCCAGTGAAGGCCAACTCGTCGGGACGAGCCTCAAAGCGACAGACGACTATCTCGACGCCGAGTACTGCACGCCCTGCTTCCTGCTAATCGGCAACGAGCAGCAGGGTCTTCCCGCCGATTACGAGGCCGAATGCGACCTCCTGGTCAAAATCCCGATGGCGGGGCGTGCCGACAGCCTCAACGCGGCCATGGCCACCGCAGTCATGGCCTTTGCAATCAAGGCGAGCTGGCGCTGATGACCAAACAAGCACTCACGATTCTACTGGCCGGAACGATCGGCGCCTGTGCGCCACTGCCAGCACCTCCGCCGCCGCCCTATCACGCGCTCGGCACCGAGCCGTTCTGGAACCTGCTCATCGACGAGCATGACGTCACTTTTACGCAGCCCGACGCGCAGCCGATTAGGCAGCCGGTGCCAAAGGTGATCATCGGCATTGCCGGCGAGATCTACCGGACCTCACGAATCGACGTGAACATCGTCCATATCCGGTGCAGCGACGGAATGAGCGACCGCGTCTACCCGGACAAGGTTCAGGTCACAGTCGACGGGAAGAGATTCGACGGCTGTGGCGGCCTTTAAGTTCATTAAGTTCACGGAGAGCAGCGCTTTTGCAGTGAACTTAAGTCGCGCCGGAAGCTCGATCAGCAGTTCTTGATCAACGCGTCAAAGAGCCCTGGCCACGGCAGCAGTCGAAACCCTATTTTGCAAGGTTCCTATTCGGCGGCGACTTGCGGCGGGTCATCGTTCGACGGTGTCGCCGCGAGCTTGGTCAGCGGACGAGGCGCGATTTCGACCATCGGCGGAGTATCGAGAGTCTTTGCGCTTCCGGCGCCGAGCGATTCGAACCGCTTCGCCTGGGTGAGCACCTGGCTCTCGTAGCTGCCGACCATCTGGTTGTATGCGCTGTTGGCGGTCGCGAGGTTCTTGCCGACCCGCGCCATATGTTCATTCATGGTAGCAAGCCGCGAATGCAACTCCTTGCCGAGATTAGCGATTTCCTGCGCTGCCTCGGCTAGACGCTCTTGGCGCCAGATGCTCGCCACGGTCTTGGCGATGGCGACCAGGTTGGTGGGCGTCGCCAGCAGCACACGCCGTTGGAACGCCCAGTCCCACAGGGCCGGGTCCTGCTCCAGCGCGGCGGCGAGGAAATGCTCGCCCGGAATGTACATGATCACATAATCGGCGGCGTCACCGAACTGCGCCCAGTAGGCCTTTGAGCCAAGCTGCTGAGCATGATTGCGCATCGACGCGACGTGGGCGCGGAAGCAAGCTTCGCGCTTCTCATCGTCGACCTCCTCGCAGGCATCGAGATAGGCGTTGAGCGAGCATTTGGCGTCGATCACCAGCTTGCGACCGCCCGGCAGCGAGACGATCACATCGGGCCGCAGCCGTCCGTCGTCGGTATCGACCGAAACTTCGGTCTGGAAATCGACATGCTCGGTAAGGCCGGCCTGCTCGAGGACGTTGCGAAGGCTCTGCTCGCCCCAGCGTCCGCGCGCCTTCGGCGACGCGCGAAGCGCGTTGACGAGGTGGCGAGTCTCATCGCGGACCTGCCCCTGCCCGAGCTTCACCTGCTCGACCACTTCGCGGATGCCGGCATAATGGTCGACCCGCTCCTTCTCGATCGTCTGGAGCTTCTCCTGATAGGTCTTGAGCAAAGTCTCGACGGGAGAAACCGCCTGCGTGAACTTTTCCCCGGCCTGATCGAGGAAGCTCTTGCGCGCATCGCCCAGCAGCTTGTTCGCAATTTCGTGGAACTGCGCGGAGAGGCTCTCTTTCGCATCCTTCAAGGCCTCGATCTGCTGGGCAAACGCTTTTTCGCGCTCCTCCTGCGCGGCTTTCAGCGCCGCGAGCTCGCTGACCGCGCCGCGGTTTGCGTCCCGCTCCTTTACGACCCCGTCGAGCTGGAGCCGCAGATTTTCGACGGTCTGCTTCGCTCCCGCGGCCTCTCGGCTCGCCCACAGCCACCCCAGCGCCGCACCGACGATGAGCGCAAGAAGAACAAATGCTATGACGGTCGAATCCATGACCGTTACCCCCGTGGAACAGAATGAGAACGATAGGCTTGTTGGAGCCGACTCTCAAGCGGAACGTTAGCGGAAAGGGAGCGAGGAGAAAGCCATGTCCATCCGCAAAATGATCGCACTTCACCCGAACGTTCACGGGCACGTCAACCAGCCGCTCGGCGATGCCGTCCACCACATGATGTATTGCGCCAAGATGTGCCGGAGTTGCTCCGACGCCTGCGTCGCCGAAGCAGTCGACATGGACCAGTGCGTCCGACTGTGCTGCGATTGCGCGGATATCTGCGATGCGACATGCAACGTCGCGCTGCGCCAATCGGGCGACAACGACCAGATCGTGCGCGAGATGCTCGAGCTCTGCGCCCGCGCCTGCGATCTTTGCGCCGCGGAATGCGAACGCATGGACCATGAGCATTGCAAGCTCTGCGCGCAGATGTGCCGCGAATGCGCCGAGGACTGCCGCAATGCGGCTTCGTCGGTGATGGAGCCCGCGTGATGCGCTGGCCTGTCGTGCTGGCGCTGGCGCTGGCCGCGTGCGGTCACAGGCAAGGGCCGCCCGAAAACCAGGCCACCGCCAATCAGAAGGTGTCCGCGGAGGCTGGACCCGAAACGAACAAGGCGGAGGCAAATTCAGCGGCAAAGCTTCCGCCGGCCAACGCGGCGCTGCGTTTCGTCGGCACATGGGCGGCGAACCAGGGCGAATGCACAACGAAGCCGTGGATCTTCACAGAGAAGTCGCTCAGCGGCGCAGGCGCTCCGAAGTGCAGCATCTACAAGGTGAATAAAGCGCCCGGCGGCTATGACATCGCCGCGACGTGCCCGACAGAGGAACCGGTGCACAACGATCTCATCCGGCTGCGCTTCGCGGAATCGGCCGGGGCGATGCTGGTGGAATCGAATGCTCTTCCGCCGACGGGGTTGATCTATTGCGGCGAGTAGCCGCCATTCAGGCAGCTGTTTGATGACAAGCAGTCGGCAGCTTGGTCCATCAAGCCGCCTTGAGTGCTTGTTCTTTCCGCCATTTGGCCAACTTCTTTAAGACCATGTCGCGCTTCAGGCGCGAGAGGTGATCGATGAACAGGACGCCGTTCAGATGGTCCATCTCGTGCTGCAGGCAGACGGCCAGCAGGCCCTCGATCTCCTCCTCGTAGGTCTTGCCCTTCTCGTCCTGCCAGCGGGCGCGGATCTTATCGGGGCGAAGCACCTCGGCATATTGCTCGGGCACCGAAAGACAGCCTTCGGTGTAAGGCACCTCGGTGTCCGAGTGCCACAGGATCTCCGGGTTGATGAAGACCCTGGGGTCCTTGATCGTGCCCGCCTCGGGATCTTCCGGATCCACCGGCTCCTGAAGGTCGATGACGAGCAGGCGGATCGGCACTCCGACCTGGACCGCGGCAAGGCCGATGCCCGGCGCGTCGTACATCGTCTCGAACATGTCCGCGACGAGCGTCCTCAGCTCGGTGTCGAACGTCTCCACCGGCTTGGAAATTTGCCGGAGGACAGGATCGGGCGTCTCATAGATGCGGCGAATGGCCATGAGGTGGATTTAGTCTTTCACTTCAGGGGGTTCAAGCAATCGGGCGCCTCGCTCGAAGCGCCTGCGCGAGCGTTCCTTCGTCGAGATAGTCGAGCTCGCCTCCGACCGGAAGTCCGTGCGCCAACTGGCTGAGACGAATGGGAAAAGTCTCCAGCCGCTCGGCGAGATAGTGGGCCGTGGTCTGGCCCTCGAGCGTGGCGTTCATCGCCAGCACGACCTCGTCGATGCCGCCGCCCGAGACGCGGCGGACGAGCTGGTCGATGCTGAGATCCTCGGGCCGAACACCTTCGAGCGCCGACAGTCGGCCGCCGAGCACATGATAGCGGCCGGGGAACAGCCGCGACCGGTCCAGTGCCCAGAGGTCTGCGACCTCCTCGACAACGCACAGCATCTTTTCGTCCCGGCGCGGGTCGCGGCAGATGCTGCACGGGTCGGAGGTATCGACATTGCCGCAGGTCGAGCAGGTCGAGAGCCTGTCTGCGACCTGCGTGAGCGCTGCGAGCAAAGGCTGAAGCGCGGTCTCCCGCTTCTTCATCAGGTGAAGCACTGCGCGCCGGGCCGAGCGCGGCCCAAGGCCCGGCAAGCGCGCCAGCGCTTGCGAGAGTGCTTCTATCTCCTGAGAGGCCATAACCGCCCTCTGTCATTGCGAGCGGAGCGAAGCAATCCAGCGTCGTAAACTGGATTGCTTCGTCGCTTCGCTCCTCGCAATGACGGGAGCCATGCGGATCATCTTCATGGGATCGCCCGAGTTCGCGGTGCCAAACCTCGATGCCCTGGTGGCAAGCGGGCGGGAGGTCGTCTGCGTCTACACCCAGCCGCCACGGCCAGCCGGACGCGGCAAGGGCGAACGCAAGACGGCGGTTCATGAGCGCGCGGAGGCGCTAGGCATCGAGGTGCGGCCTCCGAGGAGCCTTCGAAACGAGGAGGAGCAGGAGCGGTTTCGCGCACTGAATGCCGATCTCGCGGTGGTCGCTGCCTATGGACTCATCCTGCCCAAGCCGATCCTCGACGCGCCGAAGCAGGGGTGCATCAACGTCCATGCGTCCCTCCTTCCCCGCTGGCGCGGCGCGGCGCCGATCCAGCGTGCCATTCTCGCCGGAGATGAGGTTACCGGCGTGACGATCATGCGGATGGAAGAAGGCCTCGATACCGGCCCTATACTGCTCAAGCGCGAGTTGGACATTCGAGAGAAGAACGCCGGACAAGTCACGGAAGAGCTTGCCAATCTCGGGGCCGCCGCACTCGTCGAATGGCTCGACAACCCGACTCCGGCGCAGGCTCAGCCGGCCGAAGGCGTGACCTACGCCTCGAAGATCGACAAGGCCGAGGCGCGGATCGACTGGTCGAAGGCCGCTGCGGAAATCGAGCGGCAAGTTCGTGCCTTCAGCCCGTCTCCCGGCGCCTGGTTCGAAGTGAACGGCGAACGGATGAAGCTGCTGGAGGCTCTGGCCGGAGACGAGGCCTCCGGCGTCCCCGGCCAAGTACTCGACGATTGCCTCAGCGTGGCGTGCGGTTCGGGATACATTCGGCCGCTTAAGGTGCAGCGTGCAGGACGGGCGCCGATGACGCCCGGCGAACTTCTCCGCGGATTCCCGATCCCCAAGGGAACGATCCTGAAGTGACCCGCTGGCGGCTGACGATCGAATATGACGGCGGCCCGTTCATGGGCTGGCAGCGGCAGGAGCATGGCCCCTCGGTTCAGCAGACGCTCGAGGCAGCGCTGCACAAGATGACCGGCCAGCAGGCGGTATTCACGGCCGCTGGCCGAACCGACGCCGGCGTCCATGCGCTGGCGATGAGTGCCCATGTGGACATAGGGCGCGAGCTGACGGGACATCGCCTGCGAGAGGGGCTGAACGCGCTGGTCCGGCCTCGTCCAATATCGGTCCTGGAGATCGAGCCTGTTGCCGACCACTGGCACGCGCGCTTTTCCTGCATCGGCCGGCGTTATCTGTACCGGATCCTCAGCCGCCGGGCCCCGCCGGCGCTCGACGCCGCGCGCGTTTGGCACATTCCCGTGCCGCTCGATGTCGATGCCATGCTCGAGGGGGCTTCTCACCTCATTGGCCGTCATGACTTCACCACCTTCCGGTCCGCGCAATGCCAGTCGGACAGCCCGGTGAAGACGCTCGACCGGCTCGACGTGAGCCGGGTTGGCGAGGAGATCCACGTCACCGCCGCGGCGCGCAGCTTCCTTCACCACCAGGTGCGTTCGATGGTCGGTTGCCTCGCAATGGTGGGTCGGGGTCAGTGGACGCCTGACGACATGCGCAAAGCGCTCGAATCACGCGACCGAGCCGCTCTTGGATTCAATGCGCCGCCGCACGGCCTTTATTTCGTCGAGGCGATCTACCCCTAGACGAGCATCTCCCGCGCCGGCGGGCGGCTCTCCCAGGATTGCGGGCTTGCGCTGAGCCCGTAGGCGCCGGCGCAGAAGATGGCGATGAGGTCGCCGACCTCGCTTCGCGGCAGCATCACCTGGTCTCCGAACACGTCGAAAGGAGTGGCGAGGCAGCCGCTGACCGTCACCTGCTCTTCGGCGGGTGCTCCGAAGTGGTTTGCTGCGGCGATCGGGAAGTTGGCATGGCTGCGCTCGAGGAGGCAGCCTGTCGCGTTGAGGAGGTGGTGACCGCCGCCGTCGGTCGTCAGGAACGTCTCTCCACAGCTCTCCGTCCGATCGAGGATCCGGGTCAAATAGACTCCGCATTCGGCGACCAGCCAGCGGCCTAGCTCGAGCGACAGCCTGGTGGTCGCGAGCAATTCAGGCCCGTCGCAAAGGGTTTCGTGAAGCGCCTTCGCGACCCGATAGAGATCGATCGGCTTCTCGCCGGCGAAATAAGGCACGTCGAAGCCGCCGCCGAGGTTAAGCTCAGGCACCGGAATGCCAAGCGCATCGGAGATATCGCCGGCGCAGGAGATGATCGCCTTGTGCGCTTCGATCAGGGCCGGTTCCTCGAGCGATTGGGCCGCGGCGAAGATGTGGAGCCCGCGCCAGTCGACGCCGGCGTCGATCAATCCTTTGACGACCGCCGGAACGCGTTCTGCATCGATACCGAATGGCGTGGGCCGCGCCCCCGGAGTGAATCCCCGATTGTCGATCGAGAAAGGCGGATTCACCCGCACTGCCAGTCGCGGGGCCATACCCACGCGCTCACCCGCGCGAATCGCCCTCTCAGCTTCGCCCTCGCTCTCGACACTGATGGTCGCGCCCGCGGATATGCCGAGCTCGAGCTCGTCGTCCCTCTTTCCAGGACCGGCAAAGGTCATTCCAATGCCCGCTAGGCCGGCGCGCTTCAAATGCTCGAGCTCGCCGCGCGAGACAACGCGGAATCCGTCGACATATCTTCCAAGGAAGTTGAGCAACGGCTCGTACGGGTTTGCGCTGACAGAATAATAAATTGCCAGCCCGTCGGGCATCGCAGCCTTGAGGGCAGCGATATTCCCGCCGACGATATTGTTGTCATAGACGAACAGCGGTGTTCCACCGGCTTCGCCGACAAGCTCATCCGCACGAGCGCCCCCGATCAGCAGCTGCCCGTCTGCAGCGGCCTCGAAATAGGGCGGGATCGGTCCGGTCGGCTTCACTGGCGAGTCCCCCTCTCGCTTCGCGTGGTCGTGCTCGGGCAGTCGCCCCGGACTGCCCTGCGCGCGATCATTCGGCGGCTATCGCCTCATATTCCTGAGCCGCAAGGAATTTCTCCGCATCGAGCGCGGCCATGCAGCCGGTTCCGGCGGCCGTCACGGCCTGGCGATAGATCTTGTCCATTACGTCGCCGCAGGCGAACACGCCTTCGATGCTGGTCCGCGTCGTCCCGGTTTCAACCTTGATGTAGCCATCGGAATCGAGCTCGAGCTGCCCCTTGAACAGCTCCGTTGCGGGCTGGTGACCGATAGCGACGAACGCGCCTTCGACATTGATCCGGCTGGTCTCGCCGGTCCGCTTGTTCTTGAGGTCGAGCCCGACGAGCGCCTCCGGCTCGCCGCCGCCGACGAACTCGACGACTTCGCTGTCCCAGATCACGTTGATCTTCTCGTTCGCGAAGAGCCGGTCCTGAAGGATCTTCTCGGCGCGGAGCGAATCCCGACGATGAATCAGGGTGACGTCATGGCTGTGGTTGGTGAGGTAGAGCGCTTCCTCCACCGCGGTATTGCCGCCGCCGATCACCGCGACCTTCTTGCCCCTATAGAAAAAGCCGTCGCAGGTCGCGCACGCCGAGGCGCCCCTGCCCTTCATGTGCTCCTCGGACGGAAGCCCGAGCCACCGCGCCTGTGCACCCGTCGCAATCACCAGAGCATCGGCGAAATATTGAGCGCCGCTATCACCCGTTAGACGGAACGGCCGCCGCGAGAGATCTACGGCGCTGATATGGTCCCAGATGACCTTGGTCCCGACATGCTCGGCCTGCGCCTGCATTTCCTCCATCAGCCAGGGTCCCTGGATGACGTCACGGAAGCCAGGATAGTTCTCGACATCCGTCGTGGTGGTGAGCTGCCCGCCCGGCTGGATGCCCTGGATGACGATCGGCGAAAGCCCCGCGCGCGCGGCATAGATAGCGGCCGTGAAGCCTGCCGGCCCAGAGCCAAGCACGGCCACGCGCGTTGAAATGCTGTTGCTCATCAGCCGCATTTAGGGGCGCATGTGACGCCCCGCAACGGCGAGAAATTCGCGCTTAAACTGCGCGCCGTCCCGCGACGAAATTCCAGATGAGCACGATGATGCCGATGACGAGCAGGATGTGGATCAGCCCGCCGGCCACGTGGAATGCAAAGAATCCGAGCGCCCACAGGATGAGCAGGATGATGGCGATGGTGAGAAGCATTGGCTGCCTTCCTCGTTATAGTCACGGAACGGACGCGTAACGGGCGAGCTTGATGCGTGTTCCGCTCGCGAGGATTACACCAGTCGAGATTGCTTCATCGCGGCTTCGATGAAGCCCGCAAACAAGGGATGCGGCTCGAAGGGTCGGCTCTTGAGCTCGGGATGGAACTGGACGCCGATGAACCACGGATGGTCGGGCCGTTCCACGATCTCCGGGAGCTGGTCGTCCGGCGACATGCCAGAGAAAATCAGGCCCGCACCTTCGAGCGCGTCACGATAGTGGACGTTGACCTCATAACGGTGCCGGTGCCGCTCGCTGATGTTGTCAGTGCCGTAGATCGAACGGACGACGCTATTGCCGTCGAGCTTCGCGGGATAGGCGCCGAGGCGCATCGTACCGCCGAGATCGCCGCCGGCGGCGCGCTTCTGAAGCCCTTCCTCGCTCATCCACTCGGTGATCATGCCGACCACGGGCTCCGACGTTTCTCCGAACTCGGTGGTCGAGGCTTGCGAGATTCCGGCCTGGTTCCGCGCCGCTTCGATGCACGCCATCTGCATCCCGAGGCAAATGCCGAAGAAGGGGATTTCGCGCTCACGAGCAAATTTGACGGAGGCAATCTTTCCCTCGCTGCCCCGTTCGCCGAAGCCTCCCGGCACCAGGATGCCGTGGAGCGGCTCGAGCTCGGCCGCGATCTCGGCGTCTGGATGCTCGAAGATCTCCGCATCGATCCACTCGATCTTGACCTTCGCGCGATTGGCAATGCCGCCGTGGACGAGCGCTTCTCTTAGGCTCTTATAGGCGTCGGGAAGGCCGACATATTTACCGACCACGCCGATCGTCACCTCGCTCTCATAATGATCGATGCGGTCCATGATCTCGCGCCAGCGCTCGAGATCGGGTGCGGGCGCGTCCTTGATCCCGAATGCGTTCAGGACTTCGTCGTCCAGCCCCGCCGCGTGGTATTGCAGCGGCACGTCATAAATGTTCCGCGCATCGAGAGCGGGGATGACTGCCGACTTCCTTACGTTACAGAAGAGCGCGATCTTCTCGCGCTCGGCCTCCGGCAAAGGCCGGTCCGAGCGGCAGAGCAGCACCTCGGGCTGCACTCCGAGGCTCGACAGCTCACGGACCGACTGCTGGGTCGGCTTGGTCTTGAGCTCGCCCGCTGCTGCGATCCACGGCACCAAAGTGGTATGCACGCTGACCGTCTGGTCGCGACCGAGGTCGTTCCGCAACTGACGAATTGCCTCGATGAATGGCAGGCTCTCGATGTCGCCGACGGTGCCGCCGATCTCGCAGATCACGAAATCGCAGCTGTCGGTGTCTGAGACCGCGAACTCCTTGATCGCGTTGGTGACGTGCGGGATCACCTGGACGGTGGCGCCGAGATAGTCGCCGCGCCGCTCCTTCATGATGATGTCGCGATAGATGCGGCCCGTCGTGATGTTGTCGGACTGCCGGGATGAGACGCCCGTGAACCGCTCGTAGTGACCGAGGTCGAGATCGGTCTCCGCCCCGTCGTCGGTGACATAGACTTCGCCATGCTGGTACGGGGACATCGTCCCCGGATCCACGTTCAGATAGGGATCGAACTTCCGGATTCGGACCTTATAGCCGCGCGCCTGGAGGAGCGCCCCGAGAGACGCCGAAAGGAGGCCTTTTCCAAGCGATGAGACCACGCCGCCGGTGACAAAAATGAACCGCGCCATGGGATTCGAGGCTTAGGGGGAGAGTTGCTCCGCGCGCAAGCCGCAGCGTGAAAAAAGTTTTCTTGAAAGCTTATTGAGCGAGCGGAACTGCCGGCGCCTGCTGATTCTGCGTCGGAGCGGTCGCGGGGCTGGGTTGCGTCTGCGCAGGCTGCGGCTTCTGTTGCTGCTGCTGCGAAGTCGCAAGCTTGCCGGCCAGCGAGGTATCGATCTTGGCCGGCGTGCGGGTTGCACCGGCGATCGCAGCCATGACGATCGAAAGCACGATGAACAGGCCGCCGAGCACAGAAGTCGCGCGCGTCAGGAAATCGGCCGCGCCGCGCGCCGTCATGAAGCCCGACGAGCTCCCGCCGACGCCGAGGCCGCCGCCTTCCGACCGCTGCATCAGGATGACGGTGATGAGGCTGATGGCGATAAGCGCCTGAACGATCAGAAGGAATGCGAACATAAAGCGGACTTTCGAAGGTGCGCGGCGCACTTAGCGAGCGCCACGCCCCCTTTCAACCGCGGCTACTTGCCCGCCGTCGAGCCGCCTGGAGCGGTGCTTGCGGGTGTTCCGCCGCTGCCGCTGGTCAGAGCCTCGATCTGGTCGGCGGTGTAGCCGATCGTCACGGTACCGTCCGCATTTCCGCGAAGACCAGTGATCGGAACGGCAATGCGCTTCCCCGACGTGAGCGTCATCGTGACCTGACCATTGTCGACCGCGTCGATCTTTCCGATGGCCGTCCCGGCTGAGCCGTTGACCGTTGCGCCGGCGACGATCGCCTTCTGGCTCGCGGCGGCGGCCGCCTCGACCTGCGTGTCGAGCTGGGCCTGGGTCATGCCGAAAATCAGCTTGCCCTGGTCGACGCGGAAGCTCGCCTTCGGGAGCAAGGCGTCATGCTTGTCGGTCTTGATCTGGACATTGTCGCCCCTGATCGCGGTCACCGTCCCGACCGGAGCGCCGCTCGTGTCGACGACCTGCATGCCGACGGCCTGGCCCAGTGCTGGAGCGGCGACAACCGCGAGGGCAAGTGCAATTGCTGAATTCGTTACAGTTTGAAGTCGCATCATTTCCCTACCTTTGGTTAGGGTCCTACCTTAGCAAACCGAGGCTGATTGTGAACTGAACAGCTAGCGCTCAGCAGCCGCGGCGACAATTGGCACGAAGTCGGTTGCCTTGAGGCTTGCGCCGCCGACCAAAGCTCCGTCGACGTCGCCGATCGAGAAAATTTCCACTGCGTTGGAAGCCTTGACGGACCCGCCGTAAAGAATGCGGATCTGCCGCCCTTCCTCGCCAAAGCGGTCAGACAGGTTCGAGCGGATTGCTGCGTGCATTTCGCGGATTTCCGTGCTTGTCGGGATCTTGCCGGTCCCGATTGCCCAGATCGGCTCATACGCGATCGCCAGCTCGGCCGCGCCAAGTGTTCCTGGCAGGGAACGTTTCAGCTGGTTCATCACCGTCTCAAGAGCCGACCCGCTCTCCCGCTGCTGGATTTCTTCGCCGACGCAGAGAATCACCCTGAGACCCGCCGCCAGGGCCGCCTCGGCCTTGGCTTTTACCTCGGAATCGCTCTCACGCTGCGCATCGCGCCGCTCCGAATGGCCAACGATGGTCAAGGTTGCGCCGGCATCTAGCAGCATGTGCGCCGACGTGCAGCCCGTATGGGCGCCCTTCTCTGCACCATGAACGTCCTGCCCACCAATCGCGAATCCCGGCACCGCGCGAGCTGCACGCTCGATCAAGCTCGCCGGGACGCAAAGCGCGACATCGACACTTGGGTAATCCGCCGCGGCACCGGCGATTGCCCGGACCTCATCGAGATCCGCAGAAAGGCCGTGCATCTTCCAGTTGCCCGCAACGAGCTTTCTCAACGCCATCGACTCTTAACCCTCTCCCCTCGTCAGTCTGGCCGTAGCCGCGGCGCTTGATGCACGCCAGCCTCACCCCTAAAGCAGCGCCCAACTTCCATCCGCACCGGGAACCCGATGCTTTCCTTCTTTCGCAAAATTTCCAAATCCAAGATCGGAACCTGGGTCATTGCCGCGATTGGACTTGCCATCCTCGCCGGGTTCGCTCTCGCCGATCTCTCGAATTTCGGCACAGGCCAGACTGGTTTCGGAATGGGCAGCACGACGCTCGCGAAGGTGGGCGACCAGGAAGTCACCGAGCCGCAGATGAGCGATGCCATGCAGCGGCGGCTGCAGCAGGTGCGGCAGCAGAACCCGACGGCCGATTATTCGACGATCATCGGCGATTTCAACGCGGTGCTTGGAGCACTGATTGACCAGAGCACCTTGTTCGCGTTCGCCGACAAATTTCATTTTCCGCTTTCGAAGCGGCTGGTCGATGGCGAGATCGCGCAGATCCCAGCGACAAAGGGGCTCAACGGCCAATTCAGCGAGCAATCCTATCAGCAGTTCCTGCAGCAGCAGCGCCTGTCTGACGCCGAAGTCCGGCAGATCATTGGCGGTGACCTGCTACAGCGGCTGATCCTGACTCCGATCGCGGCGAATGCGCGCGTGCCGCTGAGCCTCGCAAGCCAATATGCCTCGATGCTTCTCGAAGAGCGGGAAGGCGACGCGGCGATCGTACCGATGGATGTATTCAAGGCAGGACTGACGCCGACCGACGCGCAGGTGCAGCAATATTATGCGGCCAACAAAGCCCGCTACATGATCCCGGAGCAACGCGTGCTCCGGATTGCACGGATCGGACCTGAGCAGGTCGCGAACATCTCGGCAACCGACAAGGAAATCGCCGATTATTACAACGCCAACAAAGCGACTTACGCGCCGAGCGAGACCCGCTCGTTGAGCCAGGTCGTCGTGCCCGACCAGGCGACCGCCAACGCCATCGCCGGGCGAGCCAAAGGCGGAGCAACGCTTGCTGCCGCCGCCGCTCCTGCAGGATCGAAGGCAGCGGTGACGACGCTGAACGACCAGAGTCAGCAGGCCTATGCCGGAGTCGCCGGCGACAGTGCAGCGGCCGCTGTTTTCGCGGCGCCGGCAGGATCCGTGGTCGGCCCGATCCAGACACAATTCGGGTGGGCGGTCGTAAAGGTCGAATCGGCCAAGAAAGTGACTGGCAAGACGCTCGACCAGGCTAAGACGGAGATCGCCGCCAAGCTCAACGCGGACAAACGCAAGGGCGCGATCGAGGACACGATCGCCAAGGTTCAGGATGCGCTCGACGGGGGCAGCAACTTCGCCGAGGCCGTGGCCGCCGCGACGCTGCCGGTGACTACGACTCCGCTGATCACCGCAAACGGCACATCAAGGACCGATGCGAGCTACAAGCTACCGCCTGAACTGCAGCCGGTCCTGAAAAGCGGCTTTGCGCTCGAGCCGAGTGACGAACCCGAAGTCGTCGCGCTCGGCAAAGACCAGGGCTATGCAATCGTCTCCCCGGCACAGGTCGTTCAAAGCGCGCCTGCCCCGCTCGCATCGATCAAAGACCAGGTCGCAGGCGATTGGGTCAACGACCAGGCGATGCAGCGCGCACGCGCCGCAGCCGAGCAGATTGCTGAACGAGCATCCGGTGGTACATCGCTCACGGATGCTATCAAGGCTGCGGGGACGGCGATTCCCGCTCCGCGGCCGATTACCGCGCGTCGGATCCAGATATCGAACGCGCAAGGCCAGCCCGTGCCGGCCCTGCAGCTGCTGTTCGCCACCGGCGCGGGGAAGAGCAAGATGGCGCCCAATCCGCAGGGCGGCGGGTTCTTCGTCGTCAAAACGAACAAGATCACGCCGGGCAATGCGGTAAGCCAGCCTGGCCTCATCGCGCAGGTCCAGCAGCAGCTCAATCAGGCAGCGTCTGGCGATTATGCGCAGGAGTTCCTGGGGTCGCTGAAGCAGCAGATGAAGGCAAAGCGCAATGAAAGCGCGATCCAGGCGTATAAAGCGCAGTTGGTGAGGAACGGAGCCTAACGCCCGCGACCGGGGTATAGTGATATCGGCTCGATTAGCTTCGGCTGACCACACTCAGTGTCTGCAATAGGTGGAAAGCCGCCGTTCTGGCCAGCGCAGTACCTTAAGGATGCTCGACCGAGACTTTGGTGCCCGGTTGGCTGTCGCTGGTCGTGACGGTTGCACCGAGTTGTTTAGCGAGGGCATCCACGATGCCAGTACCAAGGCCTGGCGTTCCTGAGCCATCGCCCCCATCAATGCCAACTCCGTCGTCCTCGACGCTAAGCGCCCATCCTTTTCCGTTCGCAGCATAGTCAACCGTGACCGAGCCGTTCTGGCTCGGGTCCGGGAAGGCATGCTTGAGCGCGTTGATGACCAGTTCCGTGACAATTAGTCCGAGGCTGACCGATACGTTGGCAGTCGCCTTGCTGTCATCGGCAGTCGAGGACAGCGAAATACGCCCATCATCGTCGATCATCGAAGCCCCGATGCTAGCGCACAGCTCCTTGAGGTAGGGGCGGAGCTCAACCTCTTCATTCGAGGTTATAGCCAGCTGCTTTTGCAGCGTTGCGATCGACATGACCCGGTTGTGGGCGCTGTAGAGGTGGGTGCGGGTTTCTTCGGACTGAACCCGGCGGGCGCTCTGCATGAGCACGCTCGCGATGATCTGAAGGCTGTTGGCAACGCGATGCTGGAGTTCCCGGAGTAGAACCTGTTTCTCCTGAACCAGCTCGTCCTTCAATTTCGCTGCCAGTCGAGCCGACGTGATATCCGTGACCGTCAATGCAATCATGGGCTGTCGGCCGCCACCAAGGTCGAGGCGTTGCGCATTTATCGACACGCAGGCCGTCTCATGCCCGTCGCGAACCAGGTTCATTTCATAGGAGTCGACTGCCGCATTACTGGCCAAGGTCGCCCGAAGCAGCGAATGGAGCTGGGGAACGTCCCACTCACCGTTACCGATTTTTGCCAGCGCAATGCCTTCGATGGTATTGGGATCAATCCCGAAGGCGCTGCAGAATGATGCGCTGCCGCTAATGACGACAAACCGGTCGTCAAGCACCAACAACGGTGCCTGGGACGAGGTTATCAAGGCCAGCGCAAGGCTGGCGGCGGCGTCGGGGCGTAGGGGCGTAATAAATTCCATGGCCAAGGCCTTCGGAGACCGAGATCGTCGCGGGACTGCGACTGGCTCGGCAGAAACGCCGGGCGTTGGACTGGCCCGAAATGGCCGGTCAAAAACGCGGAGAGGCCACTATACGCTTTATTTCCAAGAACCTTGCATCAATTCGGCGGACTAAGTGTGCGCCAAAACGGGTCGAAGGCGGACACTGCCCTAATGTTTGTAATGGGTCGAAACCCGCCATCGGCTCACCAGCGGCGCGAATGGAAAGTTACGCATTGTCCATGTCGAATTCTTCATAGAATCCGATTGATTTGATCCTCGCACTACCGCTCTTCATCGCCGCCCCGTGCAAATGGATGAATTTGAGGCCGCCAGTTAGCATCGTGGCGACGACGTTCCACAGCGCATCGAACGGTACTGAGCCGAGGTATTCGGATCGATCGCCTCGGAACGTGAGCGTGCCCACGCCAGCTTTGTGCTTATCGAGAGCATATGTTTGCAACCAAAGATCGCGCTCGTTTGGCCGATCGCCGATGAGGGTGAACCTGGTCGTTCGACCTTTGAACTTCTCTGGGGCCAGACAGGTGGCGTCCACCTCCGGGTGGAAATGTTCCGAGAACGCGGTGCGATCCAACCGCCAGCCGTCGCCAAAGCTGTAGTGAGAATGGACCTTTTCGATTGCGAAGAGGAAGCTGCCCCACTCTTCAACCGGTCGGCGTTTGCGCCGCGTTTTTTTCGCAACCATGCGACCTCCCTGAGCGCCCTCATGATCCCGTCAGTACAAGTGTCGCAACAGTTCGAGCCAATTGGGGCGATAAGCGGCAAGAGCCATTTGGGCGCATAATGAAATCGACCGCCGCAAGCGGCTGTTGCCGAATGAACCGTAGCACCTCTGCGTCGACTTTCGGCCGCTCGGGTTCGATCAAATCAAGGAGGAACGCGGGCTTGCCGGGCACACTGACATGCATAATCCCGATCGTCGGGTCGTAGCCGTCGGCGATGCTTTGCATCTGCAATGCCGAAAGCTTCACAGCATAAGCGTAGTTGAGGATCGCATTCACTGGATGCGACGCATCGCGGTTCTCTTTCCGCCCGCCATTAGCGAATGAGGCGCGTCCCGAATAAGCAAACCAGCTGTCGGGAACGGGGCGCCGTGACAATCCCGTCCAACGCAATTTCACACCACGCCAAGCCGCAAAATACGCCGAGGCGCACTCACCCTCGATTGCAAAGATATCATTCATGTCTTCGAACGACTGACTCGCTAAGCGTTCAACGGCACTCCTAGCTTTCGAAACGGCGACATCGCGAGCCGCCGAGCTGGGCACCTGCTCTTCCAGTGTTTGCAGGCTGGAATTGAGCTTGGCTCGGATCAGGTCCGTTGCGAACGCGAAGAGTCGGTCGGGGTCGGCTCGGGTCTCCCTCTGCCAGCGCAGCTTCACAGGATCGCCGGAGTAGCCGTTTCCATTGGCGATCGCC